>JBKOUI010000040.1:0-18732 GCA_046723315.1 Pseudomonadota bacterium | reverse complement strand
CGGTGCCCTGGGTTAGGCAGGAGTAGGCCTGGGGTCCGTCCAAAGTGGAGCGCGGCATCAGTTTACGGGGAGGGAATCTTGCTTGTGCGCGCCTTGTAAATCTGTCATTTTGAGGGCGAATAGGACAGGCTTGCTGACCTTTGTCATGGAGGCTGCGGCGCAAGGCTCCAAGCACTCGTCTCTAAAGGGGCGATCTTCGGTCCTGGCCCGCATTCCCTAAAAGCGAAGGCGCTAGCCGCCTAAGAGCCGGTTTCTTCGCTTTCTGCTCATCAACGCCTTCGGTGATGAAGGCCCGGCTGTGGCCAAAGCTTTTTGTGGCCCCGCACGCGCTTGGGACGCGAGCGCGGCTGAGGTTTCAGTAACGATGGCTTCAAGTGGCGTGTTCTCACGTTTCTCAACGCCCGGGTGGCCCTCTCAGCCGCCAGCGCAAGGACTCTACGATCCGAAGCGCGAGCACGACGCCTGCGGCGTCGGCTTCGTCGCCGACCTGAAGGCGCGTCCGAGCCACCAGATCGTCAAGCACGGTCTCCAAATCCTGGAGAACCTCACCCATCGCGGCGCGGTCGGCGCCGACCCGCTCGCGGGCGACGGCGCGGGCATCCTGGTGCAGATCCCGCACACCTTCCTGAGGGAGGTCACCGCTCCCCTAAAGATCACGTTACCTGAGCCAGGCCATTACGCCGTCGGCCATATGTTCATGCCGCGCAACCGCGCGCAGCGCATCTATTGCGAGTCCGTGGTCGCCCGCATGTGCGACGCCGAAGGATTGAAGCTGCTCGGCTGGCGCGACGTGCCGACTGACAATTCCTGCCTCTCGGCATCGGTGATCCAGACCGAGCCGACCCACCGCCAGGTGTTCATCGGCCGCGGGCCCGATATCGAGGATGAGTCCGAATTCGAGCGCAGGCTCTACATTCTACGCAAGGTCATCTCGAACACCATCAACGGCGAGACCGGCGGACACGACATCGGCTTCTATACCGTGTCGCTGTCATGCCGCACGCTGGTCTACAAGGGCATGTTTCTCGCCTATCAGCTCGGCGCCTATTATCCCGACCTGCACCACCCGAGCTTCGCTTCGGCGCTTGCGCTCGTGCATCAGCGCTTCTCCACCAACACCTTCCCGTCGTGGAAGCTCGCCCACCCCTATCGCATGGTCGCTCATAACGGCGAGATCAACACCCTTCGTGGGAACCTTAACTGGATGGCGGCGCGCCAGGCGAGCGTGTCTTCCCCCCTGTTCGGTCCTGACATCGCCAAGCTCTGGCCGATCTCTTACGAGGGCCAGTCGGACACCGCCTGCTTCGACAATGCCCTCGAATTCCTCGTGCAGGGCGGCTACAGCCTCGCGCACGCGGCGATGATGCTGATCCCTGAGGCTTGGGCCGGCAATCCGCTGATGGATGCCAAGCGCCGCGCCTTCTACGAGTATCACGCCTGCCTCATGGAGCCTTGGGACGGTCCTGCCGCCATGGCCTTCACCGACGGCAGGCAGATCGGCGCCACACTCGACCGCAACGGGCTCAGGCCCGCGCGCTACCTCGTCACCAAGGATGGTCTCGTCATCATGGCGTCGGAGACCGGCGTGCTGCCGATCCCCGAGCACGAGATCGTCGAGAAGTGGCGGCTCCAGCCCGGCAAGATGCTGCTCATCGATCTTGCGAAGGGCCGCATTGTCTCCGACGAGGAGATCAAGTCTGAGCTCGCTTCGGCACATCCCTATCAGCAGTGGCTCGACCGAACCCAGATCCGCGTGCACGAGCTTCCTGGCGCTCCTTCGCCGACGCCGCGTACCAATGTGAGCCTGCTCGATCGCCAGCAGGCGTTCGGCTACACGCAGGAGAGCATCAAGTTCCTGATGCTGCCGATGGCCGAGTCAGGCCAGGAGGCAGTGGGCTCAATGGGCACCGACACGCCGATCTCGGCGCTGTCCAGCAAGCCCAAGCTGCTGCACACTTATTTCAAGCAGAACTTCGCACAAGTGACGAACCCGCCGATCGACCCGATCCGGGAGGAGTTGGTGATGTCGCTCGTGACCTTCATTGGGCCGCGGCCGAACCTGCTCGACCTCGAAGGCACCTCGAAGCAGAAGCGGCTTGAGGCGGCACATCCCATTCTCACCAACGACAATCTCGAGCGCATCCGCGGCATTGGCGATGTCGCCGACAACCAGTTCCGTACCGTGACGCTCGATATTACCTATGGGGCAGACCAGGGCACGGCGGGAATGGGCAAGGCTCTCGACAAGCTCTGCAAGCGCGCCGAGCAAGCGGTTCGCGCCGGCGAGAACATCATCATCCTGTCGGACCGAGCAACCGGACCTGACCGCGTGCCGATCCCCTCACTGCTCGCCACAAGCGCCGTGCATCATCATTTGATCCGCTGCGGGCTTAGAACCTCGGTCGGCCTTGTGGTCGAGACGGGAGAAGCGCACGAGGTGCACCAGTTCGCGACTCTCGCGGGCTACGGCGCCGAGGCCATCAATCCTTATCTCGCCTTCGAGACCATCGAGGCCATGGTGCCAGAGCTCGACGAGGAGATGACGGTCGAGGAAGCCATCAAGCGCTACATCAAGGCGACCGACAAGGGCATCCTCAAAGTGATGTCCAAGATGGGCATCTCCACCTATCAGTCCTATTGCGGTGCGCAGATCTTCGATGCCGTGGGCCTGCGCAGCGACTTCGTCACCAAATATTTCACCGGCACCAACAGCCAAGTTGAAGGCGTGGGCTTGGACGAAATCGCGCGCGAGACCGTCGAGCGTCACCAGCTTGCATTCTCCGATGCGCCAGTCTTACGCGAGGCTCTCGATGTCGGCGGCGAATATGCCTATCGCGTGCGCGGCGAGGCACATATGTGGCGACCGCAGGTCGTGGCCGACCTTCAGCACGCCGTGCGCGGTCAGTTGCCGGAGAAGTACCGATCCTTTGCCAAGCAGATCAACGAGCAGACCGAGCAGCTGCTTACGCTGCGCGGCATGTTCCGCATCAAGAAGGCCGAGGAGATCGGACGGACGCCAATTCCGCTAGATCAGGTCGAGCCCGCGAAAGGGATCGTCAAACGCTTCTCTACCGGGGCCATGTCATTCGGCTCGATCAGCCGCGAGGCACACACCACGCTCGCCATCGCCATGAACCGCATCGGCGGCAAGTCCAACACTGGCGAGGGCGGCGAGGAGTCGGACCGCTACAAGCCGCTGCCGAACGGCGATTCGATGCGCTCCAAGATCAAGCAGGTGGCTTCAGGCCGCTTCGGCGTGACCGCCGAATACCTCGTCAATGCCGACATGATGCAGATCAAGATGGCACAAGGAGCCAAGCCCGGAGAGGGCGGCCAGTTGCCCGGCCACAAGGTGGACGCCGTGATCGCCAAGGTGCGCCATTCGACACCCGGAGTTGGGCTGATCTCGCCGCCGCCGCATCATGACATCTACTCGATCGAGGATTTGGCTCAGCTCATCTACGACCTGAAGAACTGCAACCCTGCTGCTGACGTGAGCGTGAAGCTCGTGAGCGAGGTTGGCGTTGGCACGGTCGCGGCGGGCGTGTCGAAGGCGCGCGCCGACCACGTCACCATCGCAGGCTTCGAAGGCGGCACCGGCGCCTCGCCACTCACCTCGATCAAGCACGCCGGCTCGCCTTGGGAGATCGGCCTCGCCGAGACCCAGCAAACGCTCGTGCTCAATAGGTTGCGCGGCCGCATTTCGGTGCAGGTCGACGGTGGTGTTCGCACCGGGCGCGACGTCGTGGTCGGCGCGCTGCTCGGCGCCGACGAGTTCGGTTTCGCCACGGCGCCTCTCATTGCTGCCGGCTGCATCATGATGCGCAAGTGCCACCTCAATACCTGCCCGGTCGGCGTTGCCACGCAGGATCCTGTCCTGCGCGCGCGCTTCCAGGGCAAGCCGGAGCACGTCATCAATTATTTCTTCTTCGTCGCCGAAGAGGTGCGCGAATATATGGCCGCACTCGGCTTCCGCAGCTTCGCCGAAATGATCGGCCACAGCGAGGTGCTCGATAAGAGCCAGGCGATCGACCATTGGAAGGCCAAGGGGCTCGACTTCACGCGCCTGTTCCACAAGCCCGAGGTTCCCCCGGAGGTCGCGATCTACAATTCCGAGCGTCAGGACCACGGTCTCGATAAGGTGCTGGACCGCAAGTTGATCGAGCTGTGCCGGCCCGCGCTCGAGGAGAAGAAGCCGGTCAAGCTCGACCTCCCGATCAAGAATATCAACCGCACGACGGGCGCCATGCTGTCTGGCGAGATCGCCAAGCGCCACGGTCATGCCGGCCTGCCAGACGACACGATCTGGGTGCGGCTCAAGGGCTCAGCGGGCCAGAGCTTCGGCGCGTTCCTTGCTCATGGTGTGACGCTCGATCTGGTCGGTGAAGGAAACGACTATGTCGGCAAGGGGTCATCGGGGGGCCGCATCATTGTGCGCCCGACCGAAGACTCAGCCATCGTGCCTGAGAAGTCGATCATCGTCGGCAACACCGTCCTATATGGCGCAATCTCCGGCGAGTGCTATTTCCGCGGCATCGCCGGCGAGCGTTTTGCCGTGCGCAACTCAGGCGCCATCGCCGTGGTCGAAGGCACTGGCGACCATGGCTGCGAATATATGACCGGCGGTGTGGTGGTGGTGATCGGGCCTACCGGCCGCAACTTTGCCGCCGGCATGTCCGGCGGCATCGCCTATGTGCTCGACGAGGCAGGTGACTTCGAGCGCCGCTGCAACCTCGCCATGGTCGACCTCGAGCCGGTGCCGAGCGAGAACCATGTGATGGAGCGGAGCCGGCACCAGATCGGCGATCTCGAGAGCCACGGGCTGGTCGACGTCACCGATATGACGCGCTTCGACGAGGAGCGGCTCTATCAGCTGATCGAGAACCATCTCCACTACACCGGCTCGGTGCGGGCCAAGGCGATCCTCGACGATTGGGCATCCTATCTGCCGAAATTCGTCAAGGTGATGCCGGTCGAGTACCGTCGGGCGCTCGAGGAGATGGCCAAGGCGCAGATCGCCGACAAAGCCGGGCTTGGCGAGATCGAGATCGGCATCCGCGGCAATGGCGGCGCCGGCAACGGCAAGTAATCCTCAAGGTGAAGGAGCTAAGATGCCCTGGAGGACGATGCCAGGCGGAAGTCACGCGCGGCAGCGACGCCTGCTTGACGGGCCGCAAGAGACGGTGACTACTCACCGGTTGGCAGTTCGCCTGGCCTTAGGCCAAAGAGCATGAGCCATATGGGCAAGATCACGGGCTTTCTCGAGATCGACCGCGAGGATCGGACCTATGAGCCGGCGGCGGATCGCATTCGCCATTGGCGCGAGTTCGTCATTGCGCCGAGCGAGGCCGAGCTCACGCGCCAGGCCGCCCGCTGCATGGATTGCGGCATCCCCTACTGCCACACCGGCTGCCCGGTGAACAACCAGATCCCCGACTGGAACGACCTCGTCTATCACTCCGATTGGCAGGTGGCGGCGGAGAATCTACATTCCACCAACAACTTCCCGGAAGTGACGGGGCGCATCTGCCCGGCGCCATGCGAGGCTGCCTGCACGCTGAACATCATCGACGTCCCCGTCACCATCAAGTCGATCGAATGCGCTATCGCCGATCGCTCCTTCGAGGAAGGGTGGGTGCAGCCAATCCCGCCGGAGACGAAGACGGGTAAGCGCGTGGCGATTGTCGGCTCAGGCCCCGCCGGTTTGGCGGCTGCCCAGCAACTCGTGAGAGCGGGACACGACGTGCACGTCTTCGAGAAACATGCCAAGCCCGGCGGCCTGCTCAGCTATGGCATCCCCGACTTCAAGATGGAGAAATACATCGTCGAGCGGCGGGTGAAGCAGATGGAAGCCGAAGGCGTCACCTTCCACTGCAACGTCCATGTCGGGCGCGACTTGCGCGTTCAGAAGCTTGTGCACGACTACGACGCCCTGCTGCTCGCTGGCGGCGCAGAGCATCCGCGCGACCTCGCGGTCCCCGGCCGCGACCTTCACGGCATTCACTTCGCCATGAAATTCCTCCCGCAGCAGAACCGCCGCGTCTCAGGCGAGCCGCAGGGCAATGCTGAGCCAATCCTCGCCGAGGGTAAGCAAGTGGTGGTGATCGGCGGTGGCGACACCGGCTCGGACTGCATTGGCACGTCGTTCCGTCAGGGCGCAGTCTCAGTGACCCAGCTCGAGATTCTGCCGCAGCCGCCCGAGAAGGAGAACAAGGCGCTCACCTGGCCGCATTGGCCGCTCAAGCTCAGGACCTCTTCGAGTCAAGCCGAAGGCGCCGCGCGCGATTTCAGCGTGGCGACGAGCCGGTTCATCGGATCGAACGGCAAAGTCGAGCAGCTCGAATGCGTCCGCCTCGACGCGCAGATGAAGCCGGTACCAGGCAGCGAGTTTCAGATTCCCACCGACCTCGTCCTTCTCGCCATGGGCTTCCTGCATCCGGTGCACGAAGGGATGGTCAAGGACCTCAATGTCGAGCTCGACGCGCGCGGCAACGTGAAGGCGAACGAACTCGAATACCGCACCTCAAGGCCGAAGGTATTCGCAGCAGGAGACATGCGCCGCGGCCAGTCGCTTGTGGTGTGGGCGATCAGGGAGGGGCGCCAGGCGGCGCACGCCATCGACAAGTTCCTGATGGGCAAGAGTGACCTGCCGCGCTAGCAGGTCCTTGCCGGAAACGCCTTAGCTTGGGGGCCAGGCGAAGTCGTCGGCCCTGCCGGCCTTGGGCTTAAGCTGCTCGCCCTTGATGAGCACCTTGTAATAGGGCCGCTGCGACAGCGGCAGGCGCGGCTTTGACGAGTTTAGCGAAAAATCCGTCACCGAGGAAAGCGTGGCGACTGCGGTCAGCCCATTGCCGAGCTCGCTCGTGATCATCTCAGGCTCGGGCAACGAGGAGTTCGCCCCTTGCGGAAGGAGGCCTTGTGCCGCTTGCAGAGTCGAGTCCATGGCTGGCCTGACCACGCTAACCTCTCCAACCTGGCTTTGCTGCAAGGCGGGCGTAGTGCCAGAAGCTGCATCGGCAGGCGCGCCATCAGCGGACGTTGCTGCAGCGTCGGTCGGAGCTGCCGCGGTGTCGGATTGGTCGCCCGCAGGCGCTGCGGAATCGTCGGGCTGCTGAGTTTCGGCGGGTTTGGCGGGCACAATCTCGCGGCCCATCATCTTGGCCTGTTCCTCCTCGCTTCCAGCGAGCGGAATGTTGCGCTCGAGCTTGGCGAGGCTCAGATCCCGGCGCATCTCTTTCTCCACGAAATGGGCGAGCTTGACGGAGCCACGCTCGGTGAAATGCACGCCGTCGTCGGATCGGAGCCGCTTCACCTGACCGCTCATATCGGGACCGTAGGCGCTGAAGCGCCCCGATTCGTCGGTGAACCCGTTCCAGGTGTCGATATATTTGGCGCTGTTGATGAAGGTCTTCTCGCGGAACACCTCGTTCATCATCTCGGCGTCCGCACTCTGGTCGGGACTCCGCATGACGGGCAGCCCGACCCAGTACACCGCGATATTGGCGGCGCGGAGCTTCTTGATGATGGCCTCGACCCGCTCGCCATACGCTTGGCGCCAAGGCTCACTGCCCACCTTCAGCCAATCCTTGCCGCTCTTAATCGCCTGGTCGTCATTCGCGCCGAACATTATGACGGCAATCTGGAACCTGTCGTTCTTCAGGATGTCAGCGAGCTGCGAGTCCCAGCTGTTGGAGTCGCTGCGTACGAGCCCCCCTGAGGCTTTGGAGCGATTGATGAATTCGAGATTCTTGTCTTCCTGGAAGGCGCGATAGAGGCCCTGCCACAGCCCATCGCCGAGGGAATCGCCGATCACCAGAATGCGGTAACGGTCTCCGGTCGGAAACGGGTTGATATAGCTGTGTTGCACCGGCTGCGTACTGCTTTGCTGCGCGGTGGCTGGCACGGGTGCAAGGCAATTCAGCACCGCTGCGAGCAGCGCAACAATCGCAGCAAGCGAAGCGGCACGCCAATGCGGCACCGCACTTAAGCCAAGGCAACGCGCGCTACCAAACATGACCGTGCGGATCCTTTGCTCGCCCGCAGCTAGTTCTTAGGAACAGTGGTAGGCCCTTCCGGTGTGGGCGCCAAGGCCCCCGTATCGTCCTGCCCGACATTTGCCGGCTGCCCCTCGGCGGTGGGTTGCGGCGCAGCATTTGCTGGCGGCGGCTCCTTCTGCAAGGCCTTGAGGAGAGTGAGGCTCGGGAAGCCGTCGACCCCAAGCCCCTTGGAACGCTGATAGGTCTTGACCGCCTCTAACGTCGCGGGGCCGATGACGCCGTCGGGCTCCCCGGTCAGAAGGCCGTGCGTGATGAGTAGCCGCTGGAATTCCATGCGCTGATCGAGCGAAAGGTGGGTCTCATCGGTCGGCCAGGGATGCACCAGAGGACCGCCGCCGCGGAGCCGGTCCGAAAGATGGCCGACGGCAAGCGCGTAGGACTTCGCCACGTTGTAGTGCAGGATGGTGCGGAAATTATTGAGCACGAGGAAGGACGGACCGCGGGCACCTTCCGGCGCGAACAAACTCGCTCTGTCGGCGGGACGAGGATAGGCCTGACCATTCACTCGCACGACGCCGATCCGCTGCCAATCGCTGAGCGGCTTCAGCGTGCTCTCGCTTACCCGCTTCGGATCGAAGCCTTTTGGGAGAGAAACCTCATAGCCCCAGGCTTGCCCGGTCTGCCAGCCCGACTTCTTGAGATAGCTCGCGGTCGAGGCGAGCGCATCGGGAATGTTGCCCCAGATGTCGCGTTTGCCGTCGCCGTCCTGGTCGACGGCAAAGGACGAGTAGGTGGTGGGGATGAATTGGGTATGGCCCATGGCGCCTGCCCACGACCCATTCATCGCATCGAATGAGACATCGCCGTGCTGCAGGATCCTGAGGGCGGAAATAAGCTGCGGCTTGGCGAATTTTGCCTTGGTCCCGGTGCAGATCAGCGTGGCGAGCGAGCGGATCACGTTCTTCTCGCCGGGCTGCGTCCCGTAATTCGACTCGACTCCCCAGATGGCCACGATGACATGCCGGTCGACGCCATAGCGCGTCTCGAGCGATCCGAGCAGAGCCTGATATTCGCCGAGCTTCTGCTTGCCCGTCTCGACTCGCTTGTCCGAGACGAGACGGTCCAGGTATTCGCCGATCGGCTTCACATATTCGGGCTGATAATTGGCCTGCTCGACCACTTCAGGATCGGAGGCGAATCCCTGGAAAGCACGATCGAAGGTCTCGCGTTTGATTCCGGCAGCGCTCGCTGCTGGCCACAGGGCCTGAACACAAGCCTGGTCGCGGCCAGCAAAGGACTCGGCCGGAAGCACCAATAGAGCCGCTGCGAGCAAACATGCCCTTAAGATCAAAGACTTAGCGTTTCCGATGATTCGCATGGCGGGAAATCTACCAAGCACCTCCGGCAAAACCTAGGCGGGCAAGAGCGACTTCTCAGCCCGTTACCGACTACTGCGCCGCAGCCCTCGCCTCGTCGAGAACGGTATCGACCAGTGTACTGCTCGGATAACAGGTGAGCGGCAGGCCCCGCTTTTGCTCCTCCGTGCCGATGGTCCTGCGGGTCTTGAAGCCGGCAAGCCCATCTACTTTACCGACATCGTAGCCCTTTGCGACCAAGACCTGCTGAAAGCGCTGAATGCGATCGCGGGGAAATCGCTCGACCGGTTGCCAGGTGCCCACGAACGCTGCGGGCGCATTGGCGGCGATCATGTCCGCCACATGACCCACGAAAATCGCGTATACGTCCGAGTTGTTGTAGAGCTTCAGCACCGAGAAATTGTTGGTGGCGAGGAAGGCGGGCCCCTTCAGTCCCGCAGGCAAGACCATGAAGGCTTGATCCTGGAGCTTGTCCTCAGGGAATGGGCGCTCTTTCACCCGCGCCACGCCAAGCTTCATCCATTCCGAAACCGGCCGCGCTTTATCGGGTCCCTGCTGGGTGCAATCGAACTTCTGAGGAAGCTTCACCTCGTAGCCCCAGGTCTGATTGCCGTCCCAGCCTTGGCTGTGCAGCGAGTTGCCGGTCGATGCGAGCGCATCGGAGATCGTGTTCCAGATGTCGCGCTTGCCGTCACCATCGAAATCGACGCCGTAATTGTCGAAGTCTGACGGCAGAAACTGCGTGTAGCCCATCGCTCCGGCCCATGAGCTTCTCATCTCGGCCCGCGTGGCATGTCCCTCTTGCAGGATCTTCAAAGCGACAATGAGCTGCTTCCTGAACTCGTCCGGTCGTAGGCCCATAAAGGCCTGGGTGGCGATGGCAGACAGCGCGTCGAATGGCATGTCGACACTGCCGAAGCCCGTCTCGCGGCCCCAGATAGCGACGATAATGCTCGCCGGCACATTGTAATTCTTTTGAATCGCCGCGAGCTGCGGGCCGAGCTGGCTCATTTTGCTCCGACCGGTCGCCGCCAGCATGTTGAGCGTGGAGTCCTTGAAATAGCCGGCTGGCGGCTCGAACTCCGGCTGCCGGCTCGGCTTCATCTGATCGGCAAGCACCTTCGGCAGCGGCGGACCATCCGGCGTTGCCGGATTCGGAAAGACAAGATGGGGCAGCGACCAGTTGAGCTTGAGCCCTTTGATGTTGGCGTCGAAAGTGGCGCGCTTCACGCCGGCGGCTTCGGCATCGGGCCACAGCGCTTCGAGCCATCCGGCGAAGCTCTTGTCCACCGCACGTTTATAGGCGGCGACCTCGTCCTCAGCGCGGACCTCTCCTGGCGTGACCCCGATGAGAGCCATGACGAGAAGCATCACGATCTTGAGCGCGCCTTTCAGCACGGCGTACCTTGAGCGATTCAGTGGTTTTCGATCCTGATTTTGGCCAGTGCTTAAGGCGCCGCAAAGGCAAAAATGGCCGCACTGCACGATGAGTTTGGCAGTCCATCCACCGCCATTTTCGAAAATTCGGTAGCGGGCCACTTCTAGTAGTCTTCAGAACAAAGCGGCTCCTATTGAAGGGCTGCTGCGCGCTCGGCACGGGTGAGCACGACCGGCACAGAGCGCGGAGCGCTGGTGCGATCGTCGAAGAATGGGTTCGGCCGAGCGAGCCCCTGTAGCCACCAGCCGAGAATCTTCGATGCGCGGCGCGCGAAGACGCCGAACGATGGTGATGCGGGCACTGTCGACGGGAGCGGGCCGATGGCGGAGCCCTCATAGATACGGCACAGCGGGGGGCCGAGTATGTCATCTCCGGAATGGCCGTCGAACTCGGGGTCCATGAAAGAATGAATGAGGGCGACAACTGGGAAGCGCGGACTAGCGGCGGTGTTAGCGATCGGCGTCCGGCAGCAATCAGTGTACCAACGGAAGACCTTTCTGGAGAAGCTTAGGCATCGGACAGCGTCAGTGCCGGCGGTGAGCTTCATGCGCGCCGGCGGCATCTGAAAGATGTCTGTGCCCCCGGCTGCGTCGAGCACGTCCGGCCGCTCGAGGAAGCGCGCGAATGCCTGGCAGTCCTCGCAGTAGCAAATGAAGCGAAAGCCAGCGAACGGCGAAATCGCCCTTGCCACGCCGCGTACGTGGCCGCACCGGCACCGAAGCGGGAGGTCCAAAGGCAGGCGTGGCGCACGAATGCCAGTGCTCACGAGTCCGCACCCACGAGTTCTTCGAAACTTGTTTAGTTACAGTGCGGTCTGTTGTGGATTGTGTCTAGTTTGGCCTCAAGCACATCAAACTTGACCCACTACTCGAAATTCGACGCTTGCTATCGGGAAGTGGTTGGGGGAGTTCTAGCGCCCGGCGGAGATCTGAAAATCTGAGTGAGGACTCAAATGGCTGCTCGCGTGCGTAAGGCCGTGTTTCCGGTGGCGGGGCTCGGCACCCGGTTCCTGCCAGCAACCAAGGCCATGCCAAAGGAAATGCTGACGGTGGTGGACCGTCCGCTTATCCAGCACGTGGTCGATGAGGCACGTGAGGCTGGAATCGAGCATTTCATCTTCGTCACCGGGCGCAACAAGGGCGTCATTGAGGATCATTTCGACCGCCAGTTCGAGCTCGAGGAAGTGCTCGCCGCGCGCGGCAAGAAAAACGAGCTCGAAGGCCTCAACGACGATCTCCCCGGCCCCGGCACGACGAGCTTCACGCGCCAGCAGGAACCGTTGGGACTTGGTCACGCCGTGTGGTGCGCGCGCGAACTCGTCGGCAGCGAGCCCTTCGCGCTGCTTCTTCCTGATGTGCTGGTGCAGACGCCGGGCAAAGGCTGCCTCGCCCAAATGCTCGAGGTCTATGCCAAGCACGGCGGCAATATCATCGCAGTTGACCCCGTGCCCGAGGATCAGGTGAAGAATTATGGCGTGGTGTCAATCGGCGACGGCGACGGAAGCGTGTTTCCGATTAACGGCATGGTCGAAAAGCCGAAGCCGGGCACTGAGCCCTCCAATCTCACCATCCTCGGCCGCTACATCTTGCAGCCGGAGATCTTCGACCTCCTATCGAACCAGGAGCGCGGCGCGGGCGGCGAGATTCAGATTACCGACGCCATGCTAGCGCTCCTCAAAATGCAGCGATTCTACGCCTTGAAATATGAGGGCAAGACCTTCGACTGCGGCTCCAAGGTGGGCTTCCTGACCGCAAACGTGGCTTACGCCCTCGCCCGTCCCGATATCGCCGAAGCCTTCGCAACCGAGGTCAAGAAGCTCGTTTGAGGCGCCGCGAGTCTTGGCCCTCACCGCGCCCAAATCCGTGCTAAAATCAGTTCGCGTCAGACGGGGAAAACACGGTCATGCCGGTCGGCTTGAAGCGGGATCTTTCGCTGCTGAATGACCGCAGCGAAGCGATTGCCTCGGCCACTAGAACTCTACAATTCGAGGCCGAAGGCTTAAGCGCGCTGAAGGCGGCGCTGGCCAACTCCTTGGGCGAGAGCTTCGCCCGCGCGATTGCCATGATCCGCAGCTGTCACGGCCGCGTCATCGTCACCGGCATGGGCAAGAGCGGCCATGTTGGACTCAAGGTGGCTGCCACACTCTCCTCCACCGGCACGCCTGCCTTCTTCGTCCATCCGAGCGAAGCGAGCCATGGCGACCTCGGCATGATCACCAAGCAGGACGTCATTCTCGCCTTCTCCTGGTCTGGAGAGACGGTCGAGCTTGGCAATCTTGTTTCGTATTCGCGCCGATTTGCCGTGCCGCTGATCGCGGTGACTTCCAACGCCGACAGCACTCTCGGCACAAGCGCCGAGCTTGTTCTTGCGCTGCCGCAAATCAAGGAAGCCTGTCCGCATGGCTTGGCGCCGACCACCTCGACAGTGATGCAGCTCGCGCTCGGCGACTGCCTTGCCATTGCGCTGCTTGAGAGCAAGGGCTTTACCGCGCGCGACTTCAAGGCGCTGCACCCTGGCGGTCAGCTCGGCGCGCGGCTGAAATTTGTGGGCGACCTGATGCACAGAGGCGATCGCTTGCCGCTCGTCAACGCCGAGCTCGGTATGGCGGAAGCGATCGTGGTCATGACCGAGAAGGCTTTCGGCTGTCTCGGCGTGGTCGATACCGGCGGCCTGCTCAAGGGAATCATCACCGACGGCGATCTTCGTCGCAATATGGGCGACGGACTGCTCGGCCGACGCACTGGGGACATCATGACGCCAGGGCCGAAGACCGTGCAGCCGGACTTGCTCGCGAGCGCCGCGCTCGAGCTGATCAATGCCTCCTCCATCACAGCGCTATTCGTGGTCGAGGAAGGCGGCCGTCCGGTCGGCATCATCCACATCCACGACCTTCTGCGCGCCGGCGTCGCCTGACTAAGCGACCGCCCGTTCCGCGGGCTGGCGTCTCACGCGCGAGAAGGAACGTCCGGCATTGGGCATCGTGCTACGCTCGCCCTCGACCTGCGAGAGCGCGCGCGTAATGGCAGCGTAGTGGTGGTGGGTCGCCACTTTGAGCGCATAGATAAAAAGAATATGCGGTTCACGCCAGCGAGCACGAGTCACCCGTAGCAACTGCCGCCTATATCGGGACATGACTGTCTCGTCCGCTTGAAGGCGCAGCACGCGCGAGGCGATAACGGCAAATTTGACATAATTGAAAAAGCAGCGTTTGAGCCACGCCCAGCGATGGCTTGCCCAATACGGGAGCTGATGCAAGGCGAACTTGAAATTCTCGTCAATGAACTGTGCGTCGAGCCGCTGGAAGTAGGCCTCGGCCGTGTAGCACGTCTGCATGACCTCGACGAAGCCATCACGGAGGGCTTCCGACGACATACCAAGCGGAACGACATTGGTCCCGTAGTGATCGCTGGCATCGTCATCGTTCAACCGTCCCGCTTGTTTAAGCCGCGCATGGAGCGGCGTGGTAGGTATCGCGTGCAGCATGCCGATAAGCGCAGCTGAGATACGCGCTTCGTCGAGGAATTTGGGCATTACCTCGAAAATTGAAGGATCGTCGTGATCGAATCCGACGATCATGCCGCACCAGACGTCAATTCCGTGACTTTGCACTCGGTGCACGCGTTCCAGAAGCGTTCCGGCGTTCGGCCGCACATTCTGGTGCTTCTTAGTCTCACGCAGCGAGTCCTCATTCGGCGTCTCTATTCCGATGAAGACGTTCTGGAAATTAGCCAGGCCCATCAACTCCATGAGCTCTTCGTCCTCAGCGAGATCGAGAGAAGCCTCGGTGAATAGGGTCAGCGGATAAGCGCGCTCTTGCTGCCAGCTGACGATGTCGCGGAGCACGGGCTTGATAGCCTTCTTGTTGCCGATCAGATTGTCATCGACGACGAAGACGATTCCGAGCCCAGCTTTACGGAACGCCTCGAGCTCGGCCAACACCTGCTCGCTCGTCTTGAGGCGCGGCCGCCGGCCAAACGTCACGATGATATCGCAGAACTCGCATGTGAACGGACAGCCGCGGGAGATTTGCAAGCTTCCGAACATATAGCGGTCGGTCTTGAGCAGATCGACGCGCGGCAAAGGCAGCCGAGTTACGTCGGTTTTGTCGTCCTGCTCGTAGCGCGTCTTATGGCAGCCCTGCTCCCACTCTCGCAAAAATTGCGGCCAAGTCTCATCCGCCTCGCCAATGAAGATCACGTCGGCAAGGTCTTCAAGGACTTCCGGCTCGACCGTCGCCATGGGTCCGCCAACGACGACCATGACACCGCGCGCCTTGACCTCCTCGAGAATCTCAATCAGCCGTCGCCCCTGAATGCTCATGCCGGTCAGGCACACAAGATCCGCACGGCCGAGACGGTCGAAGTCGATGTCCTCGACATTCTCATCGATCAACGTCACCTCGTGATATTCGGGGGTAAGCGCGGCCAGTAACGCGAGACACGCCACGGGCAGGTTGGCGCGCTTCCCGAATAGCGGCATGCAATGCTCCAACCCCCAGAAGGAGATGTCGAAGCGAGGATTGATGATTACGATATCGGCCACTGGCTCCCCTACGAACGGTGAAGGAGATTGTTGGTGACGCATCGATGAAATGGGGCGATTAAGGATCGCCGATTAGCTAAACCGTTAACACGTAACGCGGTTCATGGCGACGCCAGTGAAAAATCTCCAGGATTAGAACGTTCTGTGGCTGCGCAGTCCTTCGATCTTCTCGTGATTGGCGGAGGGATCAATGGCGCGGCGGTAGCACGCGACGCTGCGGGGCGTGGGCTCAAGGTCATGCTCGCCGAGAAGGGCGACTATGCTTGCGCGACCTCCTCGGCCTCATCCAAGCTGATCCACGGCGGCTTGCGCTATCTCGAGCATTTCGAGCTCAGGCTGGTGCGCGAATCCCTCATCGAGCGCGCGCAATTGCTGAACAATGCTCCTCACCTCGTGGCGCCAATTAGGTTCTTGCTGCCGACCTATGGCTGGCAAAAACGTCAGGCGCTGAAGCTCAGGGCCGGACTTGCGATCTACGATGTTATGTCATTTGGCGACGGGCTACCGGCTAGCGGCCGTCTCGACGATGACGACATCGTCCAACTCCCGAGGCTACGCCAGGACGACCTCACCTCCGTCTTGCAGTATTACGACTGCAAGACTGACGATGCGCGGCTCACCCTTGCTGTGCTTCTCGATGCGCGAGCACGAGGCGCTGATATCTTGAACCGCCGTGGGGTGATGGCCATTGCGCCGCTCGCCGACGGATATGCTATCGAGCTCAACGAGCGCGGGACGAAGCGCCGAGTTGAAGCGCGCTTTGTGGTCAATGCGAGCGGGCCGTGGATCGGAGATATCGATCGTCTGACCCCTGCAGCGCCGCCGCCCCGGGCTTTGAAGCTCGTGCGAGGAAGCCACATTGTCATCAAGATGCCCCAGTCTCCCCAAGCCGACGCCTATACGCTGCAGGACGAGGAGGAGCGGGTTATCTTCGTCATTCCCTGGCTCGGCGGCCGTTTTCTGATCATCGGCACGACCGATGTTCCGCACCAGGGCGATCCAGGCGATGCCAAATGCTCCGCCGAGGAGAAGGCGTACCTGCTCGATGCCTATAACCGCTACTTCGCCAATCCCGGCGGCCCCATAACCGAGGCCGACAGTGTCTATTCCTGGTCCGGCGTGCGCGCGCTCCAGGACGACACCGAAGACAAACCGAGCCGCATCAGCCGGAGCCCTGCACTCGCTTCAACCGCAAACGGCGCAGGCGGCTTTATCACTCTCTACGGCGGCAAGCTTACGACCCACCGGGCCTTGGCCGAGCAGGTGATGAGCGTGCTACACAGCCTTGGCGCCAAGATGGGCGGCCACTGGACCAAAGGCGTGCCGTTGCATGGCGGCCATTTTCCTCGCGGCGAGCTTATTGCGCGCGCCGAAGGGGGGCCTCAAAACATTCCCGCTGCAACGCGCCGCCGTTGGGCGTTCACCTATGGCGATCAGATCGAGGCACTATTTGAGCGCATTGCTACCGATCGCGCTGCATCAGATGAAATCGCGCCAGGCATGACCTGCGCCGAATTGGAGCATTCAGTCGAGGCGGAGGACGCCATGACGGCTGAGGACTTCCTCCTCCGCCGCACCAAGCTCCATTTGCTGCTCGATGAGGTGGGCCGGGAGGCCGTGACCCGCTGGTTCGCCACCGCATGAGGATGACCAATGGCCACGTACACAGTTCGCAAGGGCAAGCGCTACCGGGCAAATATCACTCTCGGCCTGCTCCAAAGCGTTGCCAGTAATGACATGATTGCCGATAAATTTCGTGAGGTGGGCTTCGCCGAGGTCGAGGTCACGGGCTCGGGCCGCACGCGGATCGGCGAAGCGGCATGGCCGCATGACGATACGAGCGCCGAAATTCCCGACGAGATCAGCTCGGTCGAGGAGATCGAGGTGTAATCCTATGCAGCCGCGGCTGTGCCTGTCGCAACGACCTTAAGCAGAGTGCCGTCGGCGCCAACCACTTTGATGCGCGCGCCTTTGGGTAGCTCGGGCCCCTCCACTCGCCAGATCGTGTCGCCCGTCTTGATTGAGCCGCGTCCATTGACGATAGGATCGACCAAATCGAAGGACTGGCCGATCAGTTGCACTGCGCGCTCGTTCAGAAGCGGCCGCTCGCTTTCGAGGGGATGCTTGCGCAGATATTTGGCGGCGAGCAGCACAGCGGCAAGCGACAGTGCGCAGAACCAGATGAGCTGCCACTGCCAGGCGATGTCGTAGCGAAAGGCGATGAGGGCGGTGACCGCCGCGGCAAGGCCGAACCACATGAAGAAGATACCGGGCGCGGTGAGCTCGAGCACGAATAAGAGGGCGGCGAGGATCATCCAGTTCCACGCGCCGAGGGCGATGATCGTTTCCACGGAACGCCTCCTAGACGGACGGAACCGAGCCGCCGCGAGGCCTTGCAGCGACTTGCGGCTTGGCGGGCGCAGGCTCAGGCGACGTCGCCGAGTTGCCTCCGCCGCTGTTGCCGAACGCCTCGCGCGCGATCTCGGAGACGCCGGCAATGGCGCCGATCACCGATGAGGCTTCCAGTGGAAGGATGAGCACCTTCTGGTTCTTGGCTTCGGCCAGGGCTTTGAGCGCGCCGACATAGTTGTTGGCGACGAAATAATTGATCGCTTGCACGCTGCCCTTGCCGATGGCTTCGCTCACCAGAGTCGTTGCCTTTGCCTCGGCTTCGGCCGACCGCTCGCGCGCCTCAGCGTCGCGATAAGCGGCCTCGCGGCGGCCCTCGGCGGCGAGGATCTGCGCCTGCTTTGCACCTTCTGCCGTGAGGATTGCCGATTGCCGCTCGCCTTCGGCGACGAGAATGGCGGCGCGCTTGTCCCGCTCGGCCTTCATCTGCCGGGCCATGGCATCGACGAGGTCGCGCGGCGGCTCGATGTCCTTGATCTCGATGCGGGTGACTTTGACGCCCCAATTATGGGTAGCGTCGTCCACGACTTTGAGCAGGCGATGGTTGATCTCATCGCGCTCAGAAAGCAGCTTGTCGAGATCCATCGAGCCCATCACCGTACGGACATTGGTCATGGTCAGATTAAGGATTGCGAGATTTAGGTTGGCAACCTCATAGCTCGCCTGCGCCGCATCGAGCACCTGAAAGAAAGCGATGCCATCCACCCTGACCATCGCGTTGTCGCGGGTGATGACCTCCTGGCTCGGAACCTCGACCACCTGCTCCATCATGTTGAGCTTACGCCCGATGCGGTCGATGAATGGGACGATGAGGGTGAGACCGGGACGCAGCGTGCGCGTATAACGGCCGAAGCGCTCGACCGTGTAGTTGTAGCCTTGCGGCACGATCTTTACGCCAGCGGCGACGACGAAGATGAAGAGGACAAGCAGGAAAATGACGAAGACATTGAAGCCGAGCATCGCACCCTCC
>JBKOUI010000242.1:0-2695 GCA_046723315.1 Pseudomonadota bacterium | reverse complement strand
CAGCATCCACTTGCAACACCTTCAGCACACCACCCCGCTGAGTCTGCCACACCGAGGGGAACAAGCCCTGCGCTGAAGCCGTCGCAGCGGATGCGAGAAGGAAAGCAAAAGCAACGATGGTCCGACGCATATCTTACCCTCCCAACCAGGCTCCGAGTTGAACCTTCGGTAGGAACCGAGCCGAAGAGATTGTCACACCCCGACTGCGCGGCGACGACTCCTTTTCGCCATTAGTGTTAAAAGCGATCGGTGCCGGGCTACGTGTCGGGAGATAGAAACAGCGCCATGCCGCTCACAGCTACAGCGGATCCGGGCCACCACCATTTCGCGACCGACGTTGTTTACTTCTACATGAGCAACGGGGACCAACGTGTTCGTTGCGGCGTCACCAGATTGGCGCTCGAACTCCTCGAACCCGACCTTCCACCCACTAAGCAAGGCCGCATCCAGGCGTTCAAGCAGCGCCGCGCCCGCATCGAGCGGGCCGCCAGTGCCAAATTTGATCGAGACCACTTTGAGCCCGATCGCTGTACCGTCCTGGTGAGGGTGACGGATCTAGTCTAGCGCGACGACGATTGTGGTTATCCGTTACTGAGCCCGGAGGTATCTGCATCAGGCCCTGCAAAGCTTCCGAGCTGCGCCATGGACTCGCATTCCTTGGCGGTCGGCCTTATTGTACCGGCCATAGGGTCGATGCGGCATGTTGCGTCCGGCATATCTCAGACAGAAGCTCGCCCGCCCGCTGCCCACTAAGGACGGCGGCGTCCTCTGGACCGTCGCCGATGCTCGCGCCTACATGCTGGCGCTCTCCCAAGAGCGCGCGCTGCGCCAGCACTGGCAGAATGCGTGTCGCATTCTCGATCAAGCCGATGTTGCTGCTTTCAGTCGAAAGGTCGAGCTTGCTCTTTTCCTCGACCACAAGCTTGAGCTTGCCTACGCATAAGCCGTCGCAAAGGCGAGATTGCTGGTCTATTGAACGAGCGGGACTTCTGCCACTTGGTCGAACTCGCGTTGCCGTCAAGTGGCTTCCGTAGCCAAACGTCAGAATTTGAAACTTTTCACCGAGAACACTGCATCTCAGTCCGCCGGGGCCGCAACCGGCATGATGCAGAGCGATTATTCATTCGGTTCTGCTTCCCAGACGCGGCGACTGCCGACGCATTCCGCTCGCAATTCGGAGGCGAGCGAATGACCTATGCACCCGAGAGGGCTCGCCCGCGACACCTGTTGTGACCGGTGGCTCGTTCTCGCCTCCTGCTGTCTGATGGCCAGATCGACTGTGGCGGATAGGCTACACCGGAGTTGAATCATCCCGTTCTTCCCTCTGCCACCTCCGTGCCGCATTGTCTTGTCGCAATAGCCATCGAATGTATCGGTCTTGAGCGGGATAAGACCGAAGCGATGTACTCTTTGCGCTATAGGGTGGTTCTACTCACGCTGATGGCTTGCGTCGCGTCCACTGGGACGGGGTCAAACCGTAGCACTCACGATGGAGTTCAGGACGCGGATTTGTCCTTGGTGGATCAGTCCACATCCGAACTTGCAATCAACGACGAGCAACGCGGGCACATCTTTGACGGTGTCATGCGTATTTCTGATGCGCCGGTTGCCGGCGGACCGACGCCTGAAGTCGCCGATGCGTTACCCGAACAAGTCCCAATGCAGGATTTGCCTTCCGACGTCACCCAAGACATTCCGCTCGTTCAGGGCCATAAATTCGTGAAGTTCAACGACCGGATCTTGATCGTCAATGCGTCGAGCCGCTCGGTCGTGGCGATGATCCCACGCTATAAGCTCTTGCCGTAGCGCCTGCTCCCCCCTCTGAGGCATCCCCTGCAATCTGACCGCTAACCTTGCACCTCAAGATGAGCGTCGCTCGACGGTCTACTGGCCCGACAAGATTTTCCGGAGCTGCTGATGATCATTGACCCAAAAGTCCGCGCAGGACTGCGCCCCAAAATGAAAAGGCGGCGCCCAGCTCACCACCGGGCGCCGCCGCAGAAAGTCTTCGATCACCGCTTAGTTCGCTGCCAACGCGGCAGCGATCTCCGCCTGCTTCGCTGTGGTGCCGTGACCGCCCACGATGGTCGAGCCGTTGATGCCGGTCTTGCGTAAGGCATCACCCACCGCGACGGTATTGGCCGAGCGTGCAATCGGGCCGCGCGGTGAGATCAGGTCCGTGACCCATACCAAGTTCGGGCCGACCACGTGGCCGATAAGCATGCCGTCGGCATGCGGGTTCGGGATGTTGTACAGGTTGATCTCGATCGTATCATCCTTGAGCGACATCGTGTCCTTCACATCCACGATCTTTGCCGGCTTCGGCTGCCGCGCCAGCGCGTCGGGCGACAGCTTGTGTTCGGCGTGGATCATCTTCTCGACGAACGGACGCGCCTGTCCTGGGATCACGATCTCGGCGCCTTCCGCCACATAGGCCCGGGTGCCGCCACTATGGTCCATGTGGTGATGGGTAAGCACCAACTGCTTGATCGGTTTGCCCGGATACTTGGCCTTAGCCGCGTCGATGACCCAGCGCGACTGCCCTTCGTCGACCGGCGCATCGAAGATCACGATGCCGTCCTTCATCGCCACGATCAGGTTGTTGGCGGAGCCGCCGACCACGTGCTGCACATTCGGCGCTAGCTCGGCCAGTTTAAAACCGCCGTTCTCGGGGAAGTAGACCTTGTCGCTATCG
>JBKOUI010000029.1:0-10375 GCA_046723315.1 Pseudomonadota bacterium | reverse complement strand
TTCCGTACCCAGATCAGAGCGCTGCTCAGAGCCGCGCAAGGCCGCGAGCTCCGCATCATGCTGCCGATGATCGCCGACGTCTCGGAGTTCGAGGAGGCGCGCGCGCTCATCGACCGCGAGGTGAGGATCTTGCTGCGTCATGGACGGCCCGAGCCGAAGAAGCTTATGGTCGGCGCCATGATCGAGGTGCCGGCGCTGCTATGGCAGCTCGACCGCGTGCTGCCTTTGGCCGATTTCGCCTCGGTCGGCTCCAACGACCTGATGCAATTCCTGTTCGCCGCCGACCGCGGCAATATGCGCGTCGCCGAGCGGTTCGATCCGCTCAATCCTGCCTCGCTCAAGGCTCTGCGGCAGATTGTCGAGGGGGCGGCCAAGCATAGTGTGCCGCTGACCTTGTGCGGCGAGATGGCGGGAAAGCCGCTCGAGGCCATGGCACTGATCGGGCTCGGCTTCCGTTCGATTTCCATGGCGCCGGCCTCGGTCGGGCCGGTCAAGGCCATGATCCTCTCGCTCGATGCCGGCAGCCTCAAAGAGCGGTTGGATGAGCTGCTCGAAAGCAAGGACACCTCGCTGCGCGAAGATCTCAGACGCTTTGCCGCCGAAAAGGGCGTGCAGATTTAGGCCGATGAGAGGTGCCCAGGCCACATATCCATGTGCTAGTCTCGCCAAGACTTGCAAACCCCAGGCTGTTGGGCTTGTGTTAGTGGAGAGTAGCGAGAGATGGGATCGGCTTTGTGATGCCGCCCAGGCCGCGCTTAGTGCCGGCAAGCCCACGGCCGGACGCCGCCAATCGGCGCCTGCATATTCACGGGATAGACGAAATGCCAGCCGGCTATGATGCTGAGGTGGCGGAGTTGTTTCGGGACCTGAGAGCTGCGAGCGCTCTCTCCGAAACGGACCTCGCAGCAAGATTGGGCACGCGTGCCGACGTGGTGCAGGCGCTCGAGCAAGGCGCGCTCTATGCGTTGCCGCCTTGGGCCGAGACCTGCCGCGTGGTGAACGCTTATGGCGCGTTGCTCAATCTCGATGTCCGTCCCTTGCTTCGGCGCATCTATGCGCAGCTTGAAGCCGGCATTGTCGAGCTTAGGCCAAAAGCAATGCCCGACGTTCCAGTGATGACGCCGCCCGACCATTCCGATTTCGCCTTCAGACCCGACAATTCGTTTAAGCCCGATAAGCAGGCCGCGCCGGCAGGCAGATCGCCGCTCGATATCGAATGGACGCCGGATCCGGTTCCGGCGAGGCCGCAAAGCCCTCCTCAGCCTCCTTCGCCCAAGCCGCAGTCTCCGCAAGCGCCTTGGCAAAATGCCTCGCAAGGTCCGCAAGCTTGGCCGAAGGGACCCCTATCGCCTTCGCCTCAGGCACCTTCGCCTCAGGCGCCTTGGCCTGGCGCTGCGCCGCAGAGGCAAGCGGCGCCGGCGCCGCAACAGGCCGAGCGACGTCCCCAACCAAGGCCGCCGCAAGGACAACCGCCGCAAGGACCGGCGCCACACGGGAGAGGCCCGCAGGGACAACCTTCCCAGCGGCCGGCTCCTCCCCAACAGCCGCAGCCACTCCGGCAACCTCCTCCGCTTCAGCCGCCGAAGCCGCGCGCCGATTTCACACCGCCACCGCCACCGCCACCTTCCGCTGCTCCCAGAGCGATCCAAGACGCGGCGATGGAGGAGCCGCCAGCGGTTGAAGAGAGGCCCAAGCGGAAGTCTCCGCTCTTGAAATGGGGCGTTATCGCCCTTCTTATAGCCATTATGGCCTTCGGCGCATGGCTCGTGCTCAACAGCATGAACAGCCAGTCGGGGGTGAAGGCTCCGAGCACAGGCTCGCAGAGCCTCGATCCTGACGACCCGAGGAGCCGTAAAGCCGACAAGCTGCAAGGCCCGTCTTAGCGCGGCTTAGGCAAAGTCTTCCTCGCCGTTCCATTTTCCTGTTTAGCCTAGACCCATGACCACGATTCCCGCCGAGAGACTCGATAGGCTCGTCGCACGCTGGCAGACCGTGCAGGGCGCGCTTGCCGCCGGCGCCGATCAGGAGAGCTACGTCCGGCTCAGCCGCGAGTTCGCCGAGCTCGATCCGATCGTCGCCACCATCACGGCGCTGCGCAAGACGACGCGCGAGCGCGAGGACTTGCAGCAGCTAATCGACGACCCCGCCTCCGATCCCGACATGGCAAGTCTCGCCGAGGCCGAGCTCGGCGAGCTCGACCCCACGATTGAGGAGCTTGAGCATCGGCTGAAAGTGCAGTTGCTGCCCAAGGACGCCGCCGATGAGAAGAGCGCCATCCTCGAAGTGCGCGCTGGCACCGGCGGCGAGGAGGCGGCGCTGTTCGCCGGTGACCTGTTCCGCATGTATCAGCGCTATGCCGACCGCATGGGCTGGAAGGTCAATGTGCTGTCGGCGAGCGAGTCGGCGACCGGCGGCTACAAGGAGATCATCGCCAATATCACCGGCAAGGGCGTGTTCGCCCGGCTGAAATTCGAGTCCGGCGTGCACCGCGTGCAGCGTGTGCCCGAGACCGAGGCGCAAGGGCGCATTCACACCTCGGCCGCGACCGTCGCTGTGCTGCCCGAAGCAGAGGAAGTCGACATCAAGATCGACGACAAGGACCTGCGCATCGACGTCTTCCGCGCGAGCGGCCCCGGTGGCCAGTCGGTCAACACCACCGACAGCGCGGTCAGGATCACGCATCTCCCGACCGGGCTCGTGGTCAGCCAGCAGGACGAGAAGTCACAGCACAAGAACAAGGCCAAGGCCATGAAGGTGTTGCGCTCGCGGATCTACGACATGGAGCGCGCCAAGCGCGACGCCGAACGGGCGCAAGACCGACGCAGCCAGATCGGCACCGGCGACCGTTCCGAGCGCATCCGCACCTACAACTTCCCGCAAGGCCGCGTCACCGATCACCGCATCGGCTTCACCACGCACCAGCTTCCCTACGTGCTCGAGGGTGCGCCAGCGCTCGACGAGATCATCGATGCGCTCACCACCGACTACCAGACGCGCCAGCTTGCCGCGATGCAGGAGGAAGCCCATGCTTGAGGCTGGCGGCGCTGTTACCTTTGGCAAAGCCTTTGCCGAGACTGCCGGCTTATTGCGGCGGGCAGGGATTGAAACGCCGGAGCTCGATGCACGGCTTCTGCTTTGCCACGCGGCGGGGCTGACGCATGAGGCCTATATCGCGCGAGCCGGCCAGGAGCTTGCAGCCGATGCTGCCGCACAGCTCGATGCTTTGATCGCGCGCAGGCTCCAGCGCGAGCCGGTCTCGCGCATCGTGGGCTGCCGCGAGTTCTACGGCCGCGAGTTTCTGGTCGATCGCCATACGCTGGACCCACGCCCCGATACCGAAACCCTGGTCGAGACCGCTCTTGAGCTAGTCGAGAACGAAGGCTGGCGCGACCGGCCCCTCAATCTGCTCGATCTCGGCACCGGCACCGGCTGCATCCTCGTTACGCTTCTTGCGGAGCTGCCAAAGGCGCGCGGTCTCGGGACCGACATCAGCATTGGGGCGCTTGCATTAGCGGCAGCCAACGCACAACGGCATGGCGTGGCAGACCGCGCGAGCTTCGTAGCCTCAGACTGGCTTGACGGCGTTGATGGCAGTTTCGACCTGATCGTCTCGAACCCGCCTTACATTCCTTCTGCCGAGATGCCCGGCCTCTCGCAGGAGGTCGCGCGTCACGATCCGCGGACCGCACTGGATGGCGGCGTTGACGGGCTCGACGCCTATCGCCACATCGCCGCCCGTACAGCCCAAGCTCTGGCCCCAGGCGGCAGGATCCTCGTCGAAATTGGCTCAGGCCAGGCCGAAGCCGTGGCCGAAATCTTCCGTGAGGCGGGGCTCGACCTCGAGGGGGAGGCGGCCATCCGCCGCGACCTCGCCGGCAGGCCTCGCGTGGTCGTGGCGGGGACCCCGGGCGCCCCACGCAGAGCGTCGCATGCTTGAAAAAAGGCACTTGGAAAATCGCCATGTTCGGATTAAGTTCATGGCCAGCGAATTGAAAATTTCGGCCATCGGCGCCCGCACAGCGCGCGGCCGGTTGCAACGGCAACAAGAGCGGAATTCTCGTGAACCTCGATTGACAGGCGGCGTGCCTCTCGGGACGTTCAAGAGTCGCTCAACCGCCCATCAGATTGAGGTTGTCTGGCGCTAGCTCTGAGTTCTTAAGGACGCGTGGCGCCGGAGAATTGACTCATAACAAGGCAGCGAAAACGCGCGAAGTAGGACGACTGCTGGGCAGTCCGGCGTTTCCGGACGATGAGCCGTTCGAGGCTTGGCCCAGTCGTGAATTGAGTGAGCAGGGAGAAGGGATGCGGCAGACGCCGCTTTAAGGTGAATAGAAGCCCATGAGGCAAGGACAGCAGAATCGCAGGGGCCGCGGCCGCGGCCGTAAGCCCCAAAATCCATTAGCGCGGAACTACGAATCGAATGGCCCCGACGTGAAGATCAGGGGCACGGCGGCGCATATCGCCGAGAAATACATGTCGCTCGCGCGCGACGCGCTCGCTTCCGGCGACATGGTGACCGCCGAGAGCTACCTCCAGCACGCCGAGCATTACAACCGCATCATCATGGCGGCGCAGTCGCAGATGGGCGCGCAGCATGGCGGTCATCAGGGCGAAGGGCCGAATGGCGGCGGGTACCGTCCGCGCTGGAGCCCGGAGGCTGCCGATGACGAAGGCGGCGAGTTCGACGGCGTCGAAGGCGGCGGAGACATCCGCGCCGGCGGTGGCGGCGGCGATTTCCGCCAGGGCGGCGTGGAGCCGCGCGGCTCTCAGGACCGCGAGCGCCATGAAGGCAATCGCGAGCATCACGGTAGCGGCCGCGAGCATGGCGGGGGCCGGCGTCACGGCGGCAATGGCAGCGATGGAGGCCGCGACCGCGAGGCCAACGGCTCGGACCAGGGCGAAGCCAACCAGCCCGACGAAACCACTCCCGACCCGGTGAGCTAGCGTTTAGCTTCTTTTCCGCGCTTAGTACTATCGAACCTTGTGCTGAGGAGCGCTGCGCAGCAGCGCGTCTCGAAGCACGCTGATATTGTCATGCCCGCAAAAGCGGGCATCCAGTAACCCCCTGACTTAGTTTCGTGAGCTGCCTCAGTAGATCGCCGGAACGTACATGCTCTTCGGGATCGGATGCCGGAAGTAATCTGGATTATGTGCGCGGTCCGGCAAGACGATCTCCGCGTGTGACACGACGTCGTAGGGCACGATGCTCAACAGATGGCGCATGCAATTCAGTCTCGCGCGCTTCTTGTCGACGGCTTCGACGATCCACCACGGCGCCTCGGGAATGCTGGTGCGCTCCAGCATGACCTCTTTGGCCTTGGTGTAGGCCTCCCAGCGGCGCCGTGACTCGACGTCCATCGGGCTGAGCTTCCATTGCTTGAGCGGATCGTGGATGCGCATCAGGAAGCGGAACTCCTGCTCCTCGTCGGTGATCGAAAACCAGTATTTGATGAGCACGATGCCCGAACGGACCAGCATCCGCTCGAACTCCGGCACGGAGCGGAAGAATTCCTCGACGTCGTTCTCGGTACAGAATCCCATGACGCGCTCGACGCCTGCCCGGTTGTACCAGCTGCGGTCGAACAGGACGATTTCGCCGCCGGCCGGCAGATGCGGCACATATCTCTGGAAATACCATTGCGTCCGTTCGCGCTCGCTCGGCGCCGGCAGCGCGACCACGCGGCAGACGCGCGGATTGAGACGCTGGGTGATGCGCTTGATGACGCCGCCTTTGCCGGCGGCGTCGCGTCCCTCGAAAATGACGACGATCTTCAGCTTTTGGCTGATGACCCAGTCTTGCAGCTTGACCAGCTCGCCTTGCAGGCGAAGCAATTCCTGGAAATAGAACCGCCGGTCGATGGTCTCCTCGGCGCGATGCTCGGCAAGCAATTCGGCCAGCCGCTTGTCGTCGAGCTCCATCTCGAGCTCTTCGTCAATGCTGTCGAGCATTTCGCGGCGCAGCCGGTCGTCGAGCGCGTGCTGGTCTTTGCCGTCGGTGTCTTTGCTGTTGGTGCTCATCGATCGGCAATCACGCGAATCGGCGCCATCGGAATGGATGGCGGGACAGAAAGGCTTTGAGCCACGCCGCAAACTGTTATCGCCACGGGCCAGAGCAAAGCGGCAACGCCAAAGCGGGCAGGGTCAAACTGGCGAATATCGGAGCCAGCAAATCTTCGGTCGATGAAGGCTGTATGACAGTCGCGGAGACAGAGTAACGGACCGCGAGGTCTCTCATCCAAGGCAACCGCAAGCTGTGACGCCAAATCGTGGATGGCCGCGCCTTCCCGGGTCGAGCCGAGAGCGGGCTCGGCGCTTTGCGCCGACCCGGCCATGACGAGTTGGAGGACGCTTACGTAGGTCTATGGGGCCACAGCAGATCGGGCAATAACCCGGAGCAAAAAGCCACCACGCAGCGCCTGAGCTGTGACACACTCGGCTCGCCTTACCGGCGCAGCGCAGCTTGCCGAGTTCCTTGATGGCCCCCCGCAAACCACAGAAGCCAGAACACGCGCGCAGCCTCGAAGACAGCACGCTGCTGCTGCTCGTCTTCGCCGTGTCGCTCGCCTTCGCCTGGATCCTGTGGCCGTTCTTCGGCGCCATCCTATGGGCGGCGGTGCTCGCAATCGTGTTTACGCCGCTGCATGAGTGGCTGTTGCGCTCGATGCCGAAGCGGCAGAATCTGCCAGCTCTTGCCACGGTGCTGATCATCTTGGCCTTGGTCATCGTGCCGCTGACGCTGACCGCGGCCTCCTTGGTGCAAGAAGCCGCCAACTTTCAGGACAGCATGCAGGCGGGCACGTGGAATCCCGGCGACTTCTTCAAGCAGGTCCTCGCCGTGTTGCCGTCCTGGGCGACCGACCTGCTCGACCGCGTCGGGCTGAGGGATCTCGCCGACGTGCAAGCGAAGCTGTCCAATGCTCTCGGCAAAGGCACCACGTTCTTTGCCGCCGAGGCACTCGATATCGGGCTTGGCACTATCAACTTCGTCGTCAGCTTCGCCATCATGCTGTACCTGCTCTACTTCTTCGTGCGCGACGGCGAGGCGCTGACGAGGCGCATCACGCACGCCATTCCGCTGCCGCCCGACCAGCAGCATGCCCTCGTCGCCAAATCGACCGCCGTGATCCGCGCGACGTTCAAGGGCAATCTGCTGGTGGCCGCCGTGCAGGGCGCTCTCGGCGGGCTGATCTTCTGGTTCTTGGGGATCAACGCGCCGGTGTTGTGGGCCGTGGTGATGGCCCTTTGCTCTTTGCTGCCCGCCGTCGGCGCCGCCATCGTCTGGGTTCCGGTTGCCATCTATTTCCTGGCGACGGGTTCCGTGTGGCAGGGCGTGGTATTGCTCGCCTACGGCGCTTTCGTGATGGGCCTGGTTGACAACCTGCTCCGCCCGCGTCTCGTCGGCAAGGAGAGATGCCGGACTATCTTGTGCTGCTCTCCACCCTCGGCGGCATCGCCGCCTTCGGTCTCAGCGGCTTTGTCATCGGGCCAGTGGTGGCGGCGTTGTTCATCGCCGTGTGGAACATCTTCTCGGCGTCGCGGCAGGCCGCGCACGACGAGCGTAGCAAGTAGCAGCCTGCCGGGAGCGCTGGGCAAAATCCCCTTTTTCCAGGCTTTTGGCCTCGCTATATGTCCGCTAACCAGCCCTGCGGTGATCGCCGCAAGCGGCGGGGCAGGGGCTGATCGCCTAATTCCCACTCTTGGCCCACTGGGGAGCCGTCATGGATTTCGAGAAACTGTCAGACCGCGTCAAAGGATTCCTCCAGGCGGCGCAGACCATCGCCGTACGCGATGGGAACCCGCAGATCACGCCGGAGCATCTGCTCAAGGCGCTGCTCGACGACGAGGAAGGGCTCGCCGCGGGGCTGATCAACCGTGCCGGCGGCAATGCCAAGCAGGCGCTTAGCGCGACCTCCGCCGCGCTCGCCAAGTTGCCCAAGGTCTCAGGGAGCGGCGCCGCGCAGCCGCATATGACGCCGGCGCTCTCCCGCGTGCTCGACCAGGCCGAGCAGATCGCGACCAAGGCCGGCGACTCGTTCGTCACCGTGGAGCGCGTGTTGCAAGCGCTCGGCATGACACGCGAAGGCGAGACCGCGCGCATCCTGCAGGACGCGGGCGTCACGCCGCAGACGCTCAACGCCGCGATCAACGATCTGCGCAAGGGCCGCACCGCCGATTCTGCCGGCGCCGAGCAGAGCTACGAGGCGCTCAAGAAATATACCCGCGACTTCACCGAGGCCGCCGCCAAGGGCGAGCTCGATCCGGTCATCGGCCGCGACGAGGAGATCAGGCGCACCATTCAGGTGCTGTCGCGCCGCACCAAGAACAATCCGGTGCTGATCGGCGAGCCAGGCGTCGGCAAGACCGCGATCGTCGAGGGGCTCGCGCACCGCATCGTCAAGGGCGACGTGCCGGAGAGCCTGAAGGACAAGAAGGTGCTCTCGCTCGACATGGGCGCGCTGATCGCCGGCGCCAAATATCGCGGCGAGTTCGAGGAGCGGCTCAAGGCCGTGCTCAGCGAGATCGAGGCCTCACAGGGCCGCATCATCCTGTTCATCGACGAGATGCATACCCTGGTCGGCGCCGGCAAGGCCGAGGGCGCCATGGATGCCTCCAATCTGCTCAAGCCGGCGCTCGCCCGTGGGCTCTTGCATTGCATCGGCGCCACCACGCTCGACGAATATCGCAAGCATGTGGAGAAGGACGCGGCGCTCGCGAGGCGGTTTCAGCCGGTGTTCGTGGCCGAGTCCACGGTCGAAGACACCATCTCGATCCTGCGCGGGCTGAAGGAGAAATACGAGAAGCACCACAACGTGCGCATCTCCGACGCGGCGCTGGTCACCGCCGCCGTGCTCTCCAACCGCTACATCACCGACCGCTTTCTGCCCGACAAGGCGATCGACCTCGTCGACGAGGCGGCCTCGCGCTTGCGCATGCAGGTCGACTCCAAGCCCGAAGAGTTGGACGAGCTCGACCGCCGCATCATGCAGCTCAAGATCGAGCGCGAGGCGCTGAAGAAGGAGAAGGACACCGCCTCGAAGGACCGCCTCGCCAAGCTCGAGAAGGAGCTCGCCAATCTCGAGGAGCAGGCGAGCGCCCTCGCCCAGCGCTGGCAGGAGGAGAAGGAGAAGCTCGCCTCGGCGGGTAAGCTGCGCGACGACCTCGACAAAGCCCGCACCGAGCTCGAGCTTGCGCAGCGCAAGGGCGACCTCTCACGCGCCGGCGAGCTCGCTTATGGCGTGATCCCCGACGTCGAATCAAAGCTCAAGAACATCGAGGAGGAAGAATCGAAAGGCGGCGCCATCGCGCAAGAAGTGGTGACGCCCGATCTGATCGCTCAGGTCGTGTCGCGCTGGACCGGCATCCCGGTGGACAAGATGCTGGAAGGCGAGCGCGAGAAACTGCTCGCGATGGAGACGCAGATCGCCAAGCGCGTGGTCGGCCAGGAGGAAGCGGTCGAGGCCGTCTCCACCGCCGTGCGCCGCTCCAGAGCCGGCCTGCAAGACCCGAACCGCCCGCTCGGCTCGTTCATGTTCCTAGGGCCGACCGGCGTCGGCAAGACCGAGCTCGCCCGCGCGCTCGCCGAATTCCTGTTCGACGACGAGCACGCCATCCTGCGCATCGACATGAGCGAATATATGGAGAAGCACTCGGTCGCCCGGCTGATCGGCGCCCCTCCCGGCTATGTCGGCTATGAGGAGGGCGGCGCGCTCACCGAGGCCGTGCGCCGGCGCCCCTATCAGGTCATCCTGTTCGACGAGATCGAGAAGGCGCATCCCGACGTGTTCAACGTGCTGCTGCAGGTGCTCGACGACGGCAGGCTCACCGACGGCCAGGGCCGCACCGTCGATTTCCGCAACACGCTGATCATCATGACCTCGAATCTCGGCTCGGAATATCTCGTCAACCAGCCCGAGGGCGAGGACAGTGACGCCGTGCGCGAGCAGGTGATGGGCGTGGTGCGCGCCCATTTCCGCCCCGAGTTTCTCAACCGCGTCGACGAGATCATCCTGTTCCATCGCCTGAAGCGCGAGCAGATGGGGCGGATCGTCGATATCCAGATGGCGCGGCTTCAGAAGCTGCTCGCCGACCGCAAGATCACGCTCGAGCTCGACGAGAAGGCGAAGGACTGGCTAGGGACGAAGGGTTACGACCCGGCCTATGGCGCGCGGCCGCTCAAGCGCGTGATCCAGAAATATGTGCAAGACCCGCTCGCCGAGATGGTGCTGGCCGGCAAGATCCGTGACGGCGAGAAGGTCGTGGTCACCGCTGGCAAGGAGGGGCTGATGTTCAACGGCGCCGCCGCCAAGCAAAAGGCGGCCTAAGTCTTAGCTCGGAGAAGCGACGGCTGAGGATCACTCTTGGGCCATCTCAAGAA
>JBKOUI010000123.1:0-1553 GCA_046723315.1 Pseudomonadota bacterium | reverse complement strand
GGGTGCTGGAGTCTCCTCTCTTCCCTCTCCCGGTTGCGGTCAACGGCGCAGCGACAGCGGGCTCCGACATCACCATCGGCATTCGACCGGAGCACATCCGAGTCTCGCCTGATCCGTTGCCTGCTGGCGTGCCGGCGCGCCTTGCGCGGAAGACAGTCCAGATCGGCGGTCAGTATCTTGTCGCCCTTGAAGTCGATCGGCTCGGCAACCAGGGATTCAAAGCCAAGGTCGCCCGGACCGCGGGCGAGGCCTTGCCTTCGTCGGGACAGGTCAACGTCGAGCTGCCGCTCGATCAGGTGTCGCTTTTCGATATGCATGGCATCCGCATCGCGGCCAGCCTGCACGCGGCTGGCGCCCCTGTCGCCGACTAATGACGCACCCTTTCTCTAGCGTTTTACCATCTATCACTCTATGACCTCATCACCCCATCACTCTGGTCATGTCGTCAGCCTTGGAATCCACATTCTCGACGTGCTCGGCAGACCGGTGAGCCGTATTCCTCCAAAACAGGATGTTGATCTGCTCGAGGAGATCCGGCTCACCGTGGCCGGTACAGCCGCCGGCACCAGCGTTGACCTGGCAAAGCTCGGCGTGGACGTTCTCGCTATGGGTGCCATCGGTGAAGATGCGGCTGGGAACTTCATCGTCGACACCATGCAGCGCTACGGTATCGACGCGAGCGGCGTCAGACGTAAGCCCACGGTTCAGACCTCGGCGACGATGCTGCCTATCCGGCCGAATGGCGAGCGACCCGCCCTCCATGTTCTCGGCGCGAACGCCGAGCTGACCATCGAGGACATCGATTTCGAGGCCATTGCCACTGCTCGCCATCTCCATTTTGGCGGCACGTATCTGATGCCGAAGCTCGACGGGGAGCCGACCGCGCGCATCCTGTCCTTCGCCCGGGAGCGGGGCGTGCCGGTCACCCTCGACCTGATTGCCATCGACCGGCCCGATCTGCTCGAGGTTATCGCGCCCGCGCTACCGTACGTCGACTACTTCATGCCCGGGTTGGATGAGGCACGCATGATCTCAGGGCTTCACAACCGGCAGGACGTGATACGGTTCTTTCTCGACCGCGGCGTCCGCCACACCGTCTTCAAGATGGGAGCGGACGGGAGCAGCATCGCCTGGCGCGGCGAAAACGGCGCGATCGAGGAGATCCGCGTTCCCGCCTTTGCCTCTCCCGTCGTGGACTCGACCGGATGTGGCGATGCTTATTGCGCCGGGTTCATCGTCGGTCTGCTGCGCGGCTGGGATCTCGCGCAGAGCGCTAGATTCGGCACCGCCGCGGCCGGGCTCGTGATCCGCGGCCTAGGGTCAGACGCCGGGATTGTCGATTTCGATCAAACTTTCGAGTTCATGCAGAGCGCGGAAACAATCCCGGTAACCGACTGACCGGAACCTGCACGTGGAACGTCATCGCACCTAGACAGCCATGCCGCGTGCCAGCCGGTGGCCTCGACGTGCACCGGCGTCGTCAAGATCTTCCCGATCAGACCGAAGCGGGAGCCGCGCTTGACACCGGCCCAATCGCGTTCCAGCATTTGCAC
>JBKOUI010000186.1:0-7020 GCA_046723315.1 Pseudomonadota bacterium | reverse complement strand
TCTTGGCGTCGATCGTGAATGCGCCATGCACTTGACCTCCGAGGTTAGGCTGTACTGCGAGGATCTTTTTGCCCTCGACCAGCACATCGGCGTTTTCAAATCGCCGATGGCCGAGTCCATGGTGATCACGCACCCACCCTTAATTAGAGTGTGTCGATCGCCGGGATTCGGCTTCGGCCCTCGCCCTCTGTCTGAATTGTCCGTTTTGTCGGTCGGAGGGGCCGCCTGAACCGCACCCGGCACACCGGCGGTCGCAAGCGCTCCAGCCGCTAGCCCTACTGCGCTAGATTCAAGGAATTTGCGGCGAGACAGCTTCTTGAAGGCATGCGGCGCATCGTGCCCTCCGTTACAACAACCTCGGCCCCGTCTTTTCATTGCTGCCCCCCAATTTTTTTCTCACGTCTTTTTGCTCAGTACATATTTTCGCGCTCAAGTGTCTTTCGGATTCCGGCCAGGACTGTCGAAAAAGAGACTCAGCGCGGGTGTCGCGCGCTTTTGCCGCGGAGGGCTACCCGCCCATCAAAACCATTGCCCGCGGTGCAGGGTGATCAAGGTGAGACCGATGAGTTGGCTGCGGCGCATTCCCATGGAGCTGACACTTGCGGGGCCAGCGCGCCGGCTACGCTGCTCAGGTATTTGGTCGACCTTGGCTCAAGCTTCGCGAGCATTACATCGGTAAGGCGTTTACGCGGGCTCATGGACGCGCAGGCAGGCCAGGCACGCAATGCCGGGGAAGCCATCGAAAACCGTGCTAGAATTGGGCTCCCACGGCACGGCCATTCAGATGTTGCACGTATTCGTCCCCCCAACGTCCTTTGAGAGCTGGGGCGAAGACCCGTCCAACTGGATGAATCTAAGTCAAATTCTCGGGGGATTGATGGTGGCCGTAAGCCTTGCGGCGCTCACGCTCACGCTGTGCCTCGCCTTAGCGACGCTGTTCACCCAGCCGGATGGTTTTGGGCCCCCTCCGTCCCAACACCTGGCGCTATTGATGCAGTCGACCGGTACCCTCGCTCTTCGCGAAGTCAGGGACAGATCACGAAGGGCTGGCTCATGAGACAATCGAACAAGAGGTCTGTTTCGTAGCTGTCCCAAGGTCTGGGATACACCCGCCGGTAGTAGGCGCGAGCATAGCCTCGCGGCTTAACGAACCGACGCGAAGCCGCATATGCTCTGTGGCTCCGTTTCCAATTGCGTCCATAGTGGACATGAGCAGACTTGAGGCTCTTGGCATGTACGCTCGCCGGTGCTCGCTTGGCGAGGGTGGCCTCACTCCTAGCCGTCAAGAGTAAAACGCCGATTCCAATCAGCAGGATCAGATTGCGGGGCGTGGCGTTGCGCATGCGGGCTTCCTTCTAGCACCTCCAATTGAGCATCGCGTACGATCTCGGTCGGCGTCTGCGCTAATATGGACGAGCTATCAAGCTTCGCGATTTATTGCTAACGCGCTCGCGGATAATTCGATGGGAACAGCGCACGTTTCGCGTCCTCGTCAAACTCCATCTTGAAACTATGGTTTTTGCCCACGGACGTGCACGGGATACTGCCGGCCGCGCGTCGATAGCCGTAAACCACCGCTTGAGTTCAGGAAAGGCAGCGAGCGGATCGTCTGCTCGCTTCAGCACCTTTGAGGCGCGATCGATCCAGCCCCAAGCGGACATGTCAGCAATTGTGTAGCCATCGCCAACGGTATAATTGCGGCCGGTCAAGTGGTCATTGAGAACTTGATAATGCCGCTCAGCCTCACGCCGATACCGGTTCACAGCGGAAGCGGAGCCGTCGAGTTCGCTAACCTGAAAATAAGGCGCTGCGAACTGAAAATATATCGCTTGGCCAGAGAACGGACCAAGACCCGAGGCTGTGAAAAGAAGCCATGAGAGTAGCTCGGGCCTGTTCTCGGGGACCCCAAGGAAGCGGTGGGTCTTCTCCGCGAGATAAATCAATATAGCTGTCGAATCGAACACGCGGGTTTCCTTGCCACCAGGCCCGCCGGTATCAATGATAGCTGGCACCTTCCCATTCGGATTGATAGTGCGGAACGCAGCCGTGTGTTGCTCTCCTCTATAGGTGTCAACTGGTACAAGCTCGTAAGGCAGATCCGCTTCCTCTAAGAAGAGCGCAACCTTCGCGGCATTCGGCGTCGAGTGAAAGTAGAAGCGGATCATCGACTACTGTCAGCGGAGAAGTGGGCGAACGTCGCAGCGAACCGTGACGTCTATAACGAACACGCCCAATATATTCCCATCGACAATGTCGGGTTCGAGTGATGCTTCAATTTGACCGCAGGCGGCGCGGAGCCGTCACACCATTCGGTCAGTGTGCTGCGGCGGCTTCGCCCCGGTTCTCGCGTGACCGCAGGAAGCGGAAGAACTCCGCGCCCTCGCGCATGCGGCGCTTGAACATGTCCCCGCTAGAGAATGTCTCTCGCGTCATTTCCCAGAGCTTGCTCGGGCGGAAATAGAAGCGGCGGTAGAATTCCGCGACCGCATCGAAAATCTCCTCGTGCGAAAGGTGAGGGTAGCTTAGCGCGCTCACCTGCACGCCGGAGTGACCGACTAGCCCGCCAGAGTCGTTGCGCAACCACCCGTTCTCAGCCGCCTGACGATGCAGGAAAGTGCCGGGGTAAGTCGCCGCCAAGGACACCTGGATAGTGTGGGGATTCATCTCCTGGGCAAATTTGATGGTCTCTTGAATCGTCTCGTGGCTTTCGCCCGGCAGGCCGATCACGAAGGTGCCGTGGATGGTGATGCCGAGCTTGTGGCAGTTCTCGGTGAATTGCCGGGCATGATCGAGCCGCACGCCCTTCTTGATATTAATGAGGATGTCGCGGTTGCCGGTCTCGTAGCCCACCACGAATAGCCTGAGGCCGTTATCCTTGAGGACCTTCAGCGTCTCGTAAGGAACGTTGGCTTTGGCGTTGCATGACCACGGCACGCCAATCTCGCCCATCCCGCGCGCGATCACCTCCGAACGCTTGAGATCGTCGGTGAAGGTGTCGTCGTCGAAGAAGAACTCCTGGACTTGCGGGAAGTACTCCTTGGCGCGGCGCATCTCGGCGAGGACATGCTCGGGGCTACGGGTACGGTATTTGTGGCCGCCGATGGTCTGAGGCCACAGACAGAAGGTGCAGCGCGACTTGCAGCCTCGCCCCGTGTAGACCGATACATAGGGGTGGCGCATATAGCCGATGAAGTAGTCCTCCATGACGAGATCGCGTTTGTAGACGTCGACCACGAACGGAAGCTGGTCCATGTCGTGCAGGATCGCGCGCTCTGGGTTGTGCACGATCTCGCCCTTGCGGCGGTAAGTGATGCCGTTGATCTCTTCGAACGGCCGGCCCTCGGCGATTTCCTTGATGGTGAAATCGAACTCGGCGCGGGCGACGAAGTCGATCGCCTTGGAGGCGGCGAGCGAAGTGTCGGGATTCACCGCGACATGCGCACCGATGAAGCCGAGCAGAAGTTTCGGATTGGCGTCCTTCAAAGCCTCGGCGACTTGCACGTCATAGCCGAAAGACGGCGTGCTCGTGTGCAGCACGGCCAGCTCGTAGTCCTTGGCCATGGGAAGCACGTCGTCGAGCGACAGTCCCCGGGCCGGCGCATCGACCAGGCGGCTGCCGGGGACGAGCGCCGCGGGTTGGGCAAGCCAAGTCGGGTACCAGAAAGAGCGGATCTCGCGCTTTGCCTGATAGCGCGATCCGGCGCCTCCATCGAATCCTTCGAACGACGGCGGGTTGAGGAATAGCGCCTTGAGCATCGATGTTACCCCGTCTTGAGCAGGTCCGTTTTATGTCCCCGGGCGCCCCCTCGGGGCGCCCCATTTCCCTTTGGCGAGAAGCTAGCACGAACGGAGCCTAGCGGGCGAGTTCGGAAGCAGTCTTTGGAATTTCCCGGGAGCGCGCCAATTCTTGCGGCACGCCGGGTTGCAGAGCTTCGTTGGCAATAGCTTGCCAGCGTATTTCGGCGATAAGCCCGGCGGCGCGGCGGGTATCTCCTGCCGGAGTGAACACCTTGCGAGGATTGCGGTGATAGATGCGGCGGTAAAACTCGGGTGCCAGGCTGAACCCTAAGGTGAACTTGCCGGGGATGGCCGCCCATAGACCATCGCGGCAAGGCACGATGTGGAATAAGTAATTGCGGTCCTGGTCGGGGAAGGTGATCTCGGTCTTGACGCCGGGATAGCGCCCCAGCACTTGCAGGGACGGCTCGTATTTGCGGTGACGCTCGATGACGTAGTCGAGATATCCGTCGCAGTCTGACATCCGCTTGAGCGAGATTCCACCAGCAAGCCCGATGCCGCCGCCCTTCGCCAGCAGATTGATGCAGTTCTGCACGTTGTAGTCGAGCTCGACGAAGGAGTGCGCGTTGTCGGAAAGGCCTCGCACCACAGCCAATGGCGCGTAGGAGGTCGCGACTTTTACATTGACGTGGTCGGCAATCGATTTGCCCGCGCATAGCACCACGTTCTTGCCCCTGAAGCTCTCGGCGTCGGTAACCACCAGCTTCTCGCCGAAGGCGTCGCGCACCTCCCGCACGTGCTGAGCGGTGCGCACCTGCAATCCGTTGCCGAGCGCTGACGCCAGGAGGTCGCGCAGCAGCAAGCGGCTGTTGACGGTGAAATCTGTGCTCTGGACTTCAAAAAACGATTCCCGATGCGAAAGCTGCTCGCGGAAACGTGCCCGGATTCCACGCCAGCGTCCTTGCTTGAACTCATCGACGATGCCGGCGCGCCTCCTCAGCCAATCGTGCTCGGCGATGCGCTCGATCAGGAAGCGCGAGCGGGCAACGACGCCGGTCCAGAACGGATTGAAGCGCCGGTTGCGATAACGGAAGCGAATGTAGTTCGGCTCGAACCAGCCGCCGTCACCGAGCGCAAGCCCGCGCTCGGTTGGGACCGCATTCATGCCGGAAAACGAGCCGTAATATTCCAGGAGGTCGTCGATCGCGCCCAACAGATATTTCATGGTGAGCAAGCGATCGGGAACGAGCGTGTAGAGGCAGCCGGTGTGGATCCACTCGTGGAAATCGCCGGTCGTCTCGCCGGCAAGCTGCTCACGCTGCTCCAGCAGCAGCACGGAGTGGCCTTCGCGCGTCAGAATCTCCGCGATGGAGATGCCCGCGATCCCCCCGCCGACGACGATCCACTCATAGTCTGCCGCCATACCCCCTCACTTGGCGTGTGCCTACCAGCGGTCAGAGCCTATCGTAGCACCGCGGTAACGGCCTCAACCACCTGCTCGACTTGGGACTCGGTGAGGCCGGAAAACATGGGCAGGCAGAGATGGCGCGCGCAGACGTCTTCCGAGATCGGAAGCGGCCGCGTGGCCAAATCGTTGAACACCGGCTGGCGCTGAATGGGCTCTTCGTAGACTTCGCCGCCAAGAATCACTCCGTAGGTCTCGCGCAGCTTTTGTTTCGCCGCCGCGCGGTCGATCCGGCGGCGCGGCAGCACGATATATTTGTAGTAATTGCACACGCCGCCTTCGGTGACGTGCAAAGGCTGGAGCAGGGGTGAGTTGGCGAATGCCTTGTCGTAAATCGCCGCCGCCTGCCGCCGTGATTCAAGCATCTCCGGTAGCCGTTCTAGATGCCTGACGCCGATAACCGCGTGAGGCTCCGACAGGCGCCAGTTATAGCCATGCCGGACATGGATGTTCTGAGTGAAGCTCGCCTTGCCCTGATCGCGATAGATGCGCGCCTCTGCGGCGATCTTGTCATCATTGGTGACGATCATGCCGCCTTCGCCGCTGGTCATGACTTTGGTCGGATAGAAACTGAAGCCCCCAGCAATCCCGAAAGTGCCGGCCGCGGTCCCATCATGGTACGAACCATGAGCGTGGGCGGCGTCCTCGACGAGCCATAGACTGCGGCGATCGAGCAGCTCTTTTAGCTCAGCCATGCGATGTGAGACGAGACCGCCGATATGCACCACCACCGCTCCCGCGGTGTTGGCCGTGATGCAGCGCTCGACTTCCTCCGGCGAGGTGCCGAGCGTCTCGGCATCAGTGTCCATCAGCACCGGGCGCCCGCCGGCATGCACTACCGCGGCCACCGTGGCGTAGTTGGTGTTGGCCGGCACCAGCACGTCCCGGCCTTCAACGCCCAAGGTGCGGAAGATGATCTCGAGTGCTGACGTGCCGCTGTTCACGGCGACGGCGTGCTCGGCCCCGACAAACTCAGCGAAGCGCTGCTCGAATTGCTCGCCGTAAGTCCCGAGGGTCAGACGGCCGCTGGCAAGGACCTCCTGGATGCGATCGGCGATCCACTGGCGGTCCTCGGGGGTGAAGTCGACGCGTGCCGGAGGCACCACGCGAGCTGGCGAACTCTTCACATCGTTCATCGCGACCCTTAATCCCTCCTCAGTCGCTGCGATTCTCCCTGGCAAGAGCCGGCCGATCCGAGTGTTGATCGCGCCAATGGCCGCGCGCCTCGAACCATTGCCAGGCTAGGATGCCGGGGATCCCGAAGGCAAGCTCTCGGGCGCGCCGTGTGAGCGCAAGCGCAAGCGCCCCCTCTGCCGGGATGGACAGTAGCGCACAGACCAGGAGGAAGCCACCCTCCTGGGCGCCGAGGGCGCCGGGAATGAGGAAAGCCGCGGCGCGCACGCCCTGAACCACGCTCTCGACCAGAAAGGCCTGGAAAAAGCTTACCTCGTAGCCAAGCAGCCAAAGCGCGACCCAAACTTCCAAGACGCCGAGTGTCCAAGCTGCCGCCAGCCAGAAGACGCTGAGCAGGACGTCAGTGCGGCGCGCGTAGATGCGGCGCGCCTGCTGATCGATGGCGTCCGCCCCGTCCAGCACTTTCGCTTCGAGTGGACCAGCGAAATTCTGCACGAGTCGCGCGGCAGCGCCGAACAGGCCGCGCCGCTGCGCCATATAGAAGCCGATGACGAGAACAGTGCCAATCAGCACGACAAGCAGCACGGGCAGCAGGACGCCGTCGGGGGCGACATAGAAGGCGAGCAGAACAAGACCGAGCAGGGTGAATGCGATCAACGTAACGAGGGTAAGGGTGAGGTCAG
>JBKOUI010000161.1:0-3207 GCA_046723315.1 Pseudomonadota bacterium | reverse complement strand
TTGAATAGTCCCGCGACTGGGGGAGCGCTGGCACAATGAGCGGGAAAACACTGACGCGCGCCGATCTAGCGGAAGCGGTGTTTCAAAAGGTTGGTTTGCCGCGGAACGAGTCCGCCGAGATCGTCGAGCTCGTGCTGCGGGAGATCGTCGCGAGTCTCGAGCGCGGCGACACGGTGAAGTTGTCTTCGTTCGGTTCTTTCGGGATCCGCGACAAGGGTCAGCGAATTGGCCGCAACCCGAAAACGGGCCAGGAAGTTCCTATCACGCCGCGGCGAGTGCTGGTGTTCCGTGCGAGCAACATCATGAAGCAGCGCATCAACGACGCGCTCTCGCGAAGAAAGGCGGCGGAATAGCTGGCGAGATTTGACGCCGAGGAGGAGAAGCTTTGGACAAGGCGCCCGAGGCGTTTCGAACCATCAGCGAGGTGGCTGACGAGCTTGAGGTCCCAAAGCACGTCCTGCGCTTCTGGGAGGCCAAGTTCGCGCAACTCAAGCCGATGAAGCGGGGCGGGGGACGGCGTTACTACCGGCCCGAGGACGTCGCCTTGCTGCGCGGCATTCGCTTTCTGCTCTATAACGATGGCTACACCATTCGGGGTGTACAGAAGATCCTGCGGGAGCACGGTCCACGTTTCGTCATGGAGTTTCGGCGCATGGCTGATCGCGAAGACGCTGAAGACACCATAGCGGCGCGTCACGAAATTCCCGACATCGCCGCCGAAGCGGCGCAAGGCGGACGAGGCGGCGGAACTTTCACGCCTGCTGGGCCTGAGAAGGGAATGCCCGAGCCTGATCCCAAGGCGCTCAGCGCTCTGCTCGACGAGCTCGAGACTTGCCGCAGGATCTTGGTTGCGGCCAAGCAGTAGGCGCTCTCGCGCAGCGGCTTGTTTCCTAGCCTCAAGCGTGTATATCCACTCTGCCCGTCATCGCGGCGTCGGAGCGTAGCGCAGCCCGGTTAGCGCACCGGTCTGGGGGACCGGGGGTCGCGAGTTCAAATCTCGCCGCTCCGACCATTCTTTATAGATAGCGAATTGGCCTGAGCCTCGGAGTAGGTGAGCGCGGTTTAGCTCACACCGGCGCCGACTTCAGAGATATAGAAGTCGACGACCTCGTGGGTCATGTTTTCGACGGTGTAGCGTTCGGCAATGCGCTTCTGAAGGATAGCGGCGCGTTCGAGGAACGGCTTCGGCGTCGCAAGAAAAGTGCGCAACTGGGTTGCGAGCGCCTCGACGTCGCCCGGTGGAATGAGCGGCATGTCGATGCCGGCGACGATTTCCGGGATGTCCCCGACATTGGTTGCAATCAGCGGCATCTGCGCACCGGCAGCCTCGAGCACGATGTAAGGAAAGGATTCAGCCCGTGACGGCACCACGACGCAGCGCGCGCGGCAAAAGGCGGTGCGCGCCGGAAGCTGTCCGGCAAACGAAACGCGCGGATTAAGACCGAGCCGGCGGGCCTGCCGCTTGAAGCTGCCCTCGTCAGGTCCTTTGCCGACGATGAGCGCGCGGCCGGGAAACACCGATTGATGGGCCGCAAGCGCCTCCAGGAGGACGTCGACTCCCTTTGGGCGGTTAAGCTCGCCGATAAAGACGAAGTCGACCGCGTCGTCCGACAGCATCGGCTCGTAGAACTCGTGGCGATTGAGCCCGTTGAGGACGATGCGCCCTGGGCAGCGCGGCTGGCCGATCAGCTCGATGTAGCGCTTTGCGGCGAAGGTGCTCTCGAACACCAGCCCATCAGTCGACCGCGCGAGCCGGCGCTCGACCATGAGATGAAGGCGCCCCTTCGGCCGCGACGGCGAGTAGAGTAGGCTCCCTCCATGAGGCGTGTAGATCGCCTTCAGTCTTGCGCCCTTGCGCTTTTTTAGCTTGCGCGCCGCCACCCGCGCGTGCACACCGCCCTTGGCGCCGTGCCCATGAAGAACGTCGACCTTGAGCTTGGCAGCAAGGCCTTTCACCTTGCCGGCGGTCTTCAGGTCGCCGAAACCGAGATTGCGGCTCATGGGAATTCGCGTGAGGCCGAGCGCGCAGTAGTCGGCGAGGCGGGCGAGCGCGGCGGCGTCCCCTTCGGTCTGGGAATCGCAAATTACGCCGACCTCGGCACCGAGCTGGGTCTGGCCGATGGCGAGATCGTGGACGTGGCGAAACAGGCCCCCGACGGGCGCATGCAGGCAATGCAGAATGCGAAGCGTGGAGCTCACAGGGCCCGCACTAAAGCAAGGGACGGTTCTGTGAGCTTTAGAAGAAGCGCTTGAGCCCGTAAATAGGCCCCGCTTCGCTCTAGGAGACGCCCTGATAGATCAACGGCGCTTTGGCGTTGCGGCGGGCGCATCGGGCCGTTGCATCCACCGCATAAGCAAGCCCGCGGGGATAACCCAGAGGAGGCCGGCGACTAGGAAATAGGCAAGCTGCGCCCAATGAGGCGCAAGCGTGATGCGCCCTGCACCAATGATGACCGCCGCCCAGGCATAAGCGCCGAGAAACAGGAGGAGCACGATAGTGCCCATCAGCTTGCGGGTGCGCGCGGTCATCATGCCCCCAATTCTGCAGTCCTTAGTGTCATGCCCGCGAAAGCGGGCATCCAGTAACCACCGCTGATCACGCTAGCGCACTACAGGGGTTACTGGATCGCCCGGTCAAGCCGGGCGATGACAGGATTAATGGCCACTAACCGCGCTGCGGCAATGGGGCAGGGCAGGCGGATTGAGTTTCCTTGGGCGGGCAGCTATCAGACGCCCATGTCTACGACACTAGCTTCCAGTTTGGCTGCGCCGCGCCGCGATACCACGATGCCCGCGAGGCGTGTCCGCGCGCTTCGCATTTGGCTCGCCTGTGTCGCGCTTCTCGTCGTGGTGATGATCCTGGTCGGCGGTGCCACGCGGCTGACCGATTCCGGCCTCTCCATCACCGAGTGGCAGCCGATTATGGGTGCGGTGCCGCCGCTCTCCGACGCAGACTGGGACAAGGCGTTCGCCGCCTACCAAAAGATCCCCGAATATACCGAGCTCAAGCGCGGCATGAGCCTCGATGAGTTCAAGACCATCTTCTGGTGGGAGTGGGCGCATCGCTTTCTTGGACGCTTGATTGGGGTCGTCTTCTTCGTGCCGTTCATTGACTTCTGGCTTGCGGGTTATATCCCGCGCAGGCTTCTGCCGCGGCTGCTCGGCTTATTTGTGCTCGGCGGCCTGCAAGGCGCGGTCGGCTGGTAC
>JBKOUI010000340.1:0-5485 GCA_046723315.1 Pseudomonadota bacterium | reverse complement strand
GGATTGATGGGAGCCCAACTCCGCTGCGTCTTAATTGAAACCGGCGCATCTACGTCTCGCAGCGGTAGGCCGGTGGCTCATCCTCCTGCGGCAATCACGTGGACCTGACCCCCATACCGATTCAGTTACCCCTAGCGTTACCCGATCCGATTTTAGCGAGTTTGTTGATTTGTCTAAGTAGTGGTGCCGGCTGGAGGATTCGAACCCCCGACCTACTGATTACAAATCAGCCGCTCTACCGCCTGAGCTAAGCCGGCTTAAGGCATCGCAACAGAGATGGAAAAAGCGCAACCGCGCTTCAACCGTGGCGGCCACAGTCTTAGCCCTGTTCTTTAGCGATTTCTACCCGAGGCCGATGAACGAAGGCTTGCCGCGAGCAGGCCGAGATGCCTTCGCCTGGGTTCTCGGGTACTTCCGAACCGCCAGCAACGGCCAACTTAGGAAAGCCACATTGGGAACTAAAATCAGGATGATACGGAAAGATCGCTTCACCTTAACGGCCCTGGGCGTGCGAAACCCATGCAGTTGAGCCTGATGAGGCGTTGTGCGGTCCTGTTGGCGTTGGCGCTGTTGTCGATAGATGCCAAGATTGCATTGGCACAGGACACCGCAGAAACCGCTGATGTCGCACCCGAGCAGCAGCAGTTGCTCGACGCGGGGCAACTTGACCAACTCGTTGCGCCGATCGCGCTTTATCCCGATTCCCTCCTCGCGCAAGTGCTGATGGCTTCGACCTATCCGCTCGAGGTCGTTCAGGCCGATCGCTTCGCCAAATCCAACAAGGGACTGAAGGGAGACAAGCTCAACGCCGCGCTGGAAAAGCAGGATTGGGACGGGAGCGTGAAGGCCCTGGTTGCGACCCCGACCGTCCTCGCGATGATGAACGATAAGCTCGATTGGACGGAGGAGCTCGGCGACGCCGTCCTCGCTCAGCAAGCCGATGTCATGGACGCGATACAAAGACTGCGCTCGGCCGCACAGGCGAATGGGAAGCTAGAAACGACCAAGCAGCAGACCGTGAAAACGGAACAACAAGCGGACAAGCAAGTCATCGTCATCGAACCTACATCGCCGGAAACAGTCTATGTGCCATATTACGACCCGGCCGTTGTGTACGGAGACTGGCCCTATCCGGAATACCCGCCCTACTACTTTCCTCCCGCTCCTGGCTACGTGGTTGGCGGAGCGGTTGCGAGGGGACTCGCCTGGGGAGCGGGCTTCGCCATCGGCAACGCCTGGGACAATGTCGATTGGGGCCGTGGCAATTTCAATGTGGACATCGATAAGGACATAAATATCAATCGAAACATCAACCGCAACGACGTGAAGCGCACAAACTGGGAGCACAATTCCCGTCATCGGCGCGGCGTCAGCTATAACAACGATGCGGTGAAGAACAAATTTGCGAATGCCAACATCAAGTCCGGCGACCGCAAGCTCGACTATCGCGGCAGGGGAGGTGAAGCGGTTCTGAAGCCGAGCAATTTGCCGAGTGGTGCCGGAAAGCCTGGCGCGGGTCGGCCGGAGTTTAAGGGGACGCAAACCGGCAAGAGGCCCGACATCGGCGAGATTCAAAGCGGCTTAAAGGGAAAGGGTCCCACGCAGGCTGGCATTCAAGGCAAGCAGCCTGACTTCGCCAAGGCCAAACAAAGGGGACGTCCGGGAGGCAATGCCTTCGATGTGAGCGACGGAGCCAAGGCCCGGGATTTCTCAAAGCGCGGACAGCAAAGTCTTGCCGGCCGTGGAGCGCGTGAATTCTCGCCGCCCAGGGGAGGAGGGGGGCCTAGGGTCGCCTCCAGAGGTGGCAGGCCAGGCGGGGGACATGTCAGCCGCGGCGGAGGCCGGCCGGGCGGAGGCATCAGTCGAGGGGGCGGTCGTGGCGGAGGTGGCGGTCGCGGCGGTGGGCGTCGTTCCGACATCCGCCTTAAGCAAGACATCGTCCCGCTGATGCGCCTCAGCAGCGGCCTCGAACTCTATCGCTTCCGCTACAGAGGCAGCGATCACACGACCTATGTCGGCGTGATGGCGCAGGACGTACAGAAAGTCCGGCCTGGCGCGGTGTCGCGCGATCGCGATGGCTATTTGAGGGTCAACTACGATCAGCTCGGGCTGCAATTCATGACCTGGAAAGAGTGGCTCGCGCGAAACCGTAGTGGTGATCGCCGGGCACGAGTGATCGACATGTTTGGGCGTTTAACAGTTGGGTTGCTGCGATGATAGCTATTGGCCGCATTCTCCTTTGCGCCGTTCTCGTCGGCCTGTGCCAATCCGCGCTTGCGCAGGAGCAATTCGCCACGCCGGAGAAGGCCGTAAGCGCCTTGGTCAAGGGCGCTAAGTCACAAGATCAGAAAAAGCTGCTGACAGTGTTTGGACCCAATGGAAAGGCAGTCGTGAGTTCGGGCGACCCTGTTGCGGACGCCAACGCGCGCGACAATTTTGTTTCCGCCTACGAGGCCAAACATGGGCTGGAGTTGGAGGGAGACGGCAGCCAAACACTCGTCATTGGCAATGATGATTGGCCTTTCCCAATCCCGCTCATCAACAAAGGCGGCAAATGGCAGTTCGATACCGCGGCCGGCCTGGATGAAATCTTAAGCCGACGCATCGGCCGCAATGAGTTGGCGGCAATTCAGGTGTGCCTCGCGTATGTCCAGGCTCAAAATGAATATGCCTCGCTTGATCCGGCCGGGCTTGGACCGCACGTCTACGCCCAGCGCATCGTCAGCAAGCCGGGAAAGAAGGACGGTCTTTACTGGCCGACCGGAGAGGAGCCCCCTAGCCCATTTGGCGACCTTGCGGCCAAGGCGTCAGGTGAAGGCTATAAAGCCGGCCAGACCCCCATCCCGTATCACGGATACTACTACCGTATCCTCACTCGGCAGGGAGCGAACGCTCCAGGCGGCGCTTACGACTATTTGGCCCAAGGCAAGATGATCGGGGGCTTCGCGCTCGTCGCCTATCCGGCGCAATACGGAAATTCCGGCATCATGACGTTTATCGTCAATCAGGATGGGACGGTGTTCCAAAAGGATCTCGGTCCGCAAACCGACAAGCTTGCGCGGAAGATTGAATCTTTCGATCCCGACCAAACCTGGACGAAGGTCGACGCATCGTCCTAATCCTCGCTGTGAGCCAGCTCGAAGACGGCATCGGAAGTCGGGAACTATTCAGCGTCGGCGGCTCGCCAAGACCCCAGCGATGAAGGCCACTGCGAGCAGCGTGACGGGACCGACCCGCTGCATCGCTTGGCCGACGCTCTGGTCGATCAGGCCGACGCCTTCACTGGCAGCGGCGGCTAGACCTGGCGCCTGTCGCACCCGCCGGCGTCGCGCAAATAGGGGGAGTGTAGCGAGGATGAGCACGCCGAGCAGCACGAGCCCTGCGGCGAGAATTCCGGCGGCTTCCGCCGGCGTGAAGCCATAGTTCGAGACCAGCACGTGATAGAGCGCGACCAAGCCGAAGGCCGCCGCGAACAATAGAACGACGATGGCAACGGCAATGACGACCGCTTGCCTGAGCGAACGCTCGACCGACTCCTTGAGGCGGAGCCCAACCTGCAGTGATGAAAGTAGCGCGAGCGCCGAGCGGAGCATGGACGCTTCGCCTAGCGGCGCGTGAACACACCAAACAGGAAGCCTAGTCCGACGGCGATTGCTACGGCTTGGAGGGGATTGCGCCTGATAGCCTCCTCGGCTTCATAGGCGGTCTCCTTCGCCCGGTCTTGCGCCCGGTTGACTTGCTTGCTGGCGATCCGTCCGACCGTAGAGGTCAGGTTCTGCAGGTCAGCCCGGATCGATTCAATCTGATTGGCCAGGTCGTCGGCATCGCGGGTGCTTGCACCGCGTTTGGCCGCGCCCGCACGGATATCGCTTTCAGTAGATGACATGGGTCGTTCCTTCCCTGGGAGAAGCAGTGGGTTGGCGAGGCATGAGCAACTCGGGTTGGCATGCTGCGTTCCATTTCGGCTCAGTAAGGCAACGCTCCGCCGACGGAGCATGGCGCGCCCCTGCGGGCAACTGTCAAGTCGTATCGAGACGTCGCCGTCCCGCGGCATGGTTGCCCAAGGCTTGCGCTCGAACCACCCTCCTTCTAGACTTTGAGTTAACGAGGGGGATCGGGGCATGGGCCGTTGCGGGCTGGGGATCGCCGTCATCGTCGCCTTATGCGTGGCCGGGTTTGGCGCTCAGCCCGCGCATGCTTGGGGCAGCGGTCATTTCCGTAAAGCTCAGGCCTTCTATTGCTATCCGCGGAATTATTGGTGGTTCTATCGGCCCTACACTACGGCGCCAATGAACTATCCCCGCTGCATGCCCTATTTCCACTATCTCGGCCCGAATGAGTTGCGCGGCAGCCCCGACCGCGTTCTCAGATATAGATAAGCCGCTTCTATCGACCTCTATTTCGTCTTGAGGCTCGCCCAATGCAGCGCGACGGCCGCGGCATTTGACACGTTGAGGCTCGCCAACGCGCTTTGCGTCGAGATGCGGCAAAGCCGGTCGCAATGCTCGCGCGTGAGCTGACGCAAGCCTTTCCCCTCGGCGCCGAGAACGAGTGCGAGCGGCCGGGTCAAAGGCGCGTCCTCGAGCGCCTCCCTTGCCTCTTCGGCGAGCCCCACGCGCAAATAGCAGCGCTCGCCGAGCTCAGCGAGACTCTGGGCAAGATTTTTCACGAGGATTATCGGCACGATGTCGAGCGCTCCGCTTGCAGCCTTGGCGAGCACGCCGGAAAGGGGAGGGCTGTGCCGTTCCGTCAGCACGAGACTGCTTGCGCCGAATGCCGCCGCCGAGCGCAACGCGGCGCCGACATTCTGTGGGTCGGTGACCTGATCAAGCACGAGCAAGATGCCGTCGGCCTTTACCTCATCTAACCCGAGCGGCGGCAACAGCTCGGTCTCGAGCGCAATGCCCTGGTGCACGGCGTCCGCGCCGAGTAGCCGATCGAGATCTTTGGGACTCGCCTCCTCAGGTGTCACGCCGCGTTTGGCGAGGAGAGGAGCCAGCCGGTGCGCCGCGTTCTCGGTGGCGAGGAGCCTGCCGATCTGCCGTCGCGGATTGGCGAGAGCCGCCTCTACGGCATGGAGCCCGTAGAGCAGGATGCGCTCGTCATCGGGCCCTCCTCGAGAGCCATGTCTTTGTCTGTCCCGCCGACCGTGGCGTTGCGGTCTATCAGTCTTTGGTCGGTGCCGCCGCATGGGCCGCTTGTCTCGCTTGCAGGTTGGTGGGGAGTTGGATGCCGAACAAGTAAGCGAATTTCGCAGAAACGTTATGATTTACAGTTGACAGACCCTGAAGCGCTACCCATAAACCCGTTATTGGCGGACCCTGCCGGCCGACGGCGGGGCGTTTTTGCTTGGTTAAAACCACCAGTCAATCCATCTCTGAACTCAAGGAGGGGTGCCCGAGTGGCTAAAGGGGACGGGCTGTAAACCCGTTGGCTATGCCTACGTAGGTTCGAATCCTACCCCCTCCACCACCACTCTAGAGTG
>JBKOUI010000257.1:0-5976 GCA_046723315.1 Pseudomonadota bacterium | reverse complement strand
CGAAGCCGGCGCCGTTGATGACGCCGCGCGCGGCGATGTCGATATCCTCGCAGCGGTTGCCCGGCTTGGCGGCCGCGAAACCTGCCGCCTGCGCTTCCTTCTCCAGATTCCAGACGTCGCGCTGGCGCTTGGTCGGTTCGCAGAAGACGTAAGAGCGCGTGATGTCGGAGAGATAGCCATCGACCGGCGCGCCGGTGTCGATCAGGATCATGTCGCCCTGCTTCAGCGTCTGCGGATCGGCGATGTCCACATAGGCTGATACGCATGAGTCGACGATCACCGATGAATCGCGATGCGTGGGCTACTGCTGCTTGCAGAGGTGGTTGCAGATCGAGGCGATGAGAAGCAATTCGGAATTTGCTCGAAACCGTCACGACGTTTTCGGGCTCTAAAGGCTAGGCGGTGTGGCCGTAATGGTGGCCCCGCTAAATAGCTCAGCGACCGCAGCGCCTGAAAGGTCGAGCCACCGTACGTCACGAGCTCGCCCTCATAGTGCACGTGCGCGAGCCGGACGAAGACCTCTCACGCATTCAGCCAAATAGATCAAATCCCGTAAAATGGTCTACGAAACATGCCCCGCCGGACATTCGGTCGGCCGGCCCTCTCGTCCAGAAGGATGTCACCGATATCAATGGTTTGATCTAGGTCAACATCGTAACCCGTAACTGACATCGGCTCATTTCGTGGAGGTAGATACTCTTGCTTTAAGAGGCACTTTCGGACCACTGGGGAGAATCAAGGAAGGCAAGCAAAGTGTTCATTTGAATTTGGGAGAAGGACTATGTGTAGAGCGTTCCGATTGGTTGGAGCAGCCATCATGTTGGGCTCAACCGTCTTTTCCATGGCCGAAGCGCAAGCGATCGAACTTACAGGCGCGTGGGCGACGCACGCGGATCTATGCAACCAGGTCTTCACAAAGAAGGATAACAGGGTCGTATATGCAGAGTTTTCCGAGCTTTTCGGTTCAGGTTTCATCATCGATGGCGACCGGATCAGAGGAAGAGCGGCGACCTGCTCAATCAAGTCCAGGAAACAGGAGGGCGACAGCCTCGAACTCTCGGCAGCTTGCGCTTCGAGCGTCATGACTCAGGATGTCCGATTCAACCTGAAAATCATCGATGACAACAACATTTCCCGGTCATTTCCTGAGATTGCGGGAATGAGCCAGAACTACACGAGATGCAAGCTCTAAGCGAACGGCTGGCGCCTGCTTAAAAATGGGGGTCGGCGTATGGATGCTATCAAAGGACATTAGCGCTCGAACCTTACTGAATAGCCTTCGCGATGCGATAACCCGAGAGTCATTCCTCGGGCTCTCCGCGCCAACATGATCTGTCAATTATAAGATTAAGACGAAAGCAGGGACGCATCTAGACATCGCGCTCCTCGTCGGTCGTGAGGATCACTGTACGCTTGCGATCGATCGGCTCGACTACGGCGTTCGGCGCTGTTGTCAGGAAGCCGTATACAAGATGCGGCTGGCCGGTCAGCCATCTCCGTTAGGGGATTTCTCTCGGCCTCTATTCAGCCTCATGATAATCATCGACGCGGCTTCCCATGTTTCGGTAGCAAACTGAACCCAATGCCGGTGACGAGATAGATAGCATCGCTTTCATCCACGAGTACGTCGCCGATTGTCATGGTTGTGTGCTGTAGTCCCTTGCTCTGAAGCAAATCGAGAGCCTCACCATTCGGCGACCAGTTCTCCGCTCGCATGCGAGACAAAGCATCTTCCTGATTATCAGCTTCGATATCCTTCAAGTGAACATGAGTGGCTGAGAGATTATTGAGATCGGGCGAGCTTCCAACGACGCCGCGAAGAAACGATGGCTTCATATACCAGATTTGATATTTCATCGTGTTCCCCTTTCATAACTTGCCTCGTTCGCGCAGCATCTTGATCGCATCCCGGTCAGTCACAAGCGCGACGTCCTGGTCGGTTGAGCTTGGCAACATAGGTCCTGCTGCAGTCGAGGTGCAGCGCTAATGCCGACGCGCTGACGACCGCGGGCTTTCTGAACCGCGGTCGAGAGACAGGCTTTGGACGGACGGGCGATCAATGGAGACGGTCTCAGCCATCGTGTTCCGCTCCTATTGCGTCGCGGTAGGATGCCTCCGACTGTAACGTCAGGGTGAAGGCGGTTTCCAGTGCTGTGATACTGAGTTCCGCGTTCAGCGTTGGATCAAGGTCAAATTACCGGAAGCATCCGCGATCGAGCGGGTGATGGAGCGCGTTCACGTAGATGAACGTGAGTTTGTTTGATCCAAGTCAAGGGCGCGAAGCTCCCGCGAGCGAGGCTTCGGACAGCCCGCGGTTCGGTGCGACGTGCAGGTGTCCGCGGCTTTCCTCTCTCCAAGAAGGAGAACGCTCATGTTACGTCGAATTCTCATCGCTTCGGCAGCCGCAGCCATGCTGCTGGTCACCTTCACTCCCGATGACGCGTTCGCCCGACGCGGCGGCGGTATGCGCGCTGGAGGCTTCCACGGCGGCGGCGCTGTCGCAGTTCGCGGACCCCGGGGCGGCGCTGTCGCTGCTCGTGGGTATCGGGGTGGCGCGGTCGCTGTGCGCGGCGGGCGCTACGGCTATCGCGGCTACGGTGTCGGTGCGGCGGCAGTGGGCGCAGCTGCAGTCGGCGCAGCCGCGACGGGGGCCTACTACCGCAGCGGCTGCGGCTACGACGCCTACGGCAACTGGGTTTGCCCGAACTACTGAGCGGCGCGACCGCTCCTGGCCTTTGGGTGCTCGAAGCCGATGATGAAGTCATCGGCAGGGCTTCCTGCGACAACTAGAGAGGGGCCCATCGTCATTGCGCTCGCGCTGTGCGTTGCGTCCTCAGCAGAGAGCATGCCGTACGTCCCCCTTCAGCAGCCGAACAATTCGGTCATTCAAGTTCGCCAAGGATGTGGCCTGGGGCGTCAACTGGTCGATGGCATCTGCGTACGGAACTCCACGGTGCGTGCCGCAGTTCGCAAGTGCAGCGCTCGAAAAATGCGCATGGTGAATGGTCGCTGTGAACCTCGCGTCCGACCTGCCGCCGCCCCTGCCGTGGCGCGACCTGCTGTGGCGCCACCTACGACCCAGCAACCTGCGGCTACGCCCGCCACGCCCCGTTGACCGGCTCGCGCAGCCCTAGCTAGCGAACCAACTTGAGAGCCTTGCGGTCATCGTGAAATCAGAAGGAAAGTAAGGCGGCGTCAATTGGCGACCGCTAAGTCGCAGCTTCTAAGGCTGCACGTCGCGGACATGACAAGGTCGACGATGGCACCGCGTCTTGGACACCTGCTGTATTGGATTGCGTCATGGATCGCAGTGATCCTGATTGCTGGTGGGATCGTCATCTGGCTCTATTTTGCTCGACCGAACTACGATCCCCTGGGATTGGTGATCGTCGCCTGGGGCATCATTGTTTGGCTTGGAGGCCGTGCTATCCGGTATTGGCTTGCTGGTCGATAAGCATTGAGCTGTCTTGCAGCCAACGGACCACCTCATCGCGATGAGTGACCAAGAGCTTTCGCGCCCGCCGCCCCGCGAGCCTTTGCCGAGCCGACGTTTGCTCCCACTGTTTCCGACCCGTTCGCGAAATTCAGGCGTTTACGCGTTACGGCAATTTGGGCGTCCAGGTAGCAGGGGCGATACATCGCTGCGAGTTGCCTGCCTCGCAGAAAGATCATGCGCGGAGTCAAGCCGCCGCGACTGGCGATCCAGCGTCGGACCCGCGCTGGATACATCGAAAAAAGATCGCTGGTTGCTTCCGGGTTCGGAATAGCACGTCCCCGAGCCCCGAAATCCCAAGCTGCGTGGAAAGCGAGATTGGCATTCGGAGTTACACAGATTCTGTCGTAGGGGATCGTGCCGAGGACAATGGTGCAGGCCGAGGCGCAAAGGCCATCGATGATGATCGTTTGTCTGGAGGCCCGCAATTTTTCAAATCGATCTACATAGCGCCCGATCTGCCCACCTCGGTCATTGGTAATCCGAACCACCGCATGGCTTGCGCCCGCGTCCGCAAGCAAGAGCATTGCTGCGAGCGCCCCCGTAAGAAATTTCATGCGTCCTGCCCTCCAGGGATGATGCGTACTCCGAAAACTTGAATACCTGTACGAACCGTTGTGTCGCTTCAGCGCGCGCAATTCCGACGAGCGGTGATGCTCAAGGATGGCCGCGGCGCAGCGTTTCGACAGGCTTCGGCAGCCGGCCGCCGGATGCTGCCCAAGCGTCATAGGATCGGAAAGGCAGTCCCAGCCTTTCGTAAGACACCCGAAGATAGCCGTCGCGGCCGACAGTGACTGCGTCGGGTCGTACGGCTCTGACTTCTTGCGCAATCACTCCGACGTAGGCCTTCTCGCTACCGTTGTAGGCGAAGCGGTAGTAGCCGAGGCCGTTGTCTAGCCGGCCCAGCAGCACGACATCGTGTTTCAGTTCGATGTCCGAGCGGCGCCCGCCACCGCGGAAGCCGCCACCTCCTCGGTATCCTCCACCACCGCGAAAGCCCCCGCCGCCCCGGAATGCGGCAGCCCGGTGTCCGCCGCCGGCGAACCGGGCGCCACTACCATGGCGCATGCCCGCAGAAGGCCGGAAATGACCGGCTCTCCCCGATCTCACGTTCCTTGCGACAGCCGACCGGTTTCGGGCAACTTGTCGGTTGCCGGCCGTCCTGCCCGCGCCCGCCTGCCTGTTCGGCCGGCCGCGATCAACGCCCGTACGACCACCGCGGTCCGCGCGCTGAGCGCGATCGCCGACGTTCGGCCGGTTGGCGCTGGTCCCCAGCCGCTGCCGGTCAGCACCTGCACCGGGCCCTCGGTTGGCGGCACCGAACCGCTGTTGCAGGTTCGCATTGTTGTACCGAGCGCCCTGTCGATGCGCCGGATTGTGCCGCCAGTGCTCGACACGGGCGCCGCGATTGACATTGATGCCTCCGCCGGCCCAGTTGATGCGGCTGCCGCCCCAATAACCGCCGCGGCCCCAGTATCCGCCAGATGCCCATCGCCCGAGCGCGTAGGCTCCGCCGAACGCGAGACCGGTCGCGATCACGCCGGCGGCGATATAGCCGGGATAGCCCCAGTAGTAGGGGTAAGCCGGATAGTCGGCGTATGGCCAATCGCCGTAGACCACCTGCGGTTCGTAATAGGGAACGTAGAGGGCGTCCGGCACAGCGGGTTCGATCGAGATGACCTGCCGGTTCTGCTCCTCCTTCACGCTCACGACCTGCTCCCTGGTCGTCTCGAGCTTCTTCCTGTCGTAAGCCCTCGCGCGCATCCGCTGCACGCTGTCCATGACGTCCTGCTCCTGCGCAAGGAACGCCTCGCCGAGCTTCTGCGTCCAATCGAGACGCTCGCTCATCATCTCCAGAACCGCGGGCGCTGCCACGAGCGCCTTGACGCTCGCGTCCCAAGCCTGGTTCTCCGCCGCGGCTTTGAGCGCATCTCCCTTGAGGTTCTTGTTCTGGTTCACCCAGCGCTCAGCGCGCACCACTTCGAGCGGATAAGTCGATGCCATCAGCACGTTCGCAAGCAGCGCATCCGGATACAATGCTATAGGCGCCACCAGCCCATCGAGTTCAGCCGGCTTCAATGCCGGCTGCTCAGGAACTGGCGAGGCCGCGCTGGTTGGCGGTTGAGCAGGTGTGCTGCTTGGCGTCTGGGTCGTGTCGGCGCCCTGGCTTCGTGCGGGAATGCTGACGTGCAGCATTCCAAGGAAAGCACACATCCAGCAGATCGTTTTAAGGAACCGCATGTCGCCCGTCCTCCCCGCAACAAGGCTGGGACCGCAATTCAGACGTGGCAGAAACGATGTCGATTGACATGGATCAAGACTCCGAGCGTCTCGGAGGGAACTCTCGCGCACGTTCTTCAGGATCACTTCATCTGGTCGTAGGCGTCGCCGAGGAAGTGATCGCAGCTCTCGATCCGGATGAGGCCGAGTATTGGATATTTCCATCTCAGTGACGTCTTCGCGGCCATCGAGCCATGGAACAC
>JBKOUI010000233.1:0-4876 GCA_046723315.1 Pseudomonadota bacterium | reverse complement strand
GGTCATTATTGGGCGACCAGTTACGGTTTCCGCGACGATCTGAAGAAATATATCGAAACCATTTCCTTGGAGCCGGGCCGCGGAAGCATTGTCGGCCGCGCTCTACTGAGTGCCAAGGCAGTGAATGTTCCGGATGTGCTGGCCGATTCGGAGTACACTTGGCATGAATTTCAAAGAAAACTGGGTTACAGGAGTGCGCTTAGCGTCCCGTTGTTGCGGGATGGGAGCCCGATAGGCGTAATCATCTTGACGCGTCGCCATGTTCGCCCATTTACTGACAAACAGGTCGAGCTGGTAATGACGTTCGCCGACCAGGCGGTGATCGCCATCGAGAACGCTCGCTTGTTTCAGGAGGTGCAGGCGCGCACGCAGGAGCTCTCCGAAGCGCTGGAGCAGCAGACGGCCACCTCGGAAGTGCTGCGGGTGATCTCAAGCTCGCCTGGCGAGCTGGAGCCGGTGTTTGAGGCAATGCTGCTGAACGCGGTTCAGCTCTGCGCTGCCAGTTTCGGCAATTTATATCTGCGCGACGGCGAGTTCTTTCGACTGAGAGCGGTATACAACACGCCGCCGGCATTCGTCGCAAGCCGCCGCGCCCAGCCTTACCGACCTGGTCCAAATTCGCCGCCCGATCGCATGTTGCGAACTCGATCCGTGGTTCACGTCCCTGATCTTGCGGCCGAGCGCTCTTATCTCGAGCGTGATCCAGGCGTAGTCGCTTTCGTGGAGCTCGCGGGCACACGCACCGTTCTCCTTGTTCCGATGGTGAAGGATGGGGAGATAATCGGATATTTGTCGATTTACCGGCAGGAAGTACGCCCGTTTAACGAGAAACAAGTGGAGCTGGTCAAGAACTTCGCCGATCAGGCGGTAATCGCCATCGAGAACACGCGGCTGCTCAGCGAGCTGCGCGAATCCTTGCAGCAGCAGACCGCCACCGCCGACGTGCTCAAGGTGATCAGCCGCTCGACATTCGATCTGCAGGCCGTACTGGACACGCTGGTCGAATCGGCTGCCCAGTTGTGCAATGCCGACAAAGCCAGCGTGTTCATTCGCAGCGACGCGGCAATCTTTCGTCTCAGTGCGAACTTCGGATTCCCTCCCGAGTACAAGGCGCTTGTCGAACGCAATCCGGTCAAGCCGTCACGAGGCACCGCGGTCGGGCGAGCGGCCATCGAAGCGAAAAGCATACACATTCCGGATGTTCTCGCGGATCACGAGTACAACGATCCTAATTACCTCCAAGCACAGAAGCTCGGGGGGATCCGAGCGATCCTCGCTATTCCGCTGATACGCGAGGGGCAGGTCATTGGCGCCTTCGCCCTGACGCGGACTGCGCCGCGGCCGTATTCCTCCAAGCAGATCGAACTCGCTGAGACATTCGCGGACCAGGCGGTGATCGCGATTGAGAACGCGCGCCTGTTCGACGAGGTGCAGGCGCGCACGCGCGAGCTGGCGCAATCGGTCGAGGAGCTGCGCGCGCTCAGCGAGGTCGGCCAGGCGATCAACTCCACGCTCGATGTCGAGGGGGTGCTGACCACGATCGTCACCAAGGCGGTGCAACTGTCCGGCACGGAGGCTGGCGCCATCTACACTTTCGACGACAAGCTCCAGGAATTCCGGATGCGCGCCACGCACGGCATGGAGCAGGCCATGGTCGCCGCAATCCGTGACCGCCGCATCGGTGCGGGCGAGACTGCCATCGGCAAGGCGGCGGCGGAGCGGCGGGTGCTGCAGATTCCCGATCTTCAGAAGGAATCCTCCTCACTCGTGCTCGATATCATTGTCCGCGCGGGGTATCGGGCGGTGCTGTTCGTGCCGCTTTTGCGCGCCGACCAGATTATCGGCGCGCTGGTGGTCCGTCGCAAGGCGCCCGGAGAATTTCCGCAAAGCACGATCGAGCTTCTTCGTACCTTTGCGGATCAGTCGGTGCTGGCTATCCAGAATGCGCGCCTGTTTCACGAGATCGAGCAGAAGAGCCGCGAGCTTGAACTGGCGAGCAAGCACAAATCGCAATTTTTGGCCAACATGAGCCACGAGCTGCGCACGCCGCTCAACGCCATCCTGGGCTACACCGAGCTCGTCCTCGACAACATCTACGGCGAGACGCCCGGCAAAATGCGCACGGTGCTCCAGCGCATCGAGACCAACGGCAAGCACCTTCTCGGGCTCATCAACGACGTGCTCGATCTTTCCAAGATCGAGGCAGGGCAGCTCACGCTTGCGCTCGCGCCCTATTCGCTCAAGGACGTCGTGCACAGCGTCTACAGTGCGGTCGAGCCGCTCGCGGCCGACAAGAAGCTCGATTTCAAAATTGATGTGGCGCGCGACATGCCTGGCGGACATGGCGACGAACGGCGGCTCACGCAGGTGCTGCTCAACCTCGTCGGCAATGCCATCAAGTTCACGGATCACGGTGAAGTCGCCATCCAGGCTGCAAGCGCCAATGGCTGCTTCCGCGTCGCGGTAAGCGACACCGGGCCGGGCATTTCCGAGGCCGACCAGCAGAAGCTGTTCCAGGAATTTCAGCAGGCGGACAATTCGATAACCAAGAAGAAGGGTGGCACAGGCCTTGGGCTTGCGATATCAAAGCGCATCATCGAAATGCACGGCGGCGAGATATCGCTGCAGTCCGCCGTGGGCCGCGGCTCGACTTTCTCCTTCACGCTTCCGATCATCGCAAAGGAACAGGCGAGGCAGGCATGACCAAGCGCATCCTTGTGGTCGAGGATCAAGAGGACAATCGGCGCATCGTGCGCGATCTCCTCGCCGCGAATGACTACCTCATGACCGAGGCGGAAAACGGCGAGGAGGCGCTCGCCGCGGTGCAGAAGGAGCGCCCGGATCTCATTCTGATGGACATCCAGCTGCCGGTCATGGACGGGTACGAGGCGACGCGGCGGCTCAAGGCGGATCCCGCCTCAAGTATGATTCCCATCATAGCGGTGACCTCGTATGCGCTGAGCGGCGACGAGGAGAAGGCGCGCGCCGCGGGCTGCAACGATTTCGTGCCCAAGCCCTACAGCCCGCGCCAGCTGCTGGCGAAAATCCGCCAGTATCTGGATTGATCCGCGCGCTACTGCTCACCGGGACTCGACGGCGTCGAGTGCTCGGCGTAACTTGTTGAACTGCGTCTCAAGCGCTCCTCTTACGCCGTCATCCTGAGGTGCTCGGCGCAACGCGCCGAGCCTCGAAGGATGCGGCCCAAGCGGAGACCGTGCATCCTTCGAGGCTCGCTCGCTCTCGCTCGCTCGCGCCTCAGGATGACGGCGTGAGTGTGGAGGTACACCATGAGCGTCGCCCCTGAAAACAGATCCGGCAGTAACCATTCGGTCCAGAACACGATCCTCTGGATAGCGGTCGCGCTCCTCGGCGCGGTCGCCTTCGCCATTGTGGCGCTCAACCGCGGCGAGGCAGTCAATGCCGCGTGGCTGGTGATCGCTGCCGTCTGCATTTATTTCATCGCCTATCGCTTCTACGGCCTGTGGGTCGCCAACCGGGCTCTCGGCGCCAACCCTGCGCGCCCAACGCCGGCGCAGCGCCACAACGACGGTCTCGATTACGTCCCCACGAACAAATACGTCCTCTATGGACACCATTTTGCGGCCATTGCCGGCGCGGGCCCGCTGGTCGGCCCGGTGCTCGCCGCCCAGATGGGCTATATGCCAGGCACGCTCTGGATCCTCGCCGGTGCGGTGTTCGCCGGCTGCATCCAGGACATGACCGTGCTCTTTCTCTCCACCCGCCGCGATGGCCGCTCGCTGGGCGACATCGTGCGCGCCGAGATGGGGCCCGTGGCCGGAACCATTGCGGGCATCGGCATTCTGATGATCTGCGTCATTGTGCTTGCGGTGCTCGCGCTGGTCGTCGTCAAGGCACTCACCGGCAGCCCCTGGGGCACGTTCGCCGTGTTCTGCACCATCCCGATCGCCTTCTTCATGGGCATTTACAATCAGTTTATTCGCCCCGGCCGCATCGGTGAAATGTCGGCAATCGGCGCGGTGCTTCTTCTGATTGCCCTGATCCTGGGCAGGCCTGTATCGGAATCTCCCACGCTGGCCCCCTATTTCGATTACAAGGGGGAGACGCTGGCGCTGATCATCATCGGCTATGGCTTCGTCGCCTCGGTGCTGCCGGTGTGGCTGCTGCTCGCTCCGCGCGACTATCTCTCGACCTTCCTGAAGATCGGCACCATCGCGCTCCTTGCCGTCGGCATCATCATCGTGCGGCCGGAGCTGCAAATGCCGGCGGTGACCAAGTTCATCGACGGCTCCGGACCGGTCTGGTCGGGCAGCGTGTTCCCGTTCCTGTTCATCACCATCGCCTGCGGCGCCGTGTCCGGATGGCACTCGCTCATTGCCTCGGGCACCACGCCCAAGATGATTGAGAACGAGAGCCAGATCGCATTCATCGGCTATGGCGGCATGCTGATGGAATCATTCGTGGCGATCATGGCGATGATCGGCGCCAGCGTGATCCACCCCGGCGTCTACTTCGCCATGAACAGCGCCGCGGGCATTATCGGCACCAGCGCGGATCAAGCGGCGCAGGTGATCTCGAACTGGGGCTTCGTGGTGACGCCGGCCGAGCTCACGCAGATGGCAAAAGACGTGGGCGAGAACAGCATTCTGTCCCGCACCGGCGGCGCCCCGACGCTGGCGGTCGGCATGGCGCAGATCCTGTCCTCATTCCTAGGCGGCAAGACGCTGATGGGAATCTGGTATCACTTCGCCATCCTGTTCGAGGCGCTGTTCATTCTCACGGCGGTTGATGCCGGTACCCGCGCGGGCAGATTCATGATCCAGGATCTCCTCGGCAACATCTATGCTCCGCTTGGCCGCACTGAGTCGTTGTTTTCGAATCTGTTTGCCACACTGCT
>JBKOUI010000117.1:0-6929 GCA_046723315.1 Pseudomonadota bacterium | reverse complement strand
GCCTGCTATCCCTATCTGCAAGAGACGCCGCTCGCCGATCCAAATCAACGGACCGAATGGAATGTGCGTGACAGTGATCGCTTGATGGTGCTTGTCGACGAGCGCGGCTTGAATTCGCCGGGCACAGAGCTCGCCATCCGCACATCCTACCAGCTACGAAAGCAAGCACTCGCTATCGACCTCGATGCGCCCGCCGACGTGGGCCGGGCCGCGGCGTGGTTTTATGAAGGTCGGCAGATGAGCCTCGCGATTTGCATTGCCGGCCCGCGTGAAAGTGAAGCGCCCGGAATCTATGCTAAGGCGAAGGCCTTTTTGCAGGCTATGCTGGCCTGATCGATCATCAACGGAGGATACCCCGCATGAGTCCCGCCACCCCCGCCAAGTCTGACGCGACCGCGCTTAGTGCCGCGATCGTCGAGTCCACCAAGCTGCCGCGAACTAAGGTATGGGGCGAGACCGATACCGCGGTGAGCTGGGCTGGTGCCTTCGCTGTCTATGGTGGGCACGGGACGACCGCTTCGTCGACCATCGTCTACGAGATCGAGCCGGGAAAACGGCTGGGCTGGCATACCGACGCGACCGAGGAGACACAGTACATCATCGCCGGAACGGGAAAGCTTTACCTCGAAGACGGCACCACGCATCAGGTTGGGCCCGGCAGCGTGTTCGTGCTACCTACCCCGATGCGCCACGATCTCGAGAACATCGGCAAGGACACGCTGCGCGCCGTCGCTTTCTTCGCTGCGGCGATGTTCACGCAGGACTTCGATCAGGTGATGCTGCCCCCCAAGAGCCATATCCTCGGCACGCCGAACCGCGAAGGGTGAGGCGCGGTCAGCGGAGGAGACCGAACAGCGTCAGGACGATGGCGAGGACGACCGCGCCAGCGAGGCCGGCGATGAAGACGGCGCGGCGCAGCGGTGTACGCAGGATGATCTCGCCGCCGCGCGCCTTATCGGCAGGGTAGGGCGCTGACTTCTTTGGCGGCGGCGTGGGTTTGGGCCGGGGCTTCGCGCACTGGCATGCTTGTTTTCTCCTGCCGGACCAACGATCCCTGGCCGTGCCAAGTTCCAGACGCCGGGCGAGACGGCCATGTGGGCGGCATCGTGTTGCTGCCTCACGCGCTTACGGCGCAAAATGACCCATGACGACTCTCCGTCTCTATGGTCGTGTCCTCCGCTTGCTTGGTCCGCAGATTCGGCTGGGGTGGCTTCTCGCCTTTGCCAATGTCTTGCTCGCAGGCGCGCAGTTCGCCGAGCCGGTCTTGTTCGGGCGCATCATCGACTCGCTTGCTCATGCTCAAGGGCATGAGTCGTCGCTGTCTTGGTCTCGAGTCGCGCCCTTGGTCGCGGCTTGGGTCGGCTTCGGCCTGTTCATGATCCTATGCAGCGCCCTCGTTGCGCTCTACGCCGATCGGCTAGCCCATCGACGCCGCCAGGCAGTTCTCACGGAATTCTTTGAGCACGTTCTTCAGCTTCCGCTCAGCTTCCACGGCGCGACCCATTCGGGGCGGCTGATGAAGGTGATGCTGAGCGGCACCGACACGTTATGGGGACTCTGGCTCGGCTTCTTTCGCGAGGATCTTGCCGCGCTCGTCTCGATCCTCGTGCTGATTCCGATGTCGCTCTATCTCAATTGGCGGCTTGGTCTCCTGCTGATTGGACTGTGTCTGATCTTCGTGATGTTGACGGTTTGGATGCTGCGCCGGACCGAGACACTGCAAAAATCGGTCGAGCGCTACTACTCAGACTTGGCCGAGCACGCCTCCGACGCGCTCGGCAATGTCGCCCTGGTGCAGAGCTTCACCCGGGTTGAGCTTGAGGTCCGGGCTTTGCGCAACGTCGTCGACCGGCTGCTCGGCGTGCAAATGCCTGTCCTCTCCTGGTGGGCTTTGGTTTCAACTCTCACGAAGGCCTCGACCACTCTGACCATGCTCGCGATCCTGATCGTGGGCATCGTGTTGTTTGCGCAGGGACAAACCACTGTAGGCGGCATCGTCATGTTCATGAGCTTTGCCGGAATGCTCATTCAGCGGCTCGAACAGGCTGCGAGGTTCACCAATCGGCTGTTCATGGACGCCCCGCGCTTGCAGGAGTTTTTCAGCGTGCTCGACACGGCCCAGGGTCCGCGCGATCGAAAGCGGGCGGTGACGCTCAAGACAGTCCGGGGTTCGGTTGCGTTCGAGCGCGTCACCTTTTCCTATGACGGGCGTAAGCCCGCTGTCGCTGACCTCACTTTCATGGCAGAGCCGGGAGAGGTGGTGGCGCTAGTCGGTGCGACAGGCGCAGGCAAGTCGACGGCCATGGCGCTGCTCTATCGCGTCTACGATCCGCAGTCTGGTGTCATCCGCGTCGATGGCCGAGATATACGCGACGCGAAACTTGCCAGCCTGCGCCGCAACATCGGGGTGATCTTCCAAGAGCCGCTGCTATTCAACAGGTCGATTGCGGAAAATCTCCAGGTTGGCAGCCCGGATGCCACCGAAGCTGACATCAGGCAGGCCATCGAGCGTGCCCAGGCGCTCGAGTTTATCGAAAGCCACGAAGGCGGACTGAACACGATCGTCGGCGAGCGGGGTAGGGCGCTCTCGGGCGGGGAGCGCCAGCGCCTCTCAATCGCCCGCGCCCTGCTCAAGAATCCGCCCATCTTGATTCTCGACGAGGCGACCAGCGCCCTCGACGCGGCGACAGAGGCGAAAGTCACGGCCGCGCTCAACGAGGTGATGAAGGGACGCACCACCTTTGTCATCGCGCACCGACTCGCCACGGTGCGCAGCGCAAGCCGAATCCTCGTATTCGATCAGGGACGGATCGTGGAAAGCGGGACATTTGACCAGCTCGTGCGCTCTGGCGGGCTGTTCGCCACTCTGGCAAAAGCGCAGTTCATCGCCGGCGAGCCCGCGTGACCATGCTTGTAGGGCGCGACTCGTGCTAAATTGACTGGTCGCTAATCAGCAAAGGGGGGAAACAATGCTGACAGCACTCATCGTTGCTATCGTGATCGGGGCTATCGCTGGCTGGCTCGCGGGGCTGCTGGTGCAAGGCACGGGCTTCGGCCTTGTCGGCGATATTGTCATCGGAATCCTCGGCGCGCTCATCGCTGGTGTACTGTTCCCGCGGCTCGGGCTCGCGCTGACCCTTGGCGGTGGCCTACTCGGCGCGATTATCCTCGCCTTTATCGGGGCGGTGATCCTGCTCGTGATCGTGCGGGTGATTAAGCAAGTCGCCGCCTAGCCGATCGGCGCCAATAGTGGAGCGCGTTGTGACGGCGAGGGAATCACCTCTCGCTGGTGGATAGTTTATTTTCGCTTGCTCCTTCGCAATAACTAGCTGTGGGCGAGCGGCGACTGAGACACTAAGATCGAGCGCTGCGGAGTCATGAGAAAGCCAGCCGATCATGAACATAAAAAGTGCCTCGGTCGCGTTGCTTGCCGCAGTCCTGGTGCTGGGGACGGCTGTGTCCGTGGCTGAGGCCGGGCAAGGACGCCATCGCTATCACCGCTACACCAACCCTGAGTACCCGCGCGACGGCGGCTATTATGGCTGGCGAGGCCTACGATTATTCGGCTTCGGCTAGCGCTGCGACGAGCTCCTGCGCAAGGCGATACAAATCGATACCCCCGATCCGCGTTATTGGAACGCGTACGACAGGTGCATCGGCCTCTAGCAACGCAGCCGTCGCTCTACGGTCTCATTGCGGGAGGTAGATGCCGTCGTCGCGGCAATATTGCTTCACGGTGTCCTCCTCCTGCTCGTCAATGCCGACGCCGATCGGCAGGAACTGCATCTTGCCTGCTTGCGGCTTGGCGAACATCCCCGCAAACTTCCTCCCATTGAGGTAGCCGCACACTACGACCTGTCCGTCGGCGCCGATCCCGCCCCGGTAGCTCTTGCCGAAGGTCTTTGGGCCGTCGGGAACGCCCGCAGCGATGCCTTGTTGAACCTGCTTGATCTGCGCTGCGGACAGGGAAACCGCCCTGATAGGACCTTTGAAGGCGAGGTCAGGCGCGTCGCGCTGGTTGACGTAGCTCGCACGCTGCGCGGCGCAGCCGCACAAAAGCAAGACCGCAACGACCGTGAGACCTTGCCGCACCACAGCCCCACCTCTCTACGCGTGCCGGGCGGGTTCAGGCCTATGGCAAAGAGCTTGGGCTCCCAGCCGCCCGGATAGAAACTCTACTCCTAGCCGGAACGAGAGGCTGTGGCCTTCAGGCAACGATGCGCGCCCGCGATTTGACGTTGTCATAAGCTTATGTCCAGGATTTCAGCCAGAGGTGGAGGGGGCTTCATGCGGCGTTTGAAAATGGCATGGCTGCAAGGCGCGGCGAGCCTAGTCATGGCGGGCACCCTCGCCTTCCCGGTGGCGCCCGCCTACGCCGATTGCGAAATAGTCTCGGCGACTCACGGGGGAAATTGGCAAGGCGAGGCCTTGAGTCTGGCGCAGGCGCTGGCGGCGAAAAGCGCAAGAGATCTCAAGGCCAAGAACGGCTGGCGCGGCATCACCATGAAGGCGCGGCAGGTCAAGCCGGACCCGTTCTGGAAGACGGTGCGGCCGCAAGTTTCGACCAGTATCGTCGTCGGGTCGTATGTGACCGCGCGCACCTATACCACCTGCTGGACTGGCGTTACCGTGCCCTTCGTCTGCACCTCCGGCTCCCAGGTGTGCGGGAATTAGTCCAACGACCTCTCGAAAGGGCTTGGCTTCCGCGGGCAGGTTGATGCATGCTGAAGCCATGCCGGACCGGAGTCGCGCGTGAGGCACCCGGTTCGCCCATGTGCGGTCGGACGAACGAGCGCTACGGGAGAAGTTGATATGGGCAGTGTCAACCCACCGAAGAAGCGAGACTACGGCAACAAAACTCGCATTGACTTGAACCAGTCCTACCAGGTCGCCTATTGGAAAGACCGCTTCGGGGTCTCCGAGCAGGAACTCAGCGAGGCGGTGCACGCCGCGGGCGCCTTGGCGAGAAAGGTCGAAGAGTATCTCAAGTCGAAAGAGGCCCGCTGAAGGCGGCTTCCTTGGGACTTGTTGCACCGGCAATGCGGCCCGCGCCGCCGATTTCGGTCAACCTATTCGTTGTTAGCCGCTTCTTCGGCGCTTGCTTGGCCCCTTGTTTTTAGCTTTGGCGGCAATATCTCTTTCTCGGGCTTTTGAATCCGCCGCGTCCAATGGCGAAATGGCTGGTAATCCTGGTTCTGCCTCTGGCGCTAGCCGGCTGCATTACCGAGCAAAGATCCGCGCTTCCCATGGCGCTTGGCCCGAGCGACAACGCGCAGGCAGCCTCGTGCCTGAACTATGATGGCGCTCCCGCGTATGGCGATTGCAAAGGCCCTGGCGCGGTCTCGGTGCCGCAAGCGGCGCAGTAGACGTCAAACCCCGAAATTCCGAATATCCAAGACGGCTGGTGCGTCCTCTGATGCTTACTGAGCAAAAGTCCGCTGCACGTCGGTGATGTTCGTTATTCTGAACTTCAGGGTGATCCGCTTCGAATTGGTGACGGCGCAGTCGATATAGACGAACTTCTCGCCGTCGGGGCTGAGCTTAGTATTGCATCCACCCATAGTTTGCGGATCCACGACTTTCTTGCCGTCGACGGTGGCGTCTATCGTGCTGATGTTCGAATACAAGTTACTCGTGTCGAGCTGGCGATCCTTGGCGCCGGCGAGTACATAGACATTGTTGTACTTATCGACAAATTCGAACGTGTATTTACCGCTCTTGAAGGCTGTGTACGTAGCCGTGTCTTTGCAGTCGTCCCAACCCATGATCATTTGCGATTTGCAGTCGCCCTTGACGGTAACGCTATAGGCCATCTGTTCAGCCGCCCCCGTTGCGCTGGCGACAACCAGCACACCACCTGCGCCAAGCACTGTCCGGAAATTGCACATCGTCTGAGCTGCCGTCCCCTTTAATCCCCGCCGGCTCGTAAAGCCCCGCCTGCCGAGCTTACACCATCGCAGCCGAAATGATTTTGCGATATCGCGCCGCGCTTCGGCGCCGGCGCAGCCCTGATAGTGCCTCTGGCACATGCCTCGTTTATGACGGTGATCTGACGCCACACCCGGATAGGGGGCGATCGGGGATTAGGGAAGGGAGGACTGAAATGTTGAAGCGCATCGGCGTTCCTTTGGTGACGGCACTCGCGTTAGTGGGAAGTTTCGTGGCGGCACCCGCTGAGTCGCCGAGCGGCGTCGAGACGCTCGATCCGCCCGGCGCCATAAAGGCGGTGGGGACCTGGAGCCTCGGAGCGAGAGCGGCGACTTCGTCTTTGTCGCCGGCATGCAGGGTGTAGATCCCGCGACCAACACGTTGGTGCAGGATCCGCAAGCGCGCATCCTCCAAGCCTTCCGTAACATCGAGACGATCGCGGCATCGAAGGGTGCAAGCCTCAGGGACTGCGTGCGGCTCACCGTCTATCTCAGTGACTTGCCACGTTATGCCCCCATGGTCGAGGCCGCGCAGAAGGAGCTATGGGGCGGACCGCCTTATCCGCCGCGAACCATGATCGAGGTGAAGCGCCTGTACGACGATGATATCGCCGAAATCGACAGCATGTTCTACGCGCCGATCAAGAAGTGAAGGGCGCCTGGCTTCACGGCTTGGTCCCGCGAAGAGGGCATTTACGCACTTAATTGAGGTGGTTTGCCTTGGCCTCAAGTCCGGCGCGATCGACAATCGTGATAATGCCGCGCTCTCGATCGATGAGATCGCACGTTTCGAGATCCTGGAGGGCGATCGTTACGCCGGCGCGCCTTCATGGCCGTTCTCCCCAGACTTGCTCGAAATTGTTGCCGCCAAGCTGGGGAAGCGTTGCCCGCCTTTCAAGAGGGCGTTGCACAACGCCTCCCTAACACGCAGAACTTGCCGGCGTTTTTTTCGCTTACACGGCGTCCTTGGCGGCCTTCACCGGGCGCACTTTCAGGATCTTC
>JBKOUI010000130.1:0-9879 GCA_046723315.1 Pseudomonadota bacterium | reverse complement strand
GCCGAGGACAGCACCGGGACATGCAAGGCGATGGACCTCGTCACGCGCGAGGAAACATCGACCTCGTTCGGCAGCACGTTGGAGGCCGCTGGCCTGATCAGCACGTCGTCGAAGGTGAGCGCAACGGCGCCGTCGGGAAATTGTCTCTTGTCAGCTTGGGGCTGCCCATCGGGCATCGGCCAACCTCATCAAAAAGCGGGCGGCCCGACGCACAAGCGCGGATGAATAGGCCGCCACCGGTTGGCGGCCTCCAATATCACCTTATCGTGAATTTGCAAAGGCGATGAGGCTTGGGTCTACAATATGTTGAAAGCCAAAGCTACCGCGCCTCGCACCCCATAGCGAGCAATTTTCCCTCCAGGAACAACGGCCGGAGGCGGGCATTTCTCTCGCGAAGCTTTGCCGCTTAGCGCCCTGCAGTGCGAGCGGCGCGAAGATCGACGAAAGGAAATTTCCGATGCGGTACCCAATGACAATAGCCGCTCTTGCGAGCGGCGTGGCCATGCTGGCGGCGGCGCAGCTGTCCGCTAATGCGGCCCCTAGTTTCAACTTGAAGAGCACTTCCGGCCTGGTCCATCTCGTTGGCCACGGTGGCGGTGGTGGTGGAGGCGGCGGCGGCCATATGGGTGGCGGCGGTGGTGGTGGTGTCGGCCACTTCGGCGGCGGCGGCGGCCTCGGAATTGGTGGCGGACACGCCTCGCTGGGCCATATGGGCGGCGGTGGCGGCCACATGGGCCGCATGGCCAGGGGGAACTTCAATGGCGGCAACTGGCATGGCGGCTCGAACTGGCATGGCCGAAACTTCGCCCACAACAACTGGAACGGCAACTGGAACCGGAATTTTGATCATCACCATCACCACAACCGGTTCTTCGTCGGCTCCCCGTTCTGGTATGGCGGCGGCTATTACGCCTATAACGGTTACGGCAATTGCGCCTGGCTGCGCCGGCAGGCCATCATCACCGGCAGCCCCTATTGGTGGAGCCGCTACCAGGATTGCCTGTACTACTAGGCAGTCCTGAACAGCCAACGGAAGAGATAAGCGGCGGCGAGCGCGCCAAGGAGTTCGGCCGCGATGAAACCAAGGACATCGCCCGGAGCAATGCCGGCAAATGTGTCGGTCAAGCTCCGGGCGATGGTCACCGCCGGGTTGGCGAACGACGTCGAGGCCGTGAACCAATAGGCCGAGGTGATGTAAAGGCCGACGGCGGTGGCGACCGCCTCTTGCTTGAAGCGAACGCAGCCGAGAATAGTGGCGATCAAACCGAACGTGGCGATGAATTCGCCCGCCCATTGGCCAAGGCCAGTGCGCGCCTTGGTGCCCAGCTGAAACAAATTGAGCCCGAACATGAGATGCGCGAGCACCGCGCCCAAGCAGCCGCCTATGATCTGCACCGCGACATAGGCGAGTGCGGTGCGGCCGCCAAGCTCACTGCGCAGCCAAGTCACGAGGCTGACCGCCGGGTTGAAATGCGCGCCCGAGACCGGCGCAAAAATCGTGATGATGACGTAGAGCACGGCGCCGGTCGCGATGGTGTTGCAGAGAAGAGCGATGGCTTGATTGCCGCCGGCGAGCTGCTCCGTCATGATCCCGGAGCCCACGACCGCCATCACCAGGATGAGCGTGCCGAGCGCCTCGCCTGCGAGCCGCCGTGTCAGGTCGAACTTCATCCCCTGCCCCCTCCCTCAATACCGTCATGGCCGGGCGTGGCCCGGCCATCCACGATTTTCACTGTGGCACAATCCTCAAGTCGTGGATGCCCGGCACTTCGGGCCGGGCATGACGAGGATTTGCCTCTCACACTAGCAACAACTCCCGCTGGACTTGGAGGAAACTGCCGCGGTCGCGAACGGAATCGACGTGCCGCAGCCGGGGAAGATTCCGTAATGCGTGCCGAAATCCCCGATGAACTCGAAATGCGGGGCGAAGCGCGTGTCGGCGAGCATGCGCCAGGTGTTGCCGCAGACGGGGAAGACCTTGCCTCTCTCGATGAGGTGATGGCCGTCGAGCTCGAAGGCGTCCACCTGCTCGGGCAGGCCTCCCTGGTAGATGACGGCCTGTCCATAATCCTCGCAAGCCGTCTCGAGTCCGTCGAGCTTGAACAGCCGATAAGTGGCGGAGAAGAACTTGGCCTGACCGAGCTTCTGTCTCATCGCCTCATTCTTGATCTCGATGGGATGACTGGTCACGAGCCGGGGATCGAGGAAACCCGCGCGCTTCGCCATCGGCAGGAAGTCGTTCCAGTAAAGTGCGCCGCCGAGGCATTCGCCATATAGAACCGGGTCGGCGCGCACAACATCCGGCAGTCGCCGATCGCAATAGACATCGGCGAAATAGAGTTCGCCGCCGTGCTTCAGCAGATCGTGGGCGCCGCGTAGCACGGCCGGCTTGTCGATCGAGAGATTGATCACGCAGTTCGACACGATCGCGTCGAAGCTTCGCGGCTCGAGCCCAAGCTCTCCAAGCGCCTCGATATAGCCTTTGAGGAAGCGCACGTTGGACCGCTCATAGCCAAACTGCCGTGTGTGCCACTCGATATGGGATTTCGCGGTGGCAAGCTGCTCGTCGGTCATGTCCACGCCCACCACTTCGCCGTGAGGCCCGACGAGCTGTGCGATCATGTACACGTCGCGCCCTGAGCCTGAGCCGAGATCGAGCACGCGCGCGCCTTCGAGCGCCGGCGGCACAACGATGCCGCAGCCGTAATATTTCGCCCTCACCTCCTCATGCACATTGGCGAGCAAAGGCTCGAGATGTGCCGGCACGCCGCCGCCATCGCAACACGCAGAGGTCTTGAGATCGTCTGAGGATTTAAGGACCTTGCCGTAATAGTCCTTCACGACTTCGATGTTCATGGCGGGCACTCCCGATATTGGGGCCACAGACGTTGCACACAGTCTAGCAGCGCGCGGGCTGCGCGAGCAGATCGTTCGGCAGCACAGTTCCGTGAGCGGCAGCGCCTAGGCTTGCGCGGCGCGGAAGCCGGCGGCGAGCACGTATATCTCGGCGGACTCGGCTCTGGACGCCTTCGGCCTCACATGACGGACATTTCGGGCGTGAGGCCAGCCCGACGAGGCGAGCGATATTTTGAAGACAAGCCGACGAGGCGCACGCGAGTTCAAGCTGGCTCAGTAGAGCGTCGGACCTTGCCGATGTCGTGCAGGCGTTGCTGGAGCGAGATCTTGCTCAGCGAGGAAATTGGCAGGTTGACGAAGATGCCGATGCGCTGATTGAGCATTCGCATCGTATCGGCGAAAGCGAGATATTTCTCGGCCTCGTCGCCTCTGACCGCCGCCGGGTCGGGCACGCCCCAATGGGCCGTCATTGGTTGCCCAGGCCAAACCGGACACACCTCGTTGGCGGCGTTATCGCAAACCGTAAACACGAAATCCAATTTCGGGGAATCGGGGCGCGCAAACTCCTCCCACGATTTCGAGCGCAGTCCTTTTACATCGAAGTTTGATTTGCGCAGGATTTTGAGCGTGAGGGGATGAATTTGCCCCTTCGGCTCGCTGCCGGCGCTGAACGCCTGGAATTTTCCGCGCCCCAAGCGATTCAGGAGAGATTCGGCAATGATCGAGCGAGCCGAGTTCCCGGTGCAGAGAAACAGCACATTCAATGGCGAAGCGCGGACCTCACGCATATGCGGCCTCCTAACAACAACAGCGCGCCAGCGCCGAGGCAATCAAGCGACAGACCTCCGGCTGTCCCCGACAACAATCCTCGACCAGGAAGGATAGGAGCTTGCGGGTCCCCTCGATATCAACGGCGTAGATGACCGATCGTCCCTCCTTGCGGGACACGATCAGTCCGGCGCGCGTCAGCACGCCAAGATGTGCAGACATCGTATTGGCAGGCACAGCGAGTTGCTCGGCAATATCGCCCGCCGCCAACCCTTCCAGGCCCGCGCGAACAAGCAGGCGAAACACGCGAAGCCTGCTCTCCTGCGCTAGGGCCCCCAAGGCTTGCACCGCCTGACTCGCTTCCATGATTCTAGAAATATCGAAATATTGTCGCGTCGTCAAGTGGGACGTACCGCGGGGAATCGCCGCGAAAAAGAACTTCAGTCAGGCGTCAGGTTGACACCACCGCGGAAGCCGGTGGCGAGCACGTACATCTCGGCGGACTCGGCTCTGGACGCCTTCGGCTTCACGTTACGCACCTTGGCGAAGGACCGGTTGAGTCTCGCCACGAGATCCTTGTCGGCGCCGCCCTGCAGCACCTTGGCGAGGAATGGGCCGCCCGGCAGGAGGATCTGCTCGGCGAGATCGAGCGCGGCTTCAACCAAGCCCATGATGCGTAAATGGTCAGTTTGTTTATGGCCGGTCGCCGGCGCGTGCATGTCGGACAGCACGAGGTCGGCCTTCCTGCCGTTCAAGGCGTCGCGGATATGATAAGCCGACTCGGGATCGGTCAGGTCGAGCTTGAGCGCTGTGACGCCCGAGATCGGCTCCATGTCAGTAAGGTCGACGGCGATCACCCTGCCCTTTCCCGCCATCAGCTGCACCCGCTGTGAGGCGATCTGAGTCCAGCCTCCAGGCGCGGCGCCGAGATCGACCACGCTCATGCCGGGCCTCAGCAGATGATATTTGTCGTCGATCTCCGCGAGCTTGAAGGCCGCGCGCGAGCGATAACCCCTGCGCTTTGCCGCCTCGACGTAAGGATCGTTCAACTGACGAGTGAGCCAGCGCGTCGATGCAAGCTTGCGCCCCTTCGCGGTGCGCAGCCGCACCGCGAGCCTGCGATTTCCACCCGAACCTTCCTTGGAGCGCCCTTTCATCACGTTACCGTATGTTAATGGGCAAGAACGCCTGCAAAAGCTTGACCTTAGGGCTTCTCTCGCCCCATGAGCGCCTTATCCGCCGTCTAACACCTGCCACATGCCCCGCTACTTCGTCACCCTCATCGTCGCCATCGCTCTCTTCATGGAGACGATGGACTCGACGGTGATCGCGACGTCGTTGCCGGCCATTGCCACCGATCTGCACGAAGACCCGATCGCGCTCAAGCTGGCGCTGACCTCTTATCTTCTATCGCTCGCCGTGTTCATCCCTTTGAGCGGCTGGGTCGCCGACCGATTCGGCGCACGCAAAGTGTTCCGCGCGGCCATCGTCGTTTTCACGCTCGGCTCGGCGGCATGCGGCTTTGCCCAAGGCCTGCCCGATTTCGTGCTGTTCCGCATCATCCAGGGCATGGGCGGTGCGATGATGGTGCCAATCGGACGGCTCGTCATCCTGAGAACAGTACCAAAGGCCGAGCTCATCTCGGCGCTTGCCTGGCTAACTATGCCGGCCCTCCTCGGCCCGGTGATCGGGCCACCGCTCGGCGGTTTCATCACCACCTTTGCGTCTTGGCGCTGGATCTTCTGGATCAATATCCCGGTCGGCTTGCTCGGCGTCATCCTTGCCACCCGCTACGTCGCCAACATTCGCGAAGAGGGATTGCCGCCGCTAGACGTCAAAGGCTTCATCTTGTCGGGCATCGGACTCGCAGGGCTTGCCTTCGGCATCACCACCATTGGCCAAGGATTGCTGCCACCGGCGGTGGTGGTGACGCTGCTTGTCGTCGGCGTCATTGGCTGTTGGCTCTACGTGCGCCACGCGCGAGAGGCCAAGGCGCCGCTGCTCGATCTCGACCTGCTCAAGGTGGATACGTTCTTTGCCAGCGTGGTCGGCGGATTTCTCTACCGCATCGGCGTTGGGGCCACGCCGTTTCTGCTGCCGCTCTTCCTGCAATTGGGCTTCGGCATGAACCCGCTCCAGTCCGGGCTGCTCACCTTCGCGAGCGCCGTTGGCGCCATCGCTATGAAGACGACGGCAGCACCCATTCTGCGCCGCTTCGGCTTCAAGCGCGTGCTGGTGGTCAATGCCGTGGTGAGCAGCTTGTTCATCGCCGCCATGGGGATGTTCACTGTCGGCACGCCACACACGGTAGTCCTCGCCGTGTTGCTTGTCGGCGGTTTCTTCAAGTCGCTCGAGTTCACATCCATCAACTCGATCGCCTATGCCGATATCGACGTTAAGGCGATGAGCCGAGCCACGAGCTTCGCATCCGTGGCGCAGCAGCTCTCACTCTCGGCGGGCGTTGCGATCGGCGCACTCGTGCTCGAGGTCGAGCGCATGGGACGTGTTGACGACACTGTGGTCGCTGGAGACTTCCCCCTCGCCTTCCTGATCGTCGCAGTCATCGCTGCGACCTCGTCGCTGATCTTCTCGCTATTGCCGAAGGAGGCTGGCTCAAGCCTGTCAGCCCGGGCGCGAGAGGTTGGCGTGGCGGAGCAAGCTGCGCCCGCCTCCCAGGCCTAGGACTACTGCTTCATCGAAACGGATGCGCCTGTCGGCGGCCGTCTCCATCATGGCGCGGCGCGCCGCGGCGGTCATGGCCATCCTCCGCCATGAGCGTGGCAAGGATGCCCTCGCGCAAGCCGCGGTCTGCCACCCGCAAGCGCTGGCAGGGCCAAGTCCTGAGCAGGGCCTCGAGAATGGCGCAGCCTGCGAGCACGAGGTCGGCACGCTCCTGCCCGATGCAGGGCTGGGCCACCCGCTCCGCGTAGCTCATGGCGGTGAGCTCGCTCGACACGGCGCGCACGTCGCGCGCGGTCAGCCAGCATCCGTCGACCCGGGCGCGCTCGTAGACGGGAAGCTTGAGATGGATGCCGGAGATCGTGGTCACGGTGCCTGAGGTGCCGAGGAAGTGAGCGCGCTTGCGCGCAATCTTCTCGCCGAAGCGGTGCTTCGCCTCGAAGCCCTCGAGGCCCGCCATCACGTCCTCGACCATCGCCTCATAGCTTTCGCGCGTGACCTCGCGGCCACCATGGCGCTCGGCGAGATTGACCACGCCGATCGGCAATGACGTCCAGGCGGCGATGCAGGACTGAACGTCGACGCGATCGTGAAGCGTGCGGCGCCAGGGCCGGCCGAATCTGGCGAGGTCCAGCCAGATGAGCTCCGAGCTACCACCGCCGATATCGAACACGAGCGCCCAGTCGCAGTTGCGATCGATCAAGGAGGCGCAGCCCGAGACCGCAAGTTTGGCCTCGGTCTCTTGCCCGACAATTTCGATGGAAAGACCAGTGTCGCGGCGGACGCGTTCGATGAACTCACCGCCGTTGGATGCGATGCGGCAGGCTTCGGTCGCAATTAGCCGCGAGCGCGTCACCGCCCTGCGGCTCATTTTCTCGGCGCAGACTTTCAGGGCCTCGATAGTGCGTTTCATGGCCGCCTCAGAGAGGCTGCCAGTGGTCAATACGCCCTCGCCGAGGCGAATGATGCGGGAGAAGGCGTCGATGACGAGAAAGCCGCGGCGAGAGGGTTTGGCGATGAGGAGGCGGCAATTATTGGTGCCGAGATCGAGAGCGCCGTAAATCGAAGGTACGTGCGGCGCTTGCACGCCCGTGTCGTCCTTGCCCTGGGCTGCCCCCAAGAGGCCATCGGCCGGCGCGTTCGCCCGCGCCCTAGCTACGATCTGCGAGGGGCTCCCTCCCGCGCAGTTGCCGGTCTCGCTTCGCACCGCGGTCAAATCACGCGAAGCTCTGGCAGCCGTGCGGGCATTGCCGCTCGGCCCACTCACAATATTCAAACCTTGTAGCTTCCGGGCCGCCTTCACCCGTCAATACCTAGCTCAGCGGCTGGAGCGTTGATCCTATACGACTAATCTATCAAGCTATTGTGGCGCGTAAAGCAGCTTTTCCTCCTGTGCTCGTGGTCGGGTTCGTTCGATCGGCGCGAAGCGATGCAAACGCAGGAAGACGGAAGGCGAGCCACATCTCTGACCAGGCGAACGCGACAGCGCCGAGCATCCAGGTCTGCCAGAAATCGAATCCTGATAAGCCGACCGCGCTGGCGATGGCGAACAGCGCATAGGCGCTTCCCTGGAATGGCACCGGCCAAGCGGAAACGACCCAAAGTCCAGCGAGGCCGACACAAAGAAAAAGCACCGCTCCGATCGCGCCAAGCTCAACCCAGGTCTGCAAGTAAATGTTGTGGGGATGGCGCGCTTCGCGGCCCTTCAAAGCATAGGTATTGTGGCTCGGGTCGGCGGCATCGGTCGGGATCTTGAGATGCAGGTCCCGCGAACCGCGAATGCCGATCCCGGTGAGCGGCCGCTCGTAGACCTCGTCTGCAACATATTTCCAGATGTAGAAGCGCGCTGCGACGCTCGCGGGCGGGAGCCAGGTCCAATTCTCCCAGCCGAGTTTGTATGGCAGTGAGCCGAGCGGAACGGCGAGCATCACGGCGATGGTCCAGGCGCCGACAAGCAGAAAGCGCACCGACTTCAGCGATAGGGTGGCGAGGGCAAGCACGAGCGCGCCGATGAAAAACGCCATCACCGAGGTGCCGCTCTCCGACAGAAGAGTTATTACCCCGGTGACCACCACGAGTACGGCAATACCCGCGCGAGTGGCGAGCTTTGTGGGAAGGGCGGCGGTCAACAACAGGCCAGGAATGAGCAAAAGCACGAGGCTGGTGACGTTGCGATTGAGGACAAATGCCGAGAGTTCGGTGACCTTTCCGTGCTCGATCTTCATCTTCTTCGGCGTGATCTCGAAGACTTGCACGAGATGGTTGTTGACGAAACGCATGACCGACTCGTGGAACACGATCTCGAACAAGAGGAACGCCGCGCCGATGATGAGTCCGGCAAGAGCCGACTTCGCGAGCACGCGAGCCTCGGCGCCCGTGCGCAACGAATAGGACGCCGCGATCAAGAATGCGCTGATCGAGAGCGCGAGCACGGTGGCGGCTTTAGCGAGTCCGGCGAGGGGATCGGGTGCCCACAAGGCATTGATGAAGAGATAGGCGGTGAAGGTCGCGAGCGCAGCCGCGAAGGCCGTCTTGGCTAGCTTGAGCGGAAGCCTCGGCTCGACCGTAAAGACGTGAAAGGCGGCAACGACGGCGAACAGCCCTAAGAGCGCCGGCAACAATCGCGGCACGCCGCCGGCGGCAAAGCAGATCAGGCCGAGGAGAACCGCCTGAAGGCGGAATAGCAGGCGTGCCCCTCCTCCCCAATCGCGCAAGGCAGCGAAACCGAACGCCATATTACGCAAGTCCCCTGCCCCAAGCGGCCGCATGCATGAGGCCGCGGGCCCTCCACGTTGGCCGCTGTTATCTTAGCAATTCCCGTGACCGCGGTATGGCAGGTAACTCAGGTCGGGAATTTTCGATTCTCCGCTTTCAAATTCGGTTTTTGTGTATGAAAAGGCCGAAAAATTACTGTCAATTACGTCTGAAAGCGCCCGTAGCTCAACGGATAGAGCACCAGACTTCGAATCTGGGGGTTGCAGGTTCGAGCCCTGCCGGGCGCGCCAACATATCAAGGACTTAGGTGTTTGTTGGAGAGCAAATGTCCTTTTGGGGTATCTCGTGGGTTAACAAAACCAGGTCCGGACCCGAGCAGAAGGGTCGTCGAGTCTATTTTAGGTAAGACTGCGGACTCAGACTCCGCCAGTCTTGGTTCGAATCCAAGTCCCCCAGCCACCCAATTCGCTGAGTCCACGAACGAATTTCGTCCGAGACATTCTGGTCATGCTGGAACAATCAGCCAACGCTGCCGCACAAAAATCGGCACAGTGTTCGGGTCACAACTAGGTACGAGAGCTTAGACAGGGGCAGCATGGGGGCAGCGAGTTGCCAGTAGTCGATGCCAACGCATCTCAGTAGCGAAGCACTTCGTCGCGCAATCGATCACATCGTGAAGTTTGGTGACACCGACGTGTTCCCACATCTTGCGGAAACCGCGTTCCTGATCGATTGCCGAGAAGACATAGTCGAGGAGCTACAGAGACTTGACCTCGACAATTTTCAGCCAATCCAAGCGGCTGAAACGATCGCTCCCAAAAGCCGTCAGTCGCCGCCGATGGTTCGGCCCAAGAGCTGTGA
>JBKOUI010000334.1:0-6107 GCA_046723315.1 Pseudomonadota bacterium | reverse complement strand
TTCGCAACGATGTGCTCAAGGCAACCGATGGCAGGCAGGTGCCTTGGGAGAATTCGTCATTGACCGGGCAGTTCTTCTTCAAGCCCGCGGCACCCCCGACCGTTGCCGATCAGACCGCCGAGACCGCCGCGCAGATCGCTGCGCTCCACAAGGAGATTGACCGGCTGCAAGCCGACCAAGGCGCAAAGCTCGCCGCGCAGCAGGAGCAGCTCGAGATCCTTCAGCAGAAGCTTGCCTCAGAGACCAAGACCGCAAGCCAACTCGCGGCGAAAGCGAACGATGAAGCGCCCGCTCCAGCCGCCGGCCGTGAGATTGCAGTCGAGCCCGCCAGTGACGTCAAGCCGCAGCCTACCCTCGATGCTACCCCTGACACCAAGGTCGCGGCTGCCGAGACGAACGCCGAGGCAGGCAAAGCGCCCGTGGCGCCCCCCTCTGCCCCGCCCCTGCCTGAAGGTGCGACGCGCGCAGAGCTTGCCGAGGATATCGTCTCAGAGCTCAAGGGCCTCAATTGCTACCGGGGGCCGGTCAACGGCTCGTGGGGCGAGTCAGCGCAAGATGCTCTCGAGAAGTTCAACACTCTCGCCAAGCTCGACCTGCCTGTCGATGAGCCTGAGCAAGCGACGCTCGATGCGCTGAAGGAATGGAAGGGCCCGCACTGCGCGGTGCAGGCGGCCGTGCCGCGCAAGGGTAAGCCGCAAAAATATCAGGCTGCGAAGCCGCCGGCGAAAACCTATAAAAAGACCGCGACGCCGCGTCCCTATCAGCCGCGGGCTGCGGCGCGTCCAGCGCCCGGACCGCGAGTTCACCACGGAGGCGGAGGCGGAGAGGAGCAGCAAGAGCTGCAACGGCTCTTTCCCCAAACCAACTGGCCCGGCCAGCGCTAGAGTTCAGCGCCCAATGCCGGCGTAGGCGAAGCCTGCCGCGCCCACTTGCGCCGGCAAGTAGATATTGCGCAGGTCGACCAGCACGTCGCCGCGCATCGCAGCCCTGATCGTGTCGAGGTCGAGCGCGCGAAACTCGTTCCATTCAGTGACGATGACCGTGACATCCACGCCATCGACGGCCTCTAGCGCGCTTGTGCACCACGCGACGCCGGGGAGAAGCGGCTCGGCATTTTCCTGCGCGTGCGGATCGTAAGCCCTGACCATTGCGCCACGCTCCTGCAACATCGGAATAAGCGTGAGGCTCGGCGCCTCCCGCACGTCATCGGTGTCCGGCTTAAAGGCAACGCCAAGCACAGCCACCGTCTTGCCTTTGAGCGAGCCCCCAGCCGCCCGCTCCACGCGTCCAGCCATGGCGATCTTGCGCTCCGAATTGACCGTCTGCACCTGCTCGATGAGCGATAGCGGCGAGCGCGCTTCGCGCGCGGTGCGGATCAGCGCCGCCACGTCCTTGGGAAAGCATGAGCCTCCATAACCCGGTCCCGGATGCAGAAACTTGTTGCCGATGCGCCCGTCCGCACCGATCGCGGTGGCTACCTCCTGCACGTCGGCGCCAACCGCTTCGCACAAATCTGCGATCTCGTTGATGAAACTGATCTTCATGGCGAGAAAGGCGTTGGCGGTATATTTGGCGAGCTCGGCAGATTCTCGGCTTACGAACATCACCGGCGCGTTGCGCAAGGCGAGCGGCTTGTAAAGGCGCTCCATGAGCGCCTGTGCGCGCTCTTCATCACAGCCGACTAGCACGCGGTCGGGGTGGGTAAAGTCGTAGATGGCGGAGCCCTCGCGCAGGAATTCGGGGTTGGAGCAGACGGCGAAGTCGGCGTCGGGCCGAAGCTGCTTCAGCCGCCGTTCGATCTCGCGGCTGGTCCCCACCGGCACGGTCGACTTGGTGGCGATCACGGTGAAGCCATTGAGATGCGGCGCAAGCTCCTCGACAGCCTTGAACACGAAAGAGAGGTCGGCATGACCGTCGCCTCGCCGCATCGGCGTGCCGACGGCGAGAAACACGAGATCGGCGTCGCCCACAGCCGGCGCAAGCTCAGTTGAGAAGCTGATGCGTCCATTGCGCAGATTGCGGTCGAGCAGCTCCTCGAGCCGGGGCTCGTAGATCGGCACCGACCCGCGGCGTAATTGCTCGATGCGCTCGGCGTCTTTGTCTGTGCAGGTGACCTTCCAGCCGAACTCAGAAAAACAAGCAGCAGAGACCAGGCCGACATAGCCTGCCCCGATCATGCAGATGTTCACGAAATGTGCCCTTGAAGATGTTGGGTGCCCGGTTCGGAGCTTCCTAGTTCATTCCGCTTTTCCATTCAATCCGCACCAATTGGAAAGGGGCCGATACCCGGAAAGATGACACTGGAGCGAGCTAACGCCATTGGCTAGGGTCCTGGCGTTTTGCGCCGGCCGGCGCGCTTTCCAGTGTGAACACGCCTAGATCAATACGGGATGGGCCCACGCCTCCTTTACGCCCTGATTGTCGGGGCGGTCATCGTCGCTTCGCTCGCCTTGCGCGTCTGGGATCCAAGCCCCGTCGCGAGGCTGCGCTCGCTCGTGTTCGACGCTTATCAGCGAATGAGTCCGCGAGCCTTCAATCCTGATCTCCCGGTCCGCATCATTGATATCGATGAGGAGTCCTTGAAGGAGGTCGGGCAATGGCCTTGGCCGCGCACCATTCTTGCCGATCTCGTTGATAAGCTCACTGCCAATGGCGCGGCGGCAATCGGCATCGACATGGTCTTTCCCGAACCAGACCGCATGTCGCCTGCCAATGCGCTGCATTTCTGGCCGCAGTCTGAGGCCTTGGCGAGCCTCAGACAGGAAGTCGAGAAGCTTCCCTCAAACGACCAGGTATTCGCCGAGGCGATCGGCAAGGGCACCGTAGCGCTCGGGTTCATCGCCTCGCCGCAAGCAACCACTATTCCCCAGACCAAGGCCGGCATCAGTTTCGGCGGCGACGACCCCAAGCTGTTCGCCCCCTACTACCCTGGCGCCGCCGCAAGTCTGGAGGAGTTGCAGGACGAGGCCAAAGGCGCGGGCTCGCTCAACTGGATCCCCGAGCATGATCAGATCATCCGCCGCATGCCCATGTTGGTGCGGATCGGCGACAAGCTCTATCCATCTTTGGCCGCCGATCTGCTGCGTCTCGCGCAAGGAGCAAACAGCTATTTCGTGAAGAGCTCGGGAGCAAGCGGCGAGAAATCCTTCGGGGCGAAGACCGGCATCGTCGGCATCAAGGTCGGCGACTTCGAGATTCCGACCGAGGCGAATGGCCAGATGTGGATCAGATTCACGCCGCAGGCCAAGGGGCGCTATTTGCCAGCCTACAAGGTTCTGAGTGGCCAGATCGGCAAGGACGAGATTGAAGGCCGCATTCTCCTGATCGGCACGAGTGCAGCAGGCCTGCTGGATCTTCGCGCGACGCCGCTTGAGGCCTCGGTGCCCGGGGTCGAGCTGCACGCCCAGGCGATGGAGCAGATCCTCGACGGCGCCTTCCTGCAGCGACCAGATTTCGCAACGCCAGCGGAGCTGTTCTACATCCTCGCGATCGGGACCCTCATCGCGTTCCTCATTTACCGCCTCGGCGCCGCGGGCAGCGCCGTACTTGGCGCCCTCGCAATCGCCGCGGTGATCGGGGTCTCCTGGTATGCCTTCAGCGCCTTTGGTTGGCTCGTCGATCCGATTTATCCCGCAGTCGCGCTCGCCGCGATTTACCTCGCCGGAACGCTGTTCATGTTCCTTCGCACCGAGCGCGAGCGAAATCAGGTGCGCCATGCCTTCTCGCACTATATGGCGCCAGCCTTGGTTGAGCGGCTTGCCGACGATCCTTCGCGACTAAAGCTCGGCGGAGAGACCCGCGACATGACGCTTCTGTTCAGCGATGTGCGCGGCTTCACCACGATCTCCGAAGGTCTCGACGCCGAGGAGCTCACGCACTTCTTGAACAGCCTGTTTACCCCCTTGAGCAACATTATCCTCGAAGAGCAAGGCACCATCGACAAGTTCATGGGTGATGCTGTGATGGCTTTCTGGAATGCACCGCTCGACGACAAGGCGCATCCAAGTCATGCGTGCAACGCGGCGCTACGGATCATGCATGAGATGGAAGGCTTGAACCGGCGCTGGCAGGAGGAAGCCGAGGCCAAGGGCACGCCGTTCAAGCCGGTCAAGCTCGGCATCGGGCTCAACACCGGCGTCTGCTGCGTCGGCAATCTCGGGTCGGAGACCCGCTTCGACTATTCGGTGATCGGCGACAACGTCAATGTCGCCTCAAGATTGGAAGGGCAATCCAAGACTTATGACGTCGGCACGGTGGTGGGCGAGAGCACGACCGCGCGGGCGCCGGATTTCGCCTTCCTCGAGCTCGACCTTCTCAAGGTGAAGGGCAAGAGCGAAGCGACGCGCATCTTCGCGCTGCTCGGCGATAATGCCATCAAACAAAGCAAGGAGTTTATCGACCTCGCCGCCCGTCACGGCGAATTCCTCGCCCGTTTCCGCGCGCGAGACTGGAACGCCGCGGAGGCCTTGAGCCGCGAATGCGAGGCATTGAATAGCTCACATCTCGAGAGGCTCTATCTTCTTTATCGTGAGCGCATTGCCTATTTCCGCATCAACCCTCCGCCGCCTAACTGGGACGGAACAACCGAAGCCCTGTCGAAATAGGACAAATGCCAAAACTCGCGATCCTCACCCTCGCCGCTATCGCGGTCTTGATGTTCAAGCATGCCGTCGCCGATTTCTATTTGCAGACGCCATATCAGTATTTGAACAAGGGCACTTACGGCCACCCAGGCGGCTTTCTCCATGCCGGCATCCACGCCGCGCTCACGCCATTTGTCTATCTCATTCTGGTGCCGAGCTCGCTCTTGCTTGTGCTCGGCATCACGCTCGCCGAGTTCGCCGTGCACTACCACGTCGATTGGTTCAAGGAGCAGGTCATGCAACGCAACGGCTGGACCACGACTGACCGCGGGTTTTGGTGTGCGCTCGGCACGGACCAGCTAGTGCACGGGCTAACTTATCTCGCGATCGTCGCGGCGCTCGTGGCTGTAGCCTGACGGGTCGGGAGGATCAGAGCAGGGCCGAGATTTCGCGATTGGCGAACTCGAGTCGATCCGACAGAAGCCTGATGATCAGCTTGTTGAAGGCGCCCGCCGCGGCGGGGTCTTGCTCTTGCATTTTCTCGAAAGCCTCACGCGTCAGCCGGTAGACGACGGTCGGCCCCTCGGCAATCACATGTGCGGTCCGCGGCACGCCGCGATAAAAGCCCATCTCGCCGACGATAGTATGCCCGATCATGCGTCTCAGCCTGATCGGCCTGCCGTCTTCGTCGATAATGGTGATGGCAACGGCGCCAGAAGCCTGAAGCACGATGGAGTCGGCTGGCTCACCCTGCCGGAACAGGTACTCGCCCTTCTCCAGCTCGCTGCGCTCCATGTAGGAAGCGATGCGTTCGAAAGCGATCTCGCCGCCGAACTCTTCCTGCAGCCAGCTCTCAAACGTGTAGGTCGAAGCTTCGCCCACCTCGTGGTGCATAAGCAGCATATCCTCGCACCATTCGACCGCCTCGTTGCGGCTGTTGAACAGCTGATGCGGCCGCGTGCTGCCGAAGAAGCCCGCCTTCTCGAAACTGAGCTGCATCGCTTCGCTAAGCCCAGAGAAGCCGAGCGTGACGCCATGCTCCTCGCAATAGTTACGGAGCTTGACCAGGCTCAACACTGCCGAGGTGTCGAGACCCGGAACAGAGGTAAAGTCGAGCACGACGTAGTCGACCGGTTTTTCCTTCTGACCCTCGATGACCCGCTTGATGCGCTCGAACAGCCCGTTGGACGAGCCAAAAAAGATGAAGCCCGAGAGCCAGAACACATGGACGCGCTTGCCCTCCTCGCGTAACAGCCGCGTTTGCTCTGGCGAGCGCTCAACGTTACTGGCGAACTCGTACCGGGTGAGATGACGCCGGATCACCCCGATGCGGCTGTAGCTCAGAGCAAACATCAGGCAGGCGCCGATCACGCCGAGCACCACGCCCATAAAGTAACCGAAATTGATGATGACCAACGTCATGATGCCGGTGAGCGCCCACTCGGTCCATGAGCTCTTGGCCGGGGCTTGTCACAACTCAACGATGATCATCACGCCGAGATAAGCGAGCATTCCCCCAAGGAT
>JBKOUI010000025.1:0-11910 GCA_046723315.1 Pseudomonadota bacterium | reverse complement strand
GGATTGCTGTCGGACAACGACATCCTGTTGTTCGGGGCCCTCGGCGGCTTCATCCATTCCGACCTCGACTACGACGCCATCAACCAGCTGTTCAGCCTCTCGGGTGGGCAGGTGGGCGGCTATGCCACCTATTTGAGAGGCGGACTGTTTGTCGACACATTGGTCAATGTGCACCTGATGGAGATCGACACTGGTCACTCCCTCGGGTTCCCCGGCTCGCTCGATGCCACAACCGTCGGCGTCAGAACAGACTCTGGCTATCGCTTCGGCTCGTTCAATGGCGGCGCCTTCCTCGAGCCTCTGGCCACCATCTCGGTCAATTGGGCCGATATCAATGGCTTCAGTCTCGGCGGCAACAGAGTGTCGTTCGATGACGATCCCAACGTGCGTGGCCGCCTAGGCCTCCGTGTCGGCACCTCGATGCCGGTATGGACCGGCACCACCATGGAGCCGTTCGTGATCGGCAGCCTGTGGGGCAATCTGACCGACGACAATCAGGCGACGCTGGTCTCGAGCGGCACCACCTTCAAGCTCGAGGATGATCTCGAAGATGTGTGGGGCGAGGTCTCGGCCGGGGTGAACTTCTTCAATCCCTCCGCCAACACTTCCGTGTTCGCCAAGGTCGACGTCACCTTCGGCGACGACCTCGACGGCGTCGGCGGCAAGGCCGGCATGCGCGTCTCCTGGTAGCTAATAGCGACGGCTTAGCGCGACGCGCTTTGCGGTGTCGCCGGTGTCACCCGCCAAATCGTGTTGCCCACGTCATCGGCGACGAGGACCGCTCCCGACTTGTCGACCGCGACTCCCACCGGCCGCCCCTGCGCCTCGCCAGCCTCGTTCAAGAACCCGGTGAGGATGTCTTCCGGCGGACCTGAGGGGCGCCCGCCCTCGAACGGAACGAAGATAACCTTGTAGCCGCTCTGAGGTGTGCGGTTCCATGAGCCGTGCTGGCCGATGAAGGCACCGCCAAAGTAGCGCTTCGACCACAGCGTGCCGTCGTAGAAGGCAAGTCCGAGCGAGGCGGTGTGCGCACCGAGCGCGTAATCTGGCACGATGGCCTTCGCCACGAGTTCCGGCTTCTGCGGACTCACGCGCGGATCGAGATGCTGGCCGAAATAGCTGTAAGGCCAGCCGTAGAACCCGCCCTCCTTCACCTCGGTCATGTAGTCTGGGACGAGGTCGCTGCCGAGCTCGTCGCGCTCGTTGACCGCGACCCACAGCGTGCCGCTCTCCGGCTGCCAGGCAAGCCCCACGGGATTGCGTAAGCCTGTAGCGAAGGGGCGCGACGCGCCGGTCTTGGGATCGATCTCGACGATTTGCGCGCGGCCTTCGTCCGCAGCCAAGCCGTTCTCACCGGCATTGCTGTTGGACCCGATGGCGGCGAAGAGGTGCGAGCCGTCAGGGCTGGCGACGATGTTCTTGGTCCAATGATAGTTGAGAGGCCCTGCGGGCAGATCGGCGACCTTTACCCCTTGCGCGACGATCTCCGTCGCGCCCTCCTGGTAGGGGAAGCGCAAGACCGCGTCGGTATTGGCGACATAGAAGTCATTGCCGATGAGAGCCATGCCGAATGGCGAGTCGAGCCCGGTCAGGAATGCCGACTTGGTCTCGGCGACGCCGTCGCCGTCGGCGTCACGCAATAGCGTGATACGGTTTGCACTCGGCACGTCGGCGCCCACCCATTTCATGACGAGCTTCATGACCCAGGCCATCAGCCCGGTTTGCGCGGGCTGTGGGGGAGCGCTCGTCTCGGCGACCAGCACGTCGCCGTTCGGCAAGAGATAGAGCCAGCGTGGATGAGCGAGATCGCGCGCAAACGCCTTCACCGCAAAGCCCGAGGCGGCGCGCGGCGTCGCCCCTTCCGGCCAGCCTATGGCATGAGCGACATCTACGGTTGGGATCAATCTTTGCTTTGGCGGAGGGAGCTTGGGATCGGAGCCGGTGCCGGCTTCCACCGGCAACGTCGCTTCGTCCCGGCAGCCGGCGACGTTGAGCGTCAATAAGATGACAAGCAGCGACGCCCTAAGTCCGTAATGCATGAGGCTTTCCTTGGCGCGGCGTTGTTTTGCGTAACCGGACGGCTGTAGGTGGGTTCCGGTCCCCGGCGATGTGTGGCATTGAGCCCGCGGCAGTCGCCTGCCCATTTTTAGCCACGGATTCGGTGAGTCCTAAGGCTCGAGCGGCTTATCATTCGACCAATTCCTTCCGGACAGCTATTCTGGGTACTGCTTAAGGCCATCCTAGAATGGCGCCAGGTTTCGACCGGCCCTCAGAGTAGCGTTCCATTAAAGCGGGTCTTGCAACGCGTGAAATTGAGCCACAGATGACGTTGAAGCGCTCGCATGAGATGCGGCCATGATTGAGAGGCGAAATCGGAACGGGGGGCGCCGGACGCCCGACGAGGACGCTGGCGCCGACGCGCCGGACGAGACCATCGCGCTCGAGCGGCCTGAGGCACCGGTTGAAGAACCCGCCGAGAAACCGGCCGTTGAGCCTAAGCATGCTGCTCCCGAGGCGCCGCCCCCGCGCGGGCGAGGGTTGGCAAAGCGCCTCTTCCTGCTGCTGCTCGTAGTTGCCGCCGCGGCGCTGCTCTATCGCTATTGGGGATTTTGGCAGGGCCAACAGGCAGGCCCGGCCGCGCCGCCGCCCCCTGCCGTCACCGTCTCCAAGCCTCTGATGAGGGAAATTCAGGAGTGGGCCGATTTCACCGGCCAGTTCGAGGCGCGCGAGGCGGTCGAGGTGCGCCCGCGGGTGAGCGGCTATCTCGAATCCATCAATTTCACCGATGGCCAGCTGGTCAAGAGAGGCGACCTTCTGTTCGTCATCGAGCCGCGTCCGTTCGAGCTCGCGCTTGAGACCGCCAAGGCCCAGCAGGCGCAGGCCGAAGCCCAGCTCGAGCTGGCCAAGGCCCAGCTCGCCCGCACCGCCCAGCTCCGCAAGAACGACTATGCGACGCAAGAGACCTATGACGAGCGCCTGGCGCAAGTGAACATCGCCACTGCCTCGCGCGACTCGTCAATAGCCGCGGTCAACCAGGCGCAACTCAACCTCGACTACACGCGCGTGACCGCCCCGGTCGCCGGCCGCATGGGGCGGCACGAGGTGAGCGTGGGCAATCTGATCATGGGCGGCACCGGCGGCTCGACTACGCTGCTCACCACCATCGTCTCGCTCGATCCGATCTGGCTCAGCTTCTTCGTGAGCGAGGGCGACGGCATGACCTATAAGCGCCTGGTGCAGCAAGGCGAGATCAAGTCGCCGCGCGACAGCAGCGTCGCCGTGCAGGGCCAGCTCATGGACGAGAAGACCTGGACGCTGAAAGGCAACATCGACTTCGTCGACAACCAATATGACCGCAACTCCGGAACGATCCGCGTGCGCGCGTCCTTCCCCAATCCCAATCTCTTCATCACGCCAGGGCAATTCGGACGAGTGCGCGTGCCGATGTCGCAACTCAGGCCCACCATGCTCGTTCCCGACGCCGCAGTCGTGACCGACCAGTCGGTCAAGCTGCTCTACACCGTGACGCCCGATGGCACGGTGGTGCCAAAGCAGGTCGAGCTCGGCCCGGTCACCGACGACGGTCTGCGTATCATCAGGAGCGGCATCACGCCTGACGATCAGATCATCATCAACGGTCTGCTCCGCGCGCGTCCAGGTCAGAAGGTCACGCCAGAGCAAGGCAAGGTCGAAGGCGCGGCCCTCCAGTCGGTGCCCGGCGCCCAATGAACATCTCGCATTTCTTCATCGACCGGCCGATCTTCGCGGCGGTCATCTCCATCATCATCACTATTCTCGGCGCGGTGGCCTATTTCAGCCTCCCCGTCGCCCAATATCCCGATATTGCCCCGCCCTCGATCTCAGTGACGGCGAGCTATCCCGGAGCATCCGCCGAGATCGTGGCCAAGACCGTGGCCACGCCGCTCGAGCAGGAAGTCAACGGCGTCGATAACATGCTCTACATGACGTCGCAGTCGACCAGCGACGGAAGCATGTCGCTCGCCGTCACCTTCAAGCTCGGCACCAATCTCGATACCGCCCAGGTGCTGGTGCAGAACCGTGTGTCAACGGCCATGCCGCGGTTGCCGGAGGAAGTGCGCTCGATCGGCGTGACGGTGACGAAACAGTCGCCGGATCTCATGATGGTGATCCATCTCTCCTCGCCCGATGGCTCGCGAGATCTACTCTACATCTCCAACTACGCCACCCTGCACGTAAGAGACGTGCTTTCCCGCATCGACGGCGTCGGCAACGTCACCATCTTCGGTGCGCGCGACTACTCGATGCGCGTGTGGCTCGATCCGGAGAAGCTGGCGGTGCGCAACCTCACCGCCGGCGACGTGGTCAACGCGCTGCGCGCGCAGAACGTGCAGGTGGCGGCCGGCGTGATCAACCAGCCGCCCGTGCCGCAACCCGGCGCCTTCCAGCTCAATGTCGAGACCCAAGGACGCCTGACTGATCCGGCGCAGTTCGGCAACATCATCGTGAAATCCGACCCCAATGGGCGCGTCGTTCGCATACGCGACGTTGCCCGGGTCGAGCTTGGCGCCGCCGACTATAACCGCAGCGGCTATCTCGACGAGCGCGTCGCCATCCCGCTCGGCATCTTCCAGCGCCCCGGCTCTAACGCCCTTGCCACGGCGGGGCAGGTGCAGGCGGCCATGGCGGAGCTCGCCAAGTCGTTCCCCAAAGGCCTGCAATACGACATCGTCTACAACCCGACTGTGTTCATCTCGCAATCGGTCGAGGCTGTGATCCACACCATGTTCGAGGCCGTGATCCTCGTTGTGGTGGTGATCATTCTGTTCCTGCAGACGTGGCGGGCGTCGATCATCCCCATCGTCGCTATTCCGGTGTCGCTGATCGGCACCTTCGCCATGCTGGCGGCCCTCGGCTTCTCACTGAACAATCTGTCCTTGTTCGGCCTCGTGCTCGCCATCGGCATCGTCGTCGATGACGCTATCGTCGTGGTGGAGAATGTCGAGCGCAACATCCGCGAAGGCTTGAGCCCGCGCGACGCCGCCTACCGCACCATGGAGGAGGTCGGCGGGGCGCTGATCGCCATTGCACTGGTGCTGTCCGCCGTGTTCATTCCCTCGACCTTCATCACCGGTATCACCGGCCAGTTCTTCCGCCAATTCGCCGTGACCATCGCCACAGCCACGGCAATCTCCTTGCTAGTGTCGCTGACTTTGAGCCCGGCTCTTTGCGCGCTGCTGTTCAAGCCGCACGAGGCTGAGCCGAGGCACAAGAATATCTTCACCCGCCCGGTGCGGGCCTTTTTCAACGGCTTCAATCGCGCCTTCGAATGGACCTCGTCGCGGTATGGCACACTGACCGGCCGGCTCGTCCGCATCTCCGGATTCATGGTCATCATCTATCTCGGCCTGATAGCGCTCACCGCCTACCAGTTCGTGAAAGCGCCGACCGGCTTCATCCCGGCGCAGGACCAGGGCTATCTGATCAACATCATCCAGCTTCCGCCGGGTGCTTCGCTTGCTCGCACCGACGAGATCGCACGCAAGGTGACCAAGATGGTTCTTGCCACCCCTGGCATCGCCCATGCCGTGCCGATCGTGGGCCTCGACGGCGCAACGTTCACCACCGCGCCCAACGCCGCGGTCGTGTTCACGCCGCTCGACGATTTCGCCGAGCGCGCCAAGAAGGGACAAAGCGCGACCGCCCTGATCGCCAACCTTAATCAGCAATTCGCCGGCATCCAGGAAGCCTTCGTTATTAGCGTGGCGCCGCCGCCGGTACGCGGCATCGGCACCACGGGTGGCTTCAAGATGGAGGTGCAGGACGTGCACGGCGGAGAGCCTGCAGAGCTCGAAGCGGTCGCCACCGCCATCATGGCGCAGGCCAACCAGACCCCGGGGCTCGCCGGCGTGTTCACGACCTTCAGCACGAAGACGCCGAAAGTGTGGGCCGATATCGACCGCGTGCGCGCCGAGATGCTCGGGGTCAGCACCGACGATGTGTTCACTACGCTAGAGGTCTTTCTCGGCTCGCAATATGTAAATGATTTCAATTTCCTGGGCCGCACCTATCGCGTGACGGCGCAGGCCGACGGCAATTTCCGTCAGGATCTGCATGCGATCGGCAATCTAAAGACGCGCAACGCCAAGGGCGAGATGGTGCCGCTCTCTTCGGTGGCTTCGTTCCGCAACATCACCGGTCCTTACCGCGTCGAGCACTTCAATCTGTTCCCCTCGGCCGCAGTGCAAGGCGGCACCGCTCCCGGCTATTCGACCGGCTATGGCCTCGCCACGATGGAGAAGATCGCCCAGGCGAATTTGCCGGCGGGCTACTCCTTCTCGTGGACCGAGCTCGCCTTCCAGGAGAAGCTCGCCGGTAACACCGGTATCTTCATTTTCCTGGCTTCGGTGGTGTTCGTGTTCCTGCTGCTTGCCGCCCAATATGAGAGCTGGACGCTGCCGTTCGCCGTCATTCTCATCGTGCCGATGTGTCTGCTCGCCGCGGTCACCGGACTCCTGTTGCGCACCATGGACGTGAATATCCTCGCGCAGATCGGCTTCGTGGTGCTGATCGGGTTGGCGGCCAAGAACGCCATTCTGATCGTCGAGTTCGCACGACAGAACGAAGAGCACGGCGAGGATCGACTGCAAGCTGCGACCGAGGCCGCACGGGTCCGGCTACGCCCGATCCTGATGACGTCGTTCGCCTTCATCTTGGGCGTGCTGCCGCTGATGATCGCGACCGGCGCCGGCGCCGAGATGCGCCAGTCGCTCGGCACCGCCGTGTTCTTCGGCATGCTCGGTGTCACGATCTTCGGCTTGATCTTCACGCCGGTGTTCTACGTCGTGATGCGCCGATTCGCGCGCAAGCCGAGGGCTTATCCCACCGAGCAGCGCGCGCCCGCCGAGTAGGCGTGCGCTCAGCCGAAGATATGGGTGGCGGAAATTCCGTTGAAGATTGACTGCACGGCAAGGGCCGCGAGCAGGACGCCGAACACCCGCACGATCACCTTGCGCGCCGTCACCCCAATCAGCTGATGAACCTCCTGAGCGCCGAGCAGAAGGAGGAGGGTAACCAACATCACGGCGAGGATCGCGGCGATGACGGCGCCGAGCAGCTCGAAATCACCTTTGGTGTTCGCCGCCAGCACGATCGCGCCGGTCATGGCTCCGGGTCCGGCGATGAGGGGAGTGGCGAATGGAAACACCGCGATCTCGGCATGCGATTCGGCCTTGTCCTCGGCTTCCTCGCTCTCCTTGGGCGACAGAGCTGCGACAGGGCCTGGGCGCCTCGCCAGGGTCATCTCAAGCGCGATCATGAAGAGAATGATCCCGCCTGCCGTCTGGAGGGCCGCGAGCGAGACACCGAGCTGGGTCAGAATCGGCTGACCGACCAGGGCGAACAGGAGGATGATGATGGTGGCGATGAACACCGCCTTCACGGCGATCGCACGCCGCTCGGCTGGGCTCATGTTGGGCGTGAGGGAGGCAAGCAGCACCGCCGTGTCGATCGGGCCGATGACGGCAAAGAAGGTGGTGAACGCGGTGAGCGCGGTCTCGAGCATGGGGGTCAGGCTTGCGGGGCTTAACTCTGCCCGCCGCTTCTAGCATTTTTCAGCATTAAGGACGACGCGAGGCCTAACGGGCGTTGCTCAAGAGAACGGCATCGGATTAAGATGCCGAAAAAATAGAACACCGGAAGCGCGCCAAGCTCGGGTACAGGGTCATTTTTGCAAACCAGGACGGGCGGCTTGCCGCAAAGTGCTGAGCGGGTAAGGGTCGAGGAGACGGCTTCGCCGTCCTCCCTTCCTCCCCCCAAATTCTTCGACGAGATGCGCGCGCCCGACGGCACGGTCCGGCGCAGCTACGCCGAGCTTGCCAGCCTTCTCGACAACCTGTCGATCGACTCCCTCGTCACCAAGCAGAATGCAGCCGAGGAGCTGTTCCGCCGGCTCGGCATCACCTTTGCCGTTTACGCCGAAGGGGGATCGACCGAGCGGCTGATCCCATTCGACCTCATTCCGCGCATCCTCGACCGCTCCGAATGGGACCTCGTCGAGCGAGGCTGCATCCAGAGGGTCAAGGCGATCAACAGCTTCCTCTACGACATCTATCACGACCAGGAGATCATCAAGGCCGGGCTCGTGCCGCCCGAGTTCGTTCTGCTCAACTCGGCCTTCCGTCCGGAAATGCTCGGCATAGAGCCGCCCAACAACGTCTATGCCCATATCGCCGGGATCGATCTCATTCGCACCGGCGAGCGGGATTTCTTCGTGCTCGAGGATAACGTTCGCACTCCATCCGGCGTGTCTTACGTGCTCGAGAACCGCGAGATCATGATGCGCCTGTTTCCCGATGCCTTCGCCGGGCAGAGCATCTCTCCGGTCGGCAACTATCCCGAGCGGCTGCTCGAGAACTTGCGCGCGGTGGCGCCCTCGGGCGCAGAGGACCCAGTCGTGGTCCTACTCACGCCGGGGCGCTACAACAGCGCCTATTTCGAACATGTGTTCCTCGCCGAGCAGATGGGCATCGAGCTTGTCGAGGGCGGCGATCTGTTCGTGCGCGACGGCTATGTGTGGATGCGCACTACCGAAGGTCCGGTCAAGGTCGATGTGATCTATCGTCGTGTCGACGATTTCTTCATGGACCCGCTTGCTTTTCGCTCCGATTCGGCCCTCGGCATACCCGGGCTGCTCTCGGTGATCCGCTCGGGCCGGGTGGCGCTTGCCAACGCGCTCGGCACCGGCGTCGCCGACGACAAGGCAATGTATGTCTACGTGCCGCGGATGATCGAGTTCTATCTCGGCGAGCACGCGATCCTCAACAATGTGCACACTTACATGCTGCGCGAGCCGAAACAGCGCCAGCACGTATTCGACAATCTGCACAAGCTCGTGGTCAAGGAGGTGCAAGGCTCCGGCGGTTACGGCATGCTGATCGGCCCGGCCTCGACTGCCGAGGAGCGCGAAGCCTATAAGCTCCGCGTGATGCAGAACCCCGACAACTACATCGCCCAGCCGACGCTTGCGCTGTCCACCGCGCCCACGCTGGTCGAGGGCGAGATCGTGCCGCGCCACGTCGACCTCAGGCCGTTCGTGCTCTCGGGCAAGGAGACGAGCGTGATCCCAGGCGGACTGACCCGCGTTGCGCTGCGCAAAGGCTCGCTCGTGGTCAATTCGAGCCAGGGCGGTGGCACCAAGGATACCTGGGTTCTGGAGCGCGCCTAATGTTGAGCCGCACCGCAGAGAACTTGTTCTGGATGGCCCGCGACATGGAGCGGGCTGAGAACACGGCGCGCATGCTCGACGTGTCCTTCCGCATGTCGCTCCTGCCCTCGACCCTCGACAAGCAGGCGCTCCATTTCGAGCCGATTCTCGCCATCGCGCCGGGAGACGGCCGTTTCGACGAGCTCTACGGCGAGCTAACGCATGAGACCATCATCCGCTACGTGGCGCTTGAGCCTGCCAATCCCGCCTCGATCTGGTCTCTCATCAGGTTTGCCCGCGAGAATGCCCGCGCCCAGCGCTCGGCCATCTCGAGCGAGGCCTGGGAGAGCCTGAATCAGACTTGGCTGCAAGTGCAGAACCTCGACTTCGAAGGGGTCAGACGCTGGGGCTTCCGCGATTTCTTCGATTGGGTGAAGGAGCGTTCGCATCTCTTCCGAGGCGTGGTGTTCGGCACCATGCTGCACGACAATGCGTTCCGCTTCATCAGGCTCGGCACCTTCATCGAGCGCGCCGACAACACCGCGCGCATCCTAGACGTCAAATATCACGTGCTGTTACCCGAGACCGAGCAGGTCGGCGGCTACGTGGACTACTACCAATGGGGCGCGCTGCTCCGCTCGGTCGGTGCCTTCCGCGCCTACCGTCGCGTCTATCATGACACGGTGTACCCATGGCGCATCGCCGAGCTTCTCATCTTGCGCGCCGACATGCCCCGCTCGCTGCATCATTGCTATGAGGTGATCATCAACACGCTCGACGATCTTGCCGGCAAGAAGCAGCTCGAATGCCGAAGATTGGCCGGACAAACCTACGCGCGGCTGCGATACGGCCGCATCGACAAGATCTTCCAGTCGGGCCTGCACGAGTTCCTGACCGATTTCATCGCGCAGAACAACGGCCTCGGCACCCAACTCCAGGAGGATTTCCTGATGACACGGGCCCCGGTCGCGGGGGCCGCATAGACCCATGCTGATCCGCGTCGAGCATTCCACGGCCTACAGCTATTCCGAACCTCTGCTGTCGAGCACGCAGTATCTGCGCATGACGCCGCTCTCTGGCCGGACGCAGACCGTCGAGAGCTGGAAGCTTTCCTGCCCGGGCGCGGTCGCCACGGCCTGGCAGGACCAATACGGGAATCTCTGCCACACTTTGACGGTGGCCGAGCCGGTCAGCGATCTCGAAATCAAGGTGTGCGGGCTGGTGCGCACGCGCGATACAAACGGGGTGGTGGGGATGGCGCCGTCGGAGCTGCCCTCAGCAATCTATCTCCGGGAGACGCCCCACACTGTCATTTCGCCCGCGATCCACGACTTCGCCGCGCGCTTCGGGAACCAGCGCAAGAACGACCTGATCGAAACGTTGCACGAGGTCATGCTCGCCATTGCTGATGCCGTCGAGTACCGAAAAGGGGAGACACACGTGCATACCACCGGCTCGGAAGCGCTGGAGCAGGGGGCTGGCGTGTGCCAGGACCACGCTCATATCTTCTGCGCCGTCTGTCGCACGCTTGACGTGCCTGCGCGCTATGTCAGCGGCTATCTCAGCCACGGCGCCGGCCACGAGGCCCATGCTTCGAGCCATGCCTGGGCCGAGGCCTTTGTCGACTATCTCGGCTGGGTGGGGTTCGACCCGACCAATCGTGCCTGCGCGACCGATGCCTATATTCGCACTGCCATCGGCCTCGACTATGCTGAGGCGGGGCCGGTGCGGGGGGTGAGGAGCGGCGGCGGCGCCGAAACCATGAAGGTGAGGGTGAGTTTCCCAAGCCAGCAACAACAGCAAGCCCAATAGAGAGGCCACGTGACTTATTGCATCGGCGTCCTGCTCGATGAGGGGGTAGTGCTCGCATCGGACTCGCGCACCAATGCGGGCATCGACCGCGTCTCGACCTTCCGCAAGATGTTCACCTTCGAGAAGCCGGGGGAACGTTTCTTCGCGCTGCTCACCGCCGGCAATCTTTCGCTTACCCAAGGCGTGATCAGCCTGATCAGCGAATGGCTCAACAGCGAAAATCCGGAAAAAGACCTATACGCCGTGAATTCAATGTTCGGCGCCGCGCGCGTCATCGGCACGGCCATCCGCGAGGTGCACAAGATCGACGGCGGCTATCTCCAGCAGCACGACGTCGATTTCAGCGCTTCGTTCATCCTGGCCGGACAACTGAAAGGGGGGCAGCTCAGGCTGTTCTTGATCTACGATGCCGGCAATTTCATCGAGGCCTTGGGCGACACCAACTATTTCCAGATCGGCGAGGTGAAATATGGCAAGCCCATCCTCGACCGCATCATCCGGCGCGACACGAGCTTGAGCGACGCGGCGAAATGCGCGCTGATCTCGTTTGATTCAACCATGCGCTCCAACGTCTCGGTCGGCCCACCCATCGATCTTCTGATCTACCGGCGCAATTCGCTGAAGAAAGACTTCACCATCAGGCTCGAAGACGACGACCCTTATCTCCAGGCCATCCGCGACGGATGGGGAGGGGCGATCCACAAGGCCTTCCACGAAATCAGCCACGATCCGGGCTGGGCGTTCTAGTCCAGCCGCGCTGACAGTTCCAAACTGGCTTCGGCCGTTAGGAGCTTCGCCTCTGGCCTGCCGCCGCATAGCTCGATGAGGGATAGCTTGGCGCGCTTCGGGCGGAAGAGGTGGTCGCGCTTGCCATATCCTGTGCGGCCTGCTTGCCCATGGCCGCGGCGGTTGCG
>JBKOUI010000300.1:0-18952 GCA_046723315.1 Pseudomonadota bacterium | reverse complement strand
GTAGGACCAGCCTAGTGCCATGTCCCGGGCCGCAACCTAGTCGGCCCATTCGAGCCCCTGCTCCGGCCGGCCAGCCTGCACAAGCACCATCACCAGGCGAGACCGCACGAACATGTCATAGGGCGCCAGAGCAAGCGTCTTGTCCGCGGAGGTCAGCGCGCCATCGAAATCCCTCTCGTGAACAAGCACGTAACTCATAAGCCAGTTGGCAAGCATCGCGACCTGCTGAGACACATGCTCGCTTCCAAGAACCTGTCGCGCGAGTTCGCCGGCTTTTCGAATATCGGCAGATGGATAATCGCTGACGAACGTGTAGGCACGAACCATATGGTGCCAAGCGAGCTTCACCCTGAGCAGCGGCGAAGCTGGAAACTTCATCAGTCCTTCTCGCCAAATCTCGCCTGACCGCGCGATCCCCGCTTTGGTGTATGTCAAGAGATGGTCATGCCCACGAAGATAATAATCATACTCTTCGAGTGTCGTTGCACCCTTCTCCCACGCCTGCCGGTATTGTGCTTGCTTTAATGCGCCTTTCTCGCCCGTCATGGCGCTCACGATCAATCCGGTGATCTCGTCCTGGAGTTCCCACGGATCTCCCCCTACCCTGTCAAAGCGCTCGGCCCAAACATGCTCGCCATCGTTCGTCTCAATGAGCTGAGATACGATGCGAAGCTTATCGCCGTCCTTGCGGACGCTGCCTTCGACAACGTAGTCGACGCTTAGGTCTTTTCCGATCTGCCGCATATCGACAGCCTTGCCTTTGTAAGCAAATGAGGAGCTGCGGGCGACGACCGTCAAGTCGGGGAAGTGCGAGAGCGCTGTAATGATGTCTTCGGCGACACCATCCCCTAGATAGCCAAGGTTCTGGTCGGCGCTCAAATCATCGAATGAGAGTACGGCGACGGAGGGAACGGTCGAGGAGACGTCCTGCCTCAAAGCGCGCCTTCGGCGAGCAACGTGCTGAGCACTCTCGTGCCGAAGTTCGATTTGCGGAATGTATGTGCCCTTCGGCAAGTCGATATGAATAGGATCGTCTTGACCGTCGACCGCATAATATTCTCGAAGCTTGTCGCGCAACCGTCCTGCCTCGACGCGCACCAAGGGGTCGACGGTGGCGTCGAAGGTTTCAGGACGGCCGAACACCTCCAAGGCAATGCTGTAGCCGGTTAGCCTATCGCACCGTCCGGCCAGAGCTTCATCGACGATATACTCTAGGAACCGCTGCCTACGCCGCGATTTCGAGAACGAGCGGCTGCGAAGAACGCGATCCAGTTGCTCGCGAATCGCTTTCTGATCGATGTTGCTCCAGCGATCGCGCGAAATGATCGCCACGCTTAGCTCCAACTACTGCGAAATAGTTGCTGCCTGGTAGGCATCCGGCCATCTGATACTTGTTACATACTAGGACTGCTCAATTCGCTGCGCTACGCTCAGCGGCAAAACGCAGATCTCAGAACGAGCTCGGTTCAACTCTGGAGCTACCAAAAATGAAACCCACCATTCCGAACTTAAGCTCACCTAGCGACGCGAAGAAGCTGAAGCAGCTCTTTGTGGTGCTGTTGCCCGCAACCTTCTGCGTTCTTGGAAGTGGAGCGGCAAATGCGGGCGAGCCCGTCAAGGATACGGGCGCAATGGCCTGCGTAACCGACAAGTGGGACGTGAAGGAGCCCGAAAAAGGACACAAGCTAATCGACGCTGCCATGCGCTGCGTCCTCATCCCCGACGATCCCGCCGAACCGACGATCAGCGAGGACTGCGCGGGAAAGTACGAATATATGCCCGACGAGAGCTGGAAGGGTAGCGGGACCTGTACCGATAATTATCCGGAGGGCAAGGTTTACTTGACTTGGGAGGAGGGCTCTCACCTCAAGGATTACACGTACACAAAGACGCGTGGAACCGGCAAATACGAGGGTGTCAAAGGCGGCGGCACTTACATGTACCAAAATCTTACCGACACCCTTTCTGGCGGCAGATACAAAGGGACCATACAGCTGCCCTGAGTGGCGATGCCTTCTTGCATCGAAGAACAGGGCGTCAATCGAAATAGGCGAGAAGGGCGATCACGCTGATCGAGCCGAGCACACCGAGATAGAACCCGGTGAGCACGCCTTCGGGCCAGCGGTCTTGCGCGCTCGAGCGAAACGCCTGCACGATCACGACCAGCGGAACGACCGCGCCGATGATCGCGAAGATGAGCTTGAGGGCGGTCATCTGCCTGTCACATATCCGATGAACGGAAGCTCGCGGTAGCGATGCGCGAGGTCCGTGCCGTAGCCCACTACGAATACCGGCGGGCAGCGGAACCCGGTGAAATCCGGCGCGATCGCGGCCGCACGCGGCACCTGCTTGTCGAGCAAGACGCAGGTCATGACCCTGCTGGCGCCGCGCGCTTCGAGAAACGCTTTGGCGAAGGCAAGCGTTCGGCCCGAGTCGAGAATATCGTCGACAATCACCACGTCCCTGCCCTCGAGCTTACTCTCGACCTCGCGCAAAACTTCCACCTCTCCGCTCGAATGCGTGCCGGCGCCGTAGCTCGCGAGAAACATGAAATCGATCTCCGGCTTGAGCCCGTGCCGGTAAAGCGCCCTGATCAAGTCGGCAGCGAAGATGAAGCTACCCTTCAGCACCGCGACGATGATGAGGTCCTTGAGCCTTGCCGCCGCGATCTCGCGCGCAAGTTCTTCCACCCTCTCGGAAATCTTTTCGGCGCTGAACAGCGGCTTGATGTCGAGCGCCGCAGCAGTCTCCGCCATGATCCTAGTCGGCCTTGGCGAAACGCACCTTGACGCTGCGGACATTGCTCGGCGGCGAGGGAATTTGCCTTAGGAACGGCGCGTGCTCGCCGGCCGCAAGCTCCTGCTCGCCGACCTCGGTGGTCCACTCCGAGATTTCCTCGCCGCTCTCGTCACGAAGCGCGATCACGACTGTCGGCACGTCGACGGGGGAAGAGCTAGTGTTGACCACGTCGCCTTGCACCTCGAGCACGGTCTGGCCGTCTTGGTTGGTCCAGCCGTAGCGGACGCCTTCGAAGGCGAGACCGGCAACCTCGCCACTGCCGCCGTAGAGGCGCGCGGCACCTGGCAGCAGCGATGTCACGACTGAAGGCGCGAAGATCAGTGTGCCAAGGATGAGCGCCACGAGGAGCCCGAGCGCAGCCCAGCCGATGGTTACCGGCGACAGCTTCTTGCGTGGCGGTTTCTCACGGGGGAGATCCCTCTCGTCGATGCCGGCCATAGCGGCGGCGACCAGCGCCGGGTCGAGTCCATCGTCGGTCATGGCTGCGTCCGACATGGCTGTATCCGCCGTCGCGGCATCGCTCTTTGGAGGCTCCGGCGGAGGTGGCGGAGGTGTAGCCCCAGAACGCCGCGCGGCGAGCCTGCTGAAAATGCCTCCCGACTTTTGCGGTGGAGGTTCAGCGGCAGCCTCGGCATTGATCTGCGCAACCTGGGCGGCAAGGTCCTCGTCGGCCTCGAACTCGGCATCGGCTCCGGCCTCAGACGCCCGCTCGGTCAAGCTCGGCTGTGGCGAAGGCGGCGGGGGCGCGGGTTGCGTGACGCCCGGAAATGCTCCAACGCCGGGACTTGTGCCAGCAGGAGCGGGCTTCGGCTTGGGCTTGGCGGCAGGTGCCGCCGCAGGCTTCACCGTAAAGGGTTGAGCGGGAGGAGCGGCAGCGGCGGCCGGCTCAGGTACGACGGGTTGGGCCTGCCAGACATGGCCGCATTTCGAGCAACGGACCTTGCGGCCCTCAGGCGGGAAGGCCGCCTTGACCTCGTAGCGCGTCTCGCAGACCGGGCAGATGATGAGTGTTGCCATCGCGGAAAGAGCCGAACAGGCTCGCTACCCCTAGATTTCCCCGGGCCCCATGCCCTTGCCCAAATCCATTGATACCGGAGGCTCAGTTCAGCATAAAGTGCCTATCTTCCGCAATGTTAAGAGGCTTAAGGAACCCGGGTGATTCGCTTTGACAATGTCGGGCTGCGCTACGGCTCGGGCCCCGAAATCCTGCGCGACGTCACCTTCCACGTGCTTCCTGGGTCCTTTCATTTCCTGACCGGACCATCGGGGGCCGGCAAGACCACGCTTTTGCGGCTGCTTTTTATGTCGCTCAGGCCGACGCGAGGGCTCATTTTCGTGTTCGGCGAGAATGTGTCGGAGCTGTCGGCCAGCGGCCGGTCGGGGCTCAGGCGCCGGATCGGCATCGTGTTCCAAGATTTCCGGCTGCTCGACCACCTCACCACTTGGGAGAACGTGGCGCTGCCGCTGCGGGTGATGGGCAAGAAGGAGTCCAGCTACAAGGAGGATGTGACCGACCTGTTGCGCTGGGTTGGGCTTGGCGACCGCATCAACTCCTACCCGGAGACGCTATCGGGCGGCGAGAAGCAGCGCGCGGCCATCGCCCGCGCCGTGATCGGCCGGCCCGAGCTGCTCCTTGCCGACGAGCCAACCGGCAACGTCGATCCGGTAATCGGCAACCGCCTGCTACGGTTGTTCGTCGAGCTCAATCGGCTCGGCACCTCAGTCATCATCGCGACCCACGATTATGCCTTGATGGACCAGCTCAACGCGCCGCGGCTTATGCTCCACAACGGTCACCTACGTGTGCGCTGAAAGCTTATGACGCTGCTCAACGACATAAGGGATTATCCGTGGAGCAACCTGCTCACAGGACTATTGCCGGTGAGACTTGCCGCGCGGCTCCCTGCCCGCTTCCAGAGCAAGCAGGTGCCGATCGTCCCTCCCGCCTCGATCGCCGGCAACGCGCTCACCGTGGTGATCGCTATCATGTCATTCCTCGCCTGTCTGACCGCAGGCGCGGTGTACATGATCAATCAATCGGCGCAGGCTTGGGTCAACGACATCTCGAGCGAGATCACCGTCGAGCTCGATCCGGTCAACGAGGCCGACATCGAGAAGAAGATGACGCTCGTCTCGCTGTTCCTCGCCAAGCAGAGGGGGATCACCCAGGTGAAGCCGCTGACGGCAGAGGATTCTGCCAAGCTGCTCGAACCGTGGCTTGGACAGTCGAGCGCGCTCCAAGCTCTGCCCATCCCGCGGTTGATCGCGGTCGAGATCGACCGCTCCAATCCTCCGGATATCGACCTCATCAAGACGGCGCTGTCGCAAAACTTCGAAGGTGTGACACTCGACGATCACCGCCGCTGGCAGGCCGAGATCAGGACGCTCACCCGTTCGGCCGCACTTGGCGGTATCGCCGTGCTCGGCCTCGTCGCAGCCGCGACCATCGCCGTCATTGTGTCGGCGACGCGGAGCGCCATGGCGTCGAACCGCGAGATCATCGAGGTGTTGCATTTCGTGGGCGCCAATGAGCGCTTCATTAGCAGCGAGTTTGAGCGCCATTTCTTGGGGCTCGGCGTCCGCGCCGGCTTGATGGGCGCGGTGGCTGCGGCAATTGCGTTTCTCTTGTTGCCGTTCATCACCCACATGCTTGGCGGCAGCCCCGTGACCGCAGCAGAAACGCAGCGGCTGATCGGCTCGGGCGAGCTTGATCTTCCAGGCTATTTTCTCTGCGTCCTGGTGGTCATCGTGGTCGCCTCCCTATGCATGATCACCTCGCGGCTTGGCGTCATCCGCGTGCTGAAGTCTTACGCCTGAGTCGACTTCGTTCGCCCTCCAACACACGAGCATTGGCGATTTCGCGCCGCCGCGATTTATGCCTATTCTTGCGCCGCTTAAGAAGACCAGGAGCAAGCAGTGAGGGAGGAAGAGAAAGAAGGTCGTGAGCGCTTCAGGCGCTTCAGCGGCTTCCTGGGCGGCGTTCGGCTCATCTTCGATTTCCTGATCTTGCTGTTGGTGATGCTGATCATCGGCTTCGTTGTGTTCGCCAACAGCATCGAGCGCACGCAGCGGTCACCGCACCAGAAGGCCGACGGGATCGCCGTGCTCACCGGAGGCGTCGCCCGCATCGACCGGGCAATGAAGCTGCTCGCGCAGGGCCAGGCCAAGCGCGTCCTGATCACCGGCGTCAATCGCACGGTGACCACCGAGGAGCTGAAAAACCTCGCGAGCCAAGGCGATCAGTACTTCACCTGCTGCGTCGATATCGACAAGGAGGCGCGCAATACCATCGACAACGCCACCGAAACGAGCGAGTGGGCGGCGCTTCACAAATATTATTCGATCATCGTGGTGACATCGAACTATCACATGCCGCGCGCGCTTGCCGAGCTTGCGCGCGTGATGCCGGGCGTCACTCTCATTCCTTACGCCGTGGTCGACAACAATGTGCATCTCGATCCGTGGTGGGCTTATCCCGGCACGACCAAGCTGTTGCTGTCCGAATATCTGAAATACCTTCCGGCGCGCGGGCGGCTTGGAGCCACCAATATGCTCCGCGCGTTGCTTCCGGGCGGCACCGGGCCCTTGGACGTGCCCGAGCCATAAACGCCGCTTCCGCCTGATGGCCCGCTCGCTCCTGTTCAATGTTCTGTTCTATGTGACGACCACACTGTTTGTCGTCATCGGCAGCCCGCTTCTGTTCGCACCCCGTCGCTGGGCGATGGCCGCGCTCGCCGTCCATGGGCGGTTCGAGCTGTGGCTGCTCAAGGTCATCGTCGGCACGCGGCTCGAAGTCAGAGGTCACGATAAGCTGCCCAAAGGAGCTTGCCTCGTCGCCTCGAAGCATCAATCGGCTTGGGAAACCTTCGCGCTCATCCCGCTATTCCGCGATCCGTCTCTGTTGATGAAGCGCGAGCTGTTTTGGATTCCGTTTCACGGCTGGTTCTCGTGGAAGTTCGAGATGATCCCGGTCGACCGCGACAAAGGGCCGGCGGCGCTTCGCGCCATGCTGCGCGAGACCAAGAAGCGCGTCGCCGACGGGCGCGAGATCATCATCTTCCCGGAAGGCACCCGGCGGCCGCCTGGCGCCCCGCCCGACTATAAGACCGGCGTCGTGCTGCTCTACGAGGCGCTCGGCATCCCGTGCGTGCCGGTCGCGCTCAACTCTGGTCTGTTCTGGCCAAGGCGAAGCGTCAGCAGGAAGCCCGGAACCATCGTCGTCGAGTTCCTCGATCCGATCCCCCCTGGCCTGCCCAAGACGGAATTCCTGTCGCGACTCACCGATTCCATAGAGACGGCCTCCAACCGCCTGGTGGCGGAGGCAAAAGCCAAGGAACCAGCCAGTTCTGGCGCCGTTAACCTTTGAATGCTTGACTCACCTCGGCCGAATGTTCCATCTTTGTTCTAGAGAATCGCGGTGGTGTCTTGAAATCGCCATACGTCAACCCATTTGACAGGGCGATTTACTGGTTAACGGGGCTCCAACCCATGTGGATGCGCAAGGTGGAAGTCGAGGGTAACCACTGGGGCCCAGCCGACGAGCCGGCCCTTGTCTGCTCGGAAGCAGCGTTCGACCAGGCCTTCCATTATTGGCGCGGGGCTTCAGGCCGCCGCCACCTCCACAGCGTCTATACGCTGATCGGCTGCCCTGCCCTACCGCGCGCCAATTATATCCTCGTTCGCCGTTACGACGACGGCAGCCGGGTGGCGCTCGCCTTCGGCCAGACCAAGGATGAGGCGGTGACGCTCAATCTCGCTCATCTCCGTCACGAGGGCGCGAAGATCGGCGCCAACGAAGTGCACATTCATCTTCTCGCCGAGACTGCCGAGGACCGCGCCGAAGTCGAAGCCGACCTCACCGCCGCGCATATGCGCCGCGCCGCCGCCGCCCGCGCGGCTTAACTCCCTCTTACATCATTCTTCTGCTAGTTCGTCATGGCCGGGCTTGTCCCGGCGATCCACGATTTGGCCTATGCACTAAGGCACGGACGGAAATTCGTGGATGCCCGGTACTTCGGCCGGGCATGACGAGGGAATGTTCGGGAGATGAAGGCTAGGAGCGCCGGGAGAGCTGCTCGAGCCGCTGCTGCATGGCCGAGAGCTCGGCCTTTAGCGTCGCGATCTCGTCCTCGGCGGGCTTGCTGTTGGCAGGCTTGGCCTCTCCCGCCGCGGGCTGCTCGCCATTGCCTTCGCCGGTCGCGTCGGTCTTGGCGAAGGGGCTGAACAGGCCAAGCGCCTTCTCGAAGGTCGCGAAATTCTTGCGCACCTGCTCCTGCATCGCCTCGAAAGCCGCCGTGCCGAAGGCATGGGCGAAGCGCCGGCGATATTGCTCCTGCTGGCGGGTGAGCGAGTCGAGGCTGAATTCGAGATAGCTCGGCACGAGCTTCTGCATCGAGTCGCCGTAGAAGCGGATCAGCTGCCGCAAGAAGCCGATCGGCAGAAGGTTGGTGCCTCTGCTCTCCTGCTCGACGATGATCTGTGTCAGGACGGAATGCGTGAGGTCTTCGCCGGTCTTGGCATCGTAGACCACAAAATCCCGCTCGGACCGTACCATCTCGGCGAGGTCTTCGAGCGTCACATAGGTGCTTGTATCGGTATTGTAGAGCCTACGGTTTGCGTACTTCTTGATGATGACCGGCCGACTGTCTTGCTCAGCGTCCCTAGCCACGTCCTAGCGCTCCTACTCCTTGAGCCCAAAGCCCAAGGTTGCTTTATGCCGCAACTGCGAAATCAGTAGCACGTTCCTTGTGCAAAGCACCAGAGGCTTTGCCAGGAGAGCTTAATGGTTGTGGAACCGTAGGCTTCCATAGACAGAATCACTAAGTTATGACCTTGGTCCCTTGCGAAGTTGGAGATCGGTATGAAGGACGAAGAGATTGTCATCGTGAGCGCGGCGCGGACGCCGGTTGGCTCGTTCAACGGCTCGCTGTCTAGCTTGCCTGCACATGCGCTAGGCGAGATCGCCATCAAGGCTGCGCTCGAGCGCGCCAAGGTCGACCCGGGCGACGTCGACGAAGTGATCATGGGTCAGGTGCTGACCGCGGGTCAGGGGCAGAACCCGGCGCGGCAAGCTGCTGTCGCTGCCGGGGTTCCCGTGGACAAGACGGCTTTCGGCGTGAACCAGGTGTGCGGCTCGGGTCTCCGCGCCGTTGCCCTTGGAGCACAACAGATCGCCTCTGGCGATGCCGACATCGTGGTCGCCGGCGGCCAGGAAAGCATGAGCCTTGCCCCCCACGTCGCCCATCTCCGTAGCGGTCAGAAGATGGGGGCGATCGAGTTCACCGACTCGATGATCAAGGACGGATTGTGGGAGATCTTCAACGGCTACCACATGGGTAACACCGCGGAGAACGTCGCCCGTAAGTGGCAGATCACCCGTGAGGAGCAGGACAAGTTCGCCACCGCCTCGCAGAACAAGGCTGAGGCCGCGAAGAAGGCCGGCAAGTTCAAGGACGAGATCGTCCCCGTCACCGTCAAGACGCGCAAGGGCGAGACGGTGGTGGCCGATGACGAATATATCCGCGAGGGCGCCAAGGTCGAGGACGCGGCGAAGCTCAGGCCGGCCTTCGACAAGGAAGGCACCGTCACGGCCGGCAATGCGTCCGGGATCAATGACGGCGCTGCCGCCGTCGTGCTGATGACGGCGAAGGAAGCCAAGAAGCGGGGCTTGAAGCCGCTTGCTCGCATCGCCTCGTGGGCCACCGCAGGCGTCGATCCCAAGGTCATGGGCTCGGGCCCGATCCCGGCTTCGCGCAAGGCGTTGAAGAAGGCTGGCTGGAACATCGGCGATGTCGACCTGGTCGAGGCCAACGAGGCCTTCGCCGCTCAGGCCCTCGCCGTCAACAAGGACCTCGGTTGGGATGCCGGCAAGGTCAACGTCAATGGCGGCGCGATCGCCATCGGCCATCCGATCGGCGCCTCCGGCGCGCGTATCCTCACCACGCTGCTGCACGAAATGAAGCGGCGCGACGCCAAGAAAGGCCTCGCCACGCTCTGCATCGGCGGCGGCATGGGCATCGCCATGTGCGTCGAGCGGGACTAATCGCTTTCGCTCGACGTTTAGATTTCGTCTCACTCTCCGCGGTTCCGCGGGGAAATCGCGTTCAATGTCGATCGAGAGCGCCTAGAAGAGCGCAAGTTAAGGGAGGAGAGGATGGGAAGAGTGGCTTTGGTCACTGGAGGTACGCGCGGCATCGGCGCGGCGACCGCCAAGGCGTTGAAGAAGGCGGGCCACAACGTTGCCGTCAATTACGGCGGCAACGACGAAGCCGCCAAGGCCTTCAAGAAAGACACCAAGATCCCGGTCTTCAAATGGGACGTGGGCGATTACACCGCCTGCGAGCAGGGGATCGTCAGCGTCGAGAACGAGGTCGGGCCGATCGGGTGCTGGTCAACAACGCCGGCATCTCGCGCGACGCCATGTTGCAGAAGATGAGCCACGAGCAATGGTCGGAGGTGATCCGCACCAATCTTGACTCGCTGTTCAACATGACGCGGCCGATCATCAACGCCATGCGCGAGCGGGGCTTCGGTCGCATCATCAACATCTCCTCGATCAATGGGCAGAAGGGCCAGCTCGGGCTGACCAATTACTGCGCCGCCAAGGCCGGCATGATCGGCTTCACGCGTGCGCTTGCGCTGGAAAGTGCACGCAAGGGCATCACCGTCAATGCGATCGCGCCTGGCTATGTCGCGACCGATCTCCTGTCTGGCGTGTCGGACGACGTGATGAAAGCGATTGTCGGTCAGATTCCGGTGGGTCGCCTCGGCGAGGCGGAAGAGGTCGCCCGTTGCGTGGTGTTCCTCGCTGCCGACGAGGCGGCCTGGATCACTGGCTCGACCCTCACCATCAACGGCGGCCAATTCATGGATTGAGGCTTAAGGCTCGAAGCCCTCGGGGGCCATTTCGAAGCCTGAGAACTCGAAACCCGGCGCGACGGTGCAGCCGACAAGCGTCCAGGCCCCAAGACTCCGCGCGCTCTGCCAAGCATGCGCCGGGACAGCGGCATGCGGATGCTCGCCTTTGAGCCAGTCTGAGCCTAAGCGGCACTCGTGGCGTGTCTCGCTATTCTTGATCTCGAGCAAGAGCGGCGCCCCGCCGTACCAGTGCCAGACCTCAGCCGCGTCTACGCGATGCCAGCGCGACACTTCACCCGCCTTGAGCAGATAGAGGATCGCGGTCGAATGCGCGCGGCCGTCATGGCCCGCTTCATCCTTGAAGGTCTGGCGGTAATAGCCGCCCTCAGGATGCGGTGCGAGGTTCAACTGCTTGATGATCGCGTCGGCGGTTAGCGGCTCGCTCATAACTCAGAACCGGTCCTTTCGGCGGCGGATCTCGCCGAAGACCTCGTCCAGCGGCCGGCCGTCCATGCCGAGTCTCTTCTGGATGGCTGGGCTCGATGGCCGCAAGAAGGGATTGGTGGCGAGCTCCTGCTTGATCGTGGTGGGCAGGGCGGGCTTGCCCTCCTCGGCAAGTGTCGCGACCTCGACGGCTCTTAATTGCAACGCCGCGTTCTCCGGCTCGACGGTCAGTGCGAAGCGGCAATTGTTGTTGGTGTATTCGTGCCCGCAATAGAGCTTGGTCTCCGGCGGGAGATGCGCGAGCTTTTCGAGCGATGACCACATGGTCTTGGCGTCGCCTTCGAGGAGCTTGCCGCAGCCGACCGAGAACAGCGTGTCGCCGACGCAGACGATGCCGTCCGCGGGGAAGTAATAGCTGACATGGCCTTTCGTGTGGCCAGGTGTCTCGATTACGCGCGCCTTGGCATTTCCGATTTCGATCGTGTCGCCTTCCTTGACCTCGACATCGATGCCGGGGATCGAGTCCGCCTCTTTAGAGGGGCCGACAATGGAACAGCCGGTCATGCGCTTCACGATTGTGTTGCCGGCAGTGTGGTCGTGGTGATGATGGGTGGTAAGGATATGGCTTAGCGTCCAGCCCTTTTCATGCAATGCGGCGAGTAGTTCCTCTGCGTCAGGCGCGTCGATTGCCGCTGTCGCGCCTGTGTCAGAATCGTGAATGAGCACCCCGTAATTGTCGCTCCGCGTCGGGAATTGATGAACTTCAAGACGTGCCATGGCGCTCCTTCGTCACTTCTCAGGGCCGGCCGGACCGTAGCATCCCCGTAAAGGGGATTGAAATGGAACCGGGAGCAGCCGAGAACGGACTTTTAAACGCTAGTAGCGCCGGATCGGTCCATGCAGCTCGACGCCATCGACCTCAAGGATTTCTACGCCTGCCCGCTCGGCGTCGTGGTGCGCAGGCTGCTTGGCGCGCGAGTGCGCGGCCGCTGGGATGACCTCAAGGGCTTGTCGGTGTTCGGCGTCGGCTTTGCCACGCCCTATCTTGCAATCTATCGTGGCGAGGCGCAGAGGCTCGGCGCGCTGATGCCTGCCGAGCTCGGCGCCATCCTGTGGCCCGAGCAGGGCCAGTCCTTGACCGTGCTGGTGGAGGAGACCGAGCTTCCGCTCGACGACGAAAGCGCAGACCGCCTCATCCTCGTTCATATGCTCGAATGGTCGGAAAAATCGCGCGTGCTGTTGCGTGAGCTGTGGCGGGTACTTAAGCCGAATGGGCGGCTGCTCATGATCGTCCCAAATCGCCGCGGGCTGTGGGCGCGGGTCGATACCACGCCGTTCGGCTATGGCACTCCGTTCAGCCGCACCCAGCTCAACAAGCTCCTGAAGGAATGTTTCTTCTCGCCCGAAGATTGGGACTACGCGCTCTATATGCCGCCATTCAACTGGCGCGTCCTGTTGCGCTGGCCGGTGTTCTGGGAGCGGCTCGGGCTCGTGCTGTGGCCGACCTTCTCCGGGGTAATCCTGGTCGAGGCGACCAAGCAGGTCTACGCCGCGGTGCCCTTGCGCGAGCTGCGCAAGACCCGGCGCCGCATCGTGCCGGTGCCTGCCGGGGTCACGCCGCGCGGACAGATTTTACCGAGACAATAAGAACACCGCCTGCTCGCCGAACAGGTTCTGCATGAAGAACGGCATGGAAACGCCCATCTTGCGGCCATAGGCGTTGAGCGCAACCGCCCGCTCCACCTTGGCCCCCACGTCTTTGCAGAGATCGAGGAAATCCTTGATGGTGCAAAGATGGATGTTCGGCGTGTCGTACCAGCGGTCCGGCAGATTGTCGGTCTTGGGCATCTTGCCGCCGAACATCAGCCCCGCCCGCACGCGCCAATGGCCGAAATTGGGGAACGACACCACGGCGCGCTTGCCGATCCTGAGCAACTGCTGCAGCACATCGCGCGGCGAGTAGGTCGCCTGGATGGTCTGCGACAGGATCGCGTAGTCGAAGGCGAGGTCGGGGTAGTAGACGAGGTCGGTATCGGCGTCGCCCTGGATCACGGCGAGCCCCTGCGCCACGCACGAGTTCACGCCGGCCTGAGACAGCTCGATGCCGCGCCCGTCAACGCCGCGTTTCTCGGCAAGCAAACGGAGCAGCGTTCCGTCACCGCAGCCGACGTCGAGCACGCGCGCCCCGAGCGTCACCATCTCAGCGATGAGCAGAAGGTCTACGCGGCTCGTATCCGAAACGCGCACGGTATGCGGGGGCACGTTCAGGTTCATGCCGCGATCCCCCGCTTGCGCGCCGCCGCGCCTACGAACCCACGGATGGTATCGAACAACTCCGGCTCGTGCAGCAGGAAGGCGTCGTGTCCCTTGTCGGACTTGATCTCGACGAAGCTCACTTTGGCGGCGACGGCGTTCAGCGCATGAACGATCTCGCGGCTCTCCTCGGTCGGAAACAGCCAGTCCGACGTGAACGAGACGAGACAGAAGCGCGTCTTGGTGCCGCCAAAGGCGTTGGCGAGCACGCCGTCATGATCCGCGGCGATGTCGAAATAGTCCATGGCGCGCGTGATGTAGAGATAGGAGTTGGCGTCGAAGCGGTCGACGAAAGAGAGGCCTTGATGGCGCAGATAGCTCTCCACCTGAAAATCGGCATCGAAGCCGAAGGTGATCTTGTCGCGGTCCTGAAGATTGCGCCCGAATTTGTGATGCAGCGCCGCGTCTGAAAGATAGGTGATGTGCGCGGCCATGCGCGCGACGGCGAGCCCCTTGCGCGGGCTCTTGCCCTCGTCGAGATAGCGGCCCTGGCACCAGTCAGGGTCGGCCATCACGGCCTGGCGGCCGACCTCGTGGAACGCGATGTTCTGCGACGAATGCCGCGCCGAGCAGGCGATGGGCACAGCGGAGAACACGCGGTTCTTGTAGCTCGCCGCCCATTCCAGCACCTGCATGCCGCCCATCGAGCCGCCAAGCACGCAGAGCACGTCGGGGATGCCGAGATGGTCGAGCAGCCGGGCTTGCGCGCGCACCATGTCGCGCACCGTGATGACCGGGAAATCGAGGCCAAACGGGCGGCCGGTGACGGGGTTGGTCGAGCTCGGACCAGTCGAGCCCATGCAGCCGCCGACGACATTGGCGCACAGCACGAAATAGCGGTTGGTGTCGATCGGCTTCCCAGGGCCGACCATGGTCTCCCACCAGCCCGGCTTGCCGGTGACCGGATGCAGGTTTGCGACATGCTGATCGCCGGTCAGCGCGTGACAGACGAGCACGAGGTTCGATTTGGCGGCGTTGAGCTCGCCGTAGGTCTGATAGGCGATGGAAAACTGCGCGAGCTCGCTCCCGCAGTCGAGCTGAAGCTTCTCGTTGAAATGGACGATGTGGCTTTGCGGATTGGTGATCTGCGCCAGCCGCACCGAACTGTCGGTGATGGACTGCGCCGTAGGGGTTTCGCTCATCTGGCCGCCCTCGCCGCCGCGACCGTCACTGTCATTCTCGCGAAAGCGGGAATCCAGTAAATGGCGCGCTCGGTTATCGAGCAATAGCCCGCGGTGTTTACTAGATGCCCGCTTGCGCGGGCATGACAAGGTGCGTTTGGTAAATCCATTTCTCGAACCGCGAGGTCAGCATAACTCCAATCCAACAATTCGGCGTTAGCTAGGAGCTTACCGCCGAAAGTCAATCTTTTCTTTGCCTTGGCGCAAGGATTGGGCCTATGAGAGGCCGCCTGCAACACCCACCGAGGAGTGAGACAGATGGCCGCCGCCAAACGGGGCCCAAGCCCCCGTCCAGGCGTTCTCGACATCGCGCCCTACGTGCCCGGAACGAGCGCGCTCCCCGGCGCGCGCGCAGTCATCAAGCTGTCGTCCAACGAGACGCCGTTCGGACCGAGCCCTCGCGCCATCGAGGCTTACGTCGCGGCTGCGAGTTCCTTGTCGCGCTACCCCGACGGGTCAGCCCGCGCGCTGCGGGAGGCGATCGGCAAGATGTATGGGCTCGATCCCCTCCATATCGTCTGTGGTGCAGGCTCCGACGAGCTCTTGAACCTGCTGGCGGGAGCATATCTCGTGCCAGGCGACGAGGCGATCTACAGCGAGCACGGTTTCCTGGTCTACAAGATCGCGATCCTCGCGCGCGGAGCGACGCCCGTCGTCGCGCCCGAGAAGGACTTGACCGCTGACGTGGATGCCATCCTCGGCCGCGTGACCGACAAGACGCGGCTGGTGTTCATCGCCAATCCTAACAACCCGACCGGCACCTACATCCCATTCGATGAAGTGAAGCGGCTTCGCGCCGGCTTGCCCGATCATGTGCTGCTCGTGCTCGACGCGGCCTATGCCGAATATGTGCGCCGCAACGACTACGAGGCAGGCATCGAGCTCGTCGCCACCACACCCAACACTGTGATGACGCGCACCTTCTCCAAGATCTATGGGCTTGCTTATTTGCGGATCGGCTGGGCCTATTGTCCTGCGGAGGTCGCCGACGTTCTGAATCGCATCAGAGGTCCGTTCAATGTCTCGGGCCCTGCTATCGCCGCAGGCGTCGCGGCATTGCAGGATCAGGCATGGTTGCAGCGCGCGGTCGAACACAACGAGACATGGCGCGCGCGCATGGCCGATGCGCTCTCAGCTATCGGCCTCGGCGTGACGCCGAGCGCCGCGAACTTCTTGTTGCTGCATTTCGAGAAGGGCAACGGCAAGTCGGCGCCCGAGGCCGACAAATTCCTGCACGACAAGCGGATAATCTTGCGGCGCGTGACCGAGTACGGTTTTCCCGACGCGCTCCGCATGACCATCGGCGCGGAGGAGGAGAACCGCGCCGTGCTCGACGCGCTCACCTCCTTCATGGGCGCTAACGGCTCGTCTCGCCGATGAGCGAACCCCTTTTCGACCGCCTCGCCATCATCGGGACGGGCCTGATCGGCTCGTCCATCGCGCGCGCAGCGCGGGCGCAAGGCGCCGTGCGAACCATCGTCGCCACATCGCATTCCTCCCAGACGCGGAAGCGCATCAAAGAGCTTGGCATCGCCGATGAGGTAGCGGAGACCAATGCCGAAGCGGTGAAGGGCGCCGACCTCGTCGTCGTGTGCGTTCCGGTCGGAGTGTGCGGCGATGTGGCGAAGGAAATCGGAACGAACCTCAAACCCGGCGCGACGGTTTCCGATGTGGGCTCGGTCAAGGGCTCAATCGTGCGCGACATGAGCCCGCATCTGCCGAAGACCGTCAATTTCGTGCCGGCCCATCCGGTCGCGGGCACCGAGCATTCAGGCCCCGATGCAGGTTTCGCCGAGCTGTTCGAAAACCGCTGGTGCATTCTGACACCGCCGGAAGGTACGAATAAAGAGGCAGTCGAAAAGCTCGCCGCGTTCTGGCGCCTGCTCGGCGCCAATGTCGAAGTGATGACGCCGGACCACCACGACCTCGTGCTCGCCATCACCAGTCATCTTCCGCATCTGATCGCCTACACCATCGTCGGCACCGCCGATGAATTGCAGACGGTGACGCGCTCGGAGGTGCTCAAGTTCTCGGCCGGCGGCTTTCGGGACTTCACCCGCATCGCGGCCTCCGATCCAACCATGTGGCGCGACATCTTCCTCGCCAACAAGGACGGCGTGCTCGAGATGCTCGGACGCTTCAACGAGGACGTCGCCGCGCTGACCAAGGCGATCAGGAAGGGCGACGGCGAGGCGCTGTCCGAGCATTTCACCCGCACCCGCGCCATCCGGCGCGGCATCATCGAAGCTGGGCAAGACACGCCCGCAGCCGATTTCGGGCGCCCCCACGGACATGACGACTGACGCGAGACATGGCTGAGCTATGGGTGTTCGGTTATGGCTCGCTGATGTGGCGCCCCGGCTTCCCTTACGCGGCGCGGGTGCACGGGTTGCTCAAGGGCGCGCATCGCGCGCTGTGCGTCATTTCCATCTTCCACCGTGGCACACGCGAGCAGCCCGGGCTTGTGCTTGGGCTAGACCGCGGCGGCGCTTGCCGCGGCACGGTCTACCGGGTTACGCCCGGAGCAGAAGAGGAGACTGTCGCCTATTTGCGCGAGCGCGAGCAGGTCACCGACGTCTATGTCGAAGCTTACCGGCCTGTGCGCGTGCTCGACGGCTCGGGTATCATGGTGAAGGCGCTGACCTACCTCGTCGACCGTAACCACGAGCAATATGCAGGCGTCCTTTCGCTGGAAGAGCAATTCCGTATGGTCAGGGGCGGCAAAGGCCAGTCGGGCGAGAATGTCGAATATGTGCTGAACGCTGTGCGGCACTTGGAGAAGGCCGGCGTGCACGACGCCCCGCTTGCTGCGCTTGCCGCCCGACTCAGGGCGACTGCAGCCAGGAACTAGGCGGGGCCGCGCGTGCCGTATTCGCGGCGCGCTGCGTTCACGGTGACGGCGAAGGCCGCGATCGCGTCGACCATCGACATCAAGGTCAGCAGGAAGAAGGTCGAGGTCGCTGCCTTGTCCCAGACCAGGAACAGGATCAGGCAGGCGGCGAACACCATCATCGACAGCGCATTCTCGGTGATCGAGGCGCCGCCACCGCGCGCAGCTTTCAGCAGCTCGAAGAACAGCAGTCCGATCGCCACCGCGAGCAGGATGGGTCCCAAGCCGAGCTGCCACACGCCGCCAGACGGCAGCGGGATGGAGAAGCGGGGGATGTCGAAATCGGCGCCGGCGCCGGCAAAGGCGACATAGGCAAGGAGCGGAATGACGAGGAGCGGCACAGCTGACAGCCAGCTCCGCCGCTCGCGCCGTCTTGCCGGTTTTTCCTCAGGCGCGGTCTCCGTCATGACTTCCGACCGCCTCCTTAAGACGAGCCGTTCAGCGTCGAGACCGGGCTTTAAGCCTCTTCCTTGACTTTGAGCACCTGCTTGCCGCGATAGCGGCCAGACTTCAGGTCGATGTGGTGCGGGCGGCGGAGCTCGCCCGACTCCTTGTCCTCGACATAGGCAGGCGAGGACAGCGCGTCGTGACTTCGCCGGTTGCCGCGCTTCATGCGCGAGACTTTGCGTTTAGGTACAGCCATGATTGAAACCCTGTGAGGCCTGGCGATCCTCGCCAAGCTTCGTCGCGCCCTTATAGTGGCAATGATCCGTACTGGCCAGAGGGTGAAGGCGGCAAATCGCGGGCGTTATCGCGCGGGCAAGAGGCAAGACGCCCGATGCACGATTATTGGCATGCGGGCATTGACGGCGCCGGCAATGGCAAGCAGCCGCCGGCTCGGCCTAGCAGGATTGCGCACGCGCGGATTGGGCAGCGACACGGCGAGCAGAAGGGCCTCACGGCGGGTCAGGTCTGCCGCGCTCTTGTGGAAATAGTACCGGCTTGCAGCCTCGGCGCCGAAGATGCCCGGCCCCCATTGGGCGACGTTGAGATAGACCTCCATCATGCGCTGCTTGGGCCAAATGAAGGACATGATGTAGGCAAGCGGCATCTCGATCAGCTTCCTGAAATAGCTCCGGCTATTCCAGAGATAGAGGTTCTTCGCCACCTGCATGGGAATGGTGCTCGCGCCGCGAAAATCGGCGAGCCCGTCGCCCTCTTTGATCGCATCTCTGACCGCGCCCCAATCCACGCCCCAATGCAGGCAGAAGCGGCCGTCCTCGCTTGCGATTACCGCGAGCGGCAGGTTGGGCGAGATGTCTTGGAGAGGTACCCATTCGCGGCGGAGCGTATGGCCCCGAAGCTTCTCCGCCACCATCACTGGCGTGAAGGGCGGGTTGATGAAACGGAAGGCGACAATGGAAAGGAGGAGAAGGGCGGCAAGGCAGCCGAGGAATAGGAGAATCCGCCTCGTCAATGAAGGCTTCACGCGTCTCTTGCTGCGCTTCCGCGGGCGCTCGGCTGAGAC
>JBKOUI010000041.1:0-17215 GCA_046723315.1 Pseudomonadota bacterium | reverse complement strand
CGATGAGAGACTGCCAATAGGCTGCCACGCCAGCACCTAGCTCAATCTCAGGGACGTCGGTGCCTGATAATGGCGCAGACGTCCCTTTTTGTCGCGTTCGTGCTAAATCCTGGTTGGCGGGTGGCCGCCGGCCAAGGTGGTCTTGATGCAATTCGATCTGCGCCCAATGCTTGCCACGCTGACCGACAAGCCATTCGACGATGCGGATTGGGTGTTCGAGACGAAATGGGATGGCTTCCGCACGATCGCCGTGGCAAAGCCCGGGCAGGCGACGCTCTATTCCCGCAACCTCAACGACATCTCGCGCAAATATCCTTCTATTTGCGCGGCACTCGCCAAGATCAAGCAAGACGCCGTGCTCGATGGCGAGCTGGTGGCGCTCGACGAGCACGGACGCTCGCGCTTCCAGCTGTTGCAGAATGCCGAGCGCGAGCCTGCGCAGTTGCTCTATTGCGTGTTCGATTTGCTTTATCTCGACGGCGAGGATCTGCGTGGCAAGACGCTGCTCGAACGTAAGACTGCGCTGAAACGAATCCTGCCGAAGAGTCGGCTTCTCCTTTACAGCGAGCATGTGGCCGGGAAGGGGATCGACGCCTTCAACCGCGCCAAGCGTGCGCAGGAGGAAGGCGTCATGGCGAAGCTCGCCAGCGGCCCCTATCATTCCGGCTTCCGCACGCGCGAATGGCTGAAGGTCAAGGCAAGCCAGGAGCAGGAGGTGGTGATCGTGGGATTCACGGCACCGCGCCGCAGCCGCAAATATTTCGGCGCGCTCGTTCTCGCGGTGCGGGAGGGCAACGGCTGGAGATATGTCGGGCGTGCGGGGACAGGCTTTAATGCCGACACTCTTCGCAGTGTCCATGAGAAGCTGACTCCGCTGATCACCGACAAGAAGCCGATCGCCGAGAAGGTCCCCGATGTGGGAAACACGACCTGGGTGAAGCCGAGACTCGTCGCCGAAGTGAAGTTCACCGAATGGACGACGGCAGGAGAGATGCGGCACCCGGTTTTCCTCGGCTTGCGCACCGACAAGCCCGCGACCGAGGTGATCCGGGAGCAGGCAAAGCCGTTGAGCGAGGCCAAGCCCGCACGCCGCATGAAGCGCCCTTAGATCGGTACAAGAGTGCATCCCAAGCACTGCCTCCGGCGTTCATTGGTTTCCCCGAAGATGCAAGGAGGAGGCACCAATGACCACAGGCCTCGATACCTTCGACAAGACCGTCCAGGAGTCTAATCTCTGGCTCAAGGATGTGATGGAGCGGCTCAACACTTATGACCGACATCGCGCCTACTCGACCTTGCGGGCGGTGCTCCACGCCCTTCGCGATCGCATCGGGCCCGAGAATGCCGCGCATCTCGGTGCGCAATTGCCGATGCTGCTGCGCGGGCTGTTCTATGAAGGCTGGGACCCGACCGGCAAGCCGACCAAGGAACGCCACGAGAACGCCTTTCTTGCCCATATTGCACGTGAGCTACCGCACGCCAGGACTGGCGAGATAGAGGCGGGTGCTTGCGCCGTGTTGGATGTGCTTTCGAAGCACATCGACCGCGGCGCGGCGGTCAAGCTCGCGGCCATCCTTCCGCAAGATTTGCGCAAATTCTGGCCTGAGTTCATCCAAACCGCGGCGCGCGAGCGCCAGCAAGGCGCCGCATAGCTCCCTAGCGGCTCTTACCTTTATAGGAGCGAGTGCCGGGCTTGCCGGCTTTCGAGCGGCCGCGTCCCTTCTTCAAGGCGGCGAGAGGGATCTCGCGGTTGTGCGGTCCCATCTCCTCGAGCGACGGTTTGTGCGGGCGGCTCAACGGATTCTGATCTGGCTCCAGGGGAAGACGCGGGGCCTCGATCGCGCTCGCCGCGCGTTCGAGCTCTGTTTGCCGGGCGAGGGGATCGCTGGCGATGGCGAGCTCCATCTGGCGCAAGCGTTTGATCTCGTCACGCAGCCGCGCGGCCTCTTCGAACTCGAGATCGGCGGCAGCCGCGCGCATCCGCTTCTCCATGTCGGCAACGACAGCCTCGAGATTGTGCCCGATCAGCGCCTGCTCTTCCTCGCCGAAGCCCGCGCCGGCGTCGACCAGCACGTGGTCACGCTCGTACACGCTGGCGAGAATGTCACCGATATTCTTCTTCACGCTTTCCGGTGTGATGCCATTCGCCTCGTTCCACGCCACCTGCTTCTCGCGCCGGCGATTGGTTTCGGCGATGGCACGCTCCATCGAGCCGGTCATACCGTCGGCGTAAAGGATCACGCGGCCGTCGACGTTGCGCGCGGCGCGGCCGATGGTCTGAATGAGGGACGTCTCGGAACGCAGGAAGCCTTCCTTGTCGGCATCGAGAATGGCGACCAGCGCGCATTCGGGGATGTCGAGGCCTTCGCGCAGCAGATTGATCCCAACCAAGACGTCGAAGGCGCCGAGCCGCAAGTCGCGGATAATCTCGATGCGCTCCAATGTCTCCACATCGGAATGCATGTAGCGCACTTTGATGCCCTGCTCGTGCATGTACTCGGTCAGGTCCTCCGCCATCCGCTTGGTCAATGTGGTGACGAGCACGCGGTAGCCTTGGGCCACCACCTTGCGCGTCTCATCGATGAGATCGTCGACCTGGGTCGAGGCCGGCCGCACCAGTACGGGTGGATCGACCAGGCCGGTGGGGCGGATCACCTGCTCGGCGAACACACCGCCGGTCTGCTCGAGCTCCCAACCGGCAGGCGTGGCCGACACATAGATCGACTGCGGCCGCATGGCGTCCCACTCCTCGAACCGCAGCGGGCGATTGTCCATGCAGGAAGGGAGGCGAAAGCCGTACTCGGCGAGCGTCGACTTGCGGCGATAGTCGCCGCGAAACATGCCGCCGATCTGTGGGATGGTGACATGGCTCTCGTCGACGAACACGAGGGCATTGTCGGGTAGATATTCGAACAGCGTCGGCGGCGGCTCGCCAGGCTTCCTCCCGGTGAGATAGCGCGAATAGTTCTCGATCCCGGCGCATGAGCCGGTTGCCTCGATCATCTCGAGATCGAATAGCGTGCGCTGCTCGAGCCTTTGTGCTTCGAGCAGTCGACCGGCGCCGTGCAACTCGTCGAGCCTCTGCTTCAGCTCTTCCTTGATGCCGCGGATCGCTTGCTTCAGCGTTGGCTTCGGCGTCACGTAGTGCGAGTTGGCATAGACCTTGACCATGCTGAACTCGTCGGTCTTTGCGCCGGTCAAAGGATCGAACTCGGTCAGACTCTCGATGGTGTCGCCGAACAGAGAGATGCGCCAGGCGCGATCCTCCAAGTGGGCAGGCCACAGCTCGATGGTGTCGCCGCGCACGCGGAACGAACCCCGCACGAAATTCGCATCATTGCGTCGGTACTGGAGCGCCACGAGGTCGGCCATGAGCTGGCGCTGCTCGATCCTGTCGCCGCGCTTCAGGCTGAAGGTCATGGCGGTATAGGTCTCGACCGAGCCGATACCGTAGATGCAGGATACGCTCGCCACGATGATCACGTCGTCGCGCTCGATCAGCGCCCGCGTTGCGGCATGGCGCATACGGTCGATCTGCTCGTTGATGGAGGAGTCTTTCTCGATATAGGTGTCGGTGCGCGGGATATATGCCTCGGGCTGGTAGTAGTCGTAATAGGAAACGAAATACTCGACCGCGTTGTCCGGGAAGAAGCTCTTGAACTCGCCATAGAGCTGGGCGGCCAGCGTCTTGTTCGGGGCGAGCACCAGCGCCGGGCGCTGCGCCGCCTCGATCACCTTGGCCATGGTGAAGGTTTTGCCCGAGCCAGTGACTCCGAGCAGCACCTGGTCGCGCTCATGGGCGTTCACCTGCGCCACCAGCTCCTCAATCGCCTGTGGCTGGTCGCCCTTCGGCACCAGGTCGGTCTGGATTTGCAGCGGCACGCCACCCTCGGTCTTCTCCGGGCGGGGAGGGCGATGCGGCACGAAGGATGGCGCCCCGGTGCCAGAGACCAGCGGGTGTTCCTGCATCAGCGGCTGTGGCGACTCGCCGAATCCTGGCGGACGGCGGTCGGCGCCAAGCGGCAGGCCGGTCTGCGGCAGGCCGGCAGCCTCGCCCGTGACGGCGCGCGGCTCGGCGCGCGAGCCGAAGGTCCTGGCAATGCGATGGGGCATGGGTGCAAATATGGCTGCTTTGGGAGAGAGATGAAAGCCCTGGGGGCCGATCGACGGGCCCGGTGGGCCGGCAAAAATTCTCAGTCCTCAGCCTGGTTTGCATTAAAACTGCCGTCGCCACGAATCGGCGGGGCCCGCGCCATGCAGCTCATTCAAATGATCAATCATGTGCCCCTCTGGCTCGTGGGGCTGATCATCATGATCGTGGCAGAGGTTTACGCCGTGGGCCTTATGCTGCTGACGCGGGCCGTTTATGGCGTGAGCCGGCTCGCAGAGAACAACGAGGTCGCCGGGTTCAAGTTTGCCGTCGTAGGCGTGTTCTATGCCGTTCTGCTCGCCTTCGTGGTGATCGCCGTTTGGGAGGACTATCGCAATACCGAAGCGGCGGTTCGTAACGAGGCCAAGGCTGTCGTCGATTTGCACCACGTCACCTTCGCCTTTCCAGTCGAGAGCGGCACCGTGATCCGCGAGCGCCTCGTCTCCTACACTGATCATGTACGCAAATTCGAGTGGCCGGCCATGGCGCGGGGGAAGCCTAGCGATCACGTTGGCGAGGACCTCGAGGAGCTCAGCACTGCGGTCTTCCAGATTGAGCCGCAAAACCTAAAGGAGCTTGCGCATTACCAGAACGCGCTAAGACTATTGACGGTAATCGCCGACAACCGCGGCGAGCGCCTCGACAGCGCCAATGGCTCAGTGCCGCTTCTCCTCTGGTTCGTTCTGATCGTCGGCGGAGCAATCACCCTCGGCTATCCAGCTTTCTTCGGAGCAACCAACCGGCTGGCCCAGATGCTCATGACTGCGACGCTGGCCGCACTAGTCGCGCTCTCGCTGCTCCTTGCCCTCGCCTTGGACTATCCTTTCGCCGGCAACGAAAGGATTTCAGCTGAGCCTTTCGACGAAGCGCTCGAACATATGCCGCCGAGCCTGCCGTCTCACTGAGTTGCAGTTTTGCTTGCCGGTCATCTATGCCGAGCTTGAGTTTTCGCGCGAATTGCACTCGACTTTTTTGCGCCGCCTCCTATAGAGGCTGGCGGAGCGCTACCTAGGAGCGGTCCGTCTTGAAGAGACTCCCGTGACCGAAGCGAAGTCACTCGAGCAGGCCCTGGCCGACGCCTTCGAACGCGCCGATCGTCTTGACGCTCCGCTCGAGCAGCGGCTCAAGCTCTATCTCGACGAGTCGCGCAAGCTCCTGCCCGACCTCGAGTCGACTTACGATCAACTCGTTGAGCGGATCGCCGCAAACGGCGCCGATCAGCTCGTGCCTGCCGTGGGCGAGGTGCTTCCCAATTTCCTCATGACCGACAGCAGCGGCCAACTCGTCGACCTCGCTTCTCTTATCGCCAACGGGCCGCTTGTGGTGAGCTTCAATCGCGGTCCGTGGTGCGACTATTGCGGACTTGAGCTACATGCGCTCGCCCGCGCCTATGCGGAAATCGTGGCGAGAGGCGGGGAGGTGGTCTCGATCGTGCCGGAGACGGCAAAATACGCCAAGGTTTTGCAAACGACGCGTAGGCTGCCCTTCAGGTGCTGACCGACCTCGATCTAGCGTACGCGCTCTCCTTCGGGCTGGTGTTCTGGGTAGGCGACAAGATCAAGGAGACCTACCGCCAGTTCGGTATCGATCTTGGGCAGTTTCAGGGGAATGGCGGTTGGCTCCTGCCTATTCCCGCAACCCTGGTTATAGGCCAAAACGGCCGCGTGAGGGCCCGCTTCGTCGATCCTGACTTTCGCCATCGCATGAATATCGAGGATATTTTCCGTGCCGTCGCCTAGGGGTGCGCCGGCGAGTTTCGGGGTGCATTCGGCGGGTGCAAGCAGGGCAGATTGCCTTTTTCTGTTGTCATCAGGGCTATAATGAAAAAAACAATTGACTCGTCATGCGGGACAGCAAGCCTGGATGAGTGGAAGCGTGAGTCGTGCGAGTCCGCGTCCGTGTGATCGGTCGAGTGCGGCAACAGGAGCAGAATCGGAGCACAAGCCATGGCTACGAAAAAGAGTGGGACGAAGCGCACAACGAGTAGAAGGAAGACGACAGCCAAGAGCGCTCGTCGCGGCGCAACAGCCAGGAAGACGAGCGCCCGGAAGACGAGCGCTCGCAAGCCGGCGCGAAAGACGAGCGCCAAGAAGCCGGCGCGAAAGACGGCAGCAAGGAAACCGGCACGTAAGACAGCTAAAAGCGCGGCGCGCAAGCCCGCCGCACGGAAAACCGCGGCACGCAAAGCGCCCGCCCGTAAGCCGGCGGCCGCAACTAAGCCAATAGTGGCATCGGTCACGCCGGTAGCAACCAAGCCGACGGCTCCGGCCCCGGCAGCACCAAGACCGGCAGCACCCGCTGCCCCGACGGCGCCGTCTTCACCGGTGACCGGGGCCGGCGGCATCACGCGGCCAATGCCTTCAGCGCCGGGCGGCGGCGGACCTGCGCCGGCAGCGCCCCGTCCTACGACGCCGGGAGCGACGCCTGGATCGAGCCCAAGCCCAAGTTCACAGCCGTACCGGCCGTCTTGGGCGAGAGACGACGACGACATGTAGGCGCTGAATGGAGGGCTGGCCGCTCCGGCCCTCCGTTCGGGCATGCTAGCGAGGATAACGCACGGCTTATCCTCGCTGTCGGCTGCACACCAAATTTCCTCACTCCCCCGGACTTTTATGTCACGCGCGGGCGATCAGGCCGAGCGCGTAATCCCTTAAAACGTCCCGCGCAGAATTTCTCTAGAGGTCGATATGCCTCCTGTCTCAATGGCGTCAGGGCTTTGGCCCCAGGTCGCCCCGATCATCCTGCTGGCCTGTTCGAATCTATTCATGACGGTCGCTTGGTATGGGCATCTGAAGTTCAAGTCTGTCCCGCTTGTGACCGTGATATTGGTGAGCTGGGGGATAGCCTTCGTCGAGTATTGCTTCGCGGTGCCCGCCAACCGCATCGGCAGCGCCGTCTATTCGCCGGCAGAGCTCAAGACGATTCAGGAGGTCATCACCCTGATCGTGTTCGCCGGCTTCACCGCAGTCTATTTCAAGCAACCGCTGAGCCTGACGCAGGGCGCAGGCTTTGCTCTGATCGCGCTCGGCGCCATGCTCGTCTTTCGCGGCCAAGCTTGACCGGGCAAGGGGAGGTAAGATCTCGAAAATTCTGAGGGAGCAGCCTCCGAATGGGCTGCCAACCGTCCGGAGGCCGCAATGAGGCTATAGGCCTCTAAACAGATTGCCACACGCCAGAATGATAAAGGCCACGATGGCGACCCAAAAGGCGTGGCCGCTGATGAACGGGATAGCCACAAACGTTCCAATGATGGCCAAGACGGCCAACACCACCGAGATGATGAACACCGCAGTGGTCGGCGGTGAAAGATTCATCTTCAGCCCTCCGTCTTTATTGACCCGCGGACTGTAATCTCTTTTTGTGAAGAATCGAGGGGGTTTACTTTGCCGGCGCTGGAGGCCAACCTCAGACTAACGATCGCCGAACGCGCGACGAAAAGGAGGCGGGGTAATGCGTCCATTGATGCGGCTAGTGCTTGGGCTTGTCGGTCTTATTGCGATCTTGGCTGCGGTCGCTGTCGGGTTGCCGGCGCATGTAACGGTCGCCCGAACCGTGGTGATCAATGCGCCGGAGTCGGCGGTCTTCCCTTATGTCAACAACCTGCACCGGTTCGGCGATTGGTCCCCCTGGAAGCTGCGCGACCCGCAATTGACCCTTACCTATGGCGGTCCCGAAGAGGGCAAGGGTGCGCAGATTCAATGGACTAGCCAAAAACCATCGATTGGCGCCGGCAACATGGAGATTAGCGATAGCAATCTCAATCGCAGCGTCGCGCTTGCAGCCAATTTCAACGATCTCGAGGGAACGAGCACGTTCGACATTGTTCCTTCGGGCTCCGGCAGCAAGATCACCTGGAGCTTCGGTTACGATACGGGCTCAAGCCCGCTCAAGAGGTGGAAAGCGCTGATGCTTGACGGCTTTATCGGTTCCGAATATCGCGCCGGACTCGATAAGCTGAAGGAGAAGGTTGAAGCCGATCGCCGTCCGCTTACTGCGCCGGCGCCGGCGCCAACGCTAAGCGTAACGCCCCCACCGCCGGGCGTGTCGAGCCAACCCGAGCAGCCTTCTGCGGCGCTTCCGGGCGGAGCAACCCCGCCGGCAGGGGCGCCCACGCCGGGCGGAACGCCGGCATCCGCGCAGCCCGGTCAAGCTGCTCCAGGCGCACCCGCAGCACCAGCTACTGGATCGCAAACTGCGGGCACGCCTTCCGGTGCGCAAACCGACACAACAACGACCACTGTGCCGGAGACGACTGCGCCGAAGCCCGCACCGCCACAAAAAAAGAAGCGGCGCCGGAACCAGTAACCGGGGACCTCTTGTATTTTACGGCTTAGAGTTTCTGTTCGGCACTCGGCTCGCGCGGGGCCAGCGTATCGGCCTCGATCGCCTGAATAACGAGTCGAAGGGAGCTCGCCAGCAGCGGATCGAGCGGCGAGCACGTCACCAGCGCCATCTTCCCGTCATTGGACTTGGGCTCGCTTTCAGCAAGGTGCGGATCGACGACGCGACGTCCGGTCACCCTATAGCTTCGAGAGGCGCCGTCCGCGCTCGTGACGGTGATCCGGTCGCCCACTTCCACATTGCTAATCTTTGGGCGAGCCGCGTGCGCAGCGTTGCGTTTGCCGGGCTTCGACGGCTCAAGTGACAAGTGCTCATCCTTGCTGGCGGTGGCGCCACCAAGCACTGCGGCACTCAAGCCGAGCTGGGAAACTTTCGGGTTCTCGGTTTGTGAGGCGTTTTCCCACGGCCAGGGCTCTTCAGGCGATCCCGCAAGCGCGTGCTCCCAGGCGGCCTCACGGATCAGCTGCGCCAGTCCCGTTTTGGTCAACACCGGGAAATCGTCGCTGCTGTGGAAGAACCACCCCAGCGCCAGAATCAGAACGGCTGCCAAAGCTCCCCATCCTAGTGCCGCGCGCGAGCGGAAAGAGAGGAGGAGGAGCTGCGCCGACCCCCGTTTCGGCATCAGATCCTCCTCCCGATCCGCCGCGGGGAGGCATAATCGCGGCGGTGGTAACGCCACAAGACCAACGTCACCGCGCTCAGCAAGGCGAGAGTGAGCAGAGTTCCAGGATTGAACTGACCGGCGCCAATAGCCTGTGGTGCGGTCGTGCCGGCCTGAACCACGAGGCTCGGCAGCGTGAGGAAAAGAGTCAGGATCACTGAAAAGGAAAGGTTTGCCAGAGGCTCGCAAAGGCGCGGAGCTTGGCGCCGCATGGTCATCGAGTTGGTCCTCGTCTTCGGCACGAAGGAGGGAAGCACGCCATTAGGGCGCGGCTTTAACCGGATTGTGGCTCACAGGCTGCTTCCCGTGTCAGTCCCGCCACAACTATGGCGCAATTGCGATTGTCCACAGCCGGGCCTGCCCAGGAGAAATCCGTCGGAACCCTGTGAACCGACGAAAAGTTAGCCGCTCAAGGGAATTCGCAGTGCGGCAGGTGCGAGATGCGGCCGAAGCGTTCCCTGCTCAACGCTAACCGCTAACGCAAGGAGGCAGCGATGCCCGCCACGAAATCTCTGCAAGATCTTTTCGTCAATCTGCTCAAGGACATGTATTTCGCTGAAAAGCAGATTCTCAAGGCGTTGCCGAAGATGGCCAAGAAGGCCGATTCAGACGAGCTCAGGCAAGCCTTCGAGCGCCATTGCCAGGAAACCGAAGGTCAGGTCGAGCGGCTGGAACAGATTTTCGGCCTGTGCGGTCTGAAGCCGTCGGCCAAAACCTGCCCCGCCATCAAGGGCATCCTCGAAGAGGGCGAGGAGGACATGAAGGAGGCCAAGGAGCCTGAGGTGCTCGATGCCGGCATGATCGCCGACGCGCAGGCGGTGGAGCATTACGAGATTGCGCGCTACGGCACGTTGATCGCGTGGGCTAATCAGCTCGGCATGTCCGATGCTTCACGCCTGCTCCAGCAGAACATCGATCAGGAATACAGCGCGGACATGCTGCTCACCGACCTTGCCGAAGGACGGGTCAATCGTCAGGCTGCGTAGCTGCGCGTCGCCGACATGCGTGTTCAAGAATTTAGCAGCGCGGGCCGCTCCGCCCGCGCTCTGACTATTTGCGCCCATCAGACTTGCGGGGCGCCGCCGCCCCGCCTAGGGTGCGCCCGCTTTGGCCGCCGCAATTTTACATCCTTCAGGAGATCGACATGGGACTGGTCGCCCGCACGCTTGAACGGGTTAAGCCCTCGCCGACCATCGCAATCACCACCAAGGCGCGTGAGCTCAAGGCGGCGGGCTTCGACGTTATTGGCCTTGGCGCCGGCGAGCCCGATTTCGACACGCCTGACAATATCAAGCAGGCAGCCATCGAGGCGATCAAGCGCGGCGAGACGAAATACACCGCGGTCGACGGCATTCCTGACCTGAAGCGCGCCATCTCCGAGAAATTCAAGCGCGAGAACGGTCTCGCCTACAAACTGTCCGAGATCACGGTCGGGGCCGGCGGCAAGCAGGTGCTCTACAACGCCCTGCTGGCGACGCTCAATCCCGGCGACGAGGTGATCGTGCCTTCACCCTATTGGGTGAGTTACCCGGACATCGTTCTGCTTGCTGGTGCCGAGCCGGTCATTCTCGAGACCAAGGTCGAGGACGGCTTCAAGCTCAAGCCAGAGGCTTTGGCGCGCGCCATCACGCCGAAGACGAAGTGGTTCATCTTCAACTCGCCTTCCAACCCGACCGGCGCCGCCTACACCAATGATGAAATCAAGGCTTTGACCGACGTGCTGGTCAAGCACGAGCATGTCTGGGTGCTGTCTGACGATATCTATGAACACCTCGTCTATGACGGCTTCAAGTTCACCACGCCTGCCGCCATCGAACCCAAGCTCAAAAGCCGCACGCTCACGCTGAATGGCGTGTCGAAGGCTTACTCCATGACGGGCTGGCGCATCGGCTATGGCGGCGGACCTGAGCCGTTGATCAAGGCCATCGCCACGCTCCAATCGCAGTCGACCACCAATGCCTGCTCGATCAGCCAGTGGGCCGCGGTCGAAGCGTTGGATGGCCCGCAGGATTTCCTCAAGGACTGGGTTGCCTCGTTCCAGGAGCGCCGCGACCTCGTGGTCGCCATGCTGAACCAGGCCAAGGGCATCTCCTGCGCGAAGCCGGAGGGTGCCTTCTATGTCTATCCGTCTTGCGCCGGCACCATCGGCAAGACCACCAAGGGTGGCAAGAAGATCGGCGACGACGAGGCGTTCGCCACTACGCTCCTCGAAGAGGAGGGTGTCGCCGTAGTTCACGGTGCGGCATTCGGGCTCTCGCCGTTCTTCCGCATCTCTTATGCGACCGGGATCACGGCGCTGGAAGAGGCCTGCCGTCGCATCCAGCGCTTCTGCGGCAATCTCAGCTGAGGCGAGAGGGGAAGCTCATGAAGTTCAGCAAGCTCAGCACCGGCAATCAGATCGAAGGAAAGATCATGGAGATCCGCAAAGGTGCTGTGACGGCGATCGTCTATATCGCCATTGCCGGCGATACCATGCTGCAATCGTCGGTCACCATCGCTACCTTGGAGTCGCTTGGCCTTTACGAAGGCAAGCCGGTTACGCTGATCATCAACCCGGGCGACATTATTATCGGCTGCGAGTAGCGCCTGGGCAGGCGGGCCATGACCCATGGATATTGCCGCTAGCGACAGAGGGCCGGTCGAAACCAACCGCCACGCCAACGTCATGCGTATGCCCGATGGCAGGCGTATTGGTTATGCCGAGTTCGGCGACGGACGAGGGCTGCCGGTGCTGGCGATCCACGGCACGCCAGGCTCGCGCTACATGTTCGCTCTCACCGACCAGGCAGCGCGCGACCGGGGACTGCGCATCATTGCTCCAGAGCGGCCGGGCTATGGGCTTTCCGACTATCACCGCCGCGACCTGCTGGCGGACACTGCCGCGGACTTGGTCGCGGTCGCCGACGCCCTTGGCCTCGAAAGATTTGCGCTGATCGGCGTTTCGGGCGGCGGACCTCACGCCATGGCCGCGGCGGCCTCTATGCCGGACCGTATTGCGCTACTCGCGCTGATCAGCCCGGTCGGGCCAATCGCCGATTGCCACCGGCGCATCCGCATGTCGTCATTCCACCGGGTCGTCTTCACCCGCGTGGGCCGATCGAACCGGGCTTGCGCTTCGTTCTTTTGGTCTTTGCGCAATCTGATCAGATGGGCGCCCAGCGTTGCGCATGCGGGTTTGATGCGCCGTGTCACGTTGTCGGATCGCGCCATTCTCACGCGCGCCGAGGTGCGCGCCAATCTTCGTGCCGCGTTATTCGAGGGACTGCGGCCCGGTATCAAGGGTGCGCTTCAGGATCTGCGCCTGTTCTGCGGGCCATGGAACTTGCCGCTCGCCGAGATCGATGTGCCAACCATCGTGTGGCAAGGCAGCGACGATACGATCGTGCCACCTCAAGCTGCGTACCATCTTGCCGAGTCACTCCCTAACTGTAGGCTGGATGTCGAGCAGGGCGCCGGCCACTATTGGGTATTCGCGCAATTCGGGCGAGTGCTCGACGCCGTGCAAGCGGCGCTCCGCAAATAAGTCCACCTCCCTCATTGCGAGATGCTCGTTGCTCTCGGGGCATGCGGCGTTAACGCGCAGGCCAACGACCGCACCAGTCACGAGCGTGCGGCGTTGTGGCGCTACTCCCTAACGGCGAAGCACCCTAAATCACCGCATCGGGCGGAGAATGGCAAAGCTGCTTTAGGCACGTCTTTTTGCGCGCTCGATCCATGACTGGCAAACCAATCTTCTTCGATCCGACGGGCAGGCGCGGCCGCCTCTTTGTAAGGCTTGCCTGGGCTATGGGCACGCTGAGCGGCGTGGTCCTGACGCTGTTCATGGCCACCTTGCTTATCGTGAACCGGCCGCCGCTGGCCGAAAGCTCGGAGCCATACCCGTCGATCCGCTGCGCCTGGGCGCCCAAGTGCTCGGCTGCACACAGCCTCACCGTAACCAGCGCTGCCGACCCCGAAGCTCTGCGCAACGCAGCGCGCCTCGCCGAAGAGTTGCGCGAGAAGGAAAGAGACCTGCGCGTCCGTCACCCGGCGGGCGAGGGCCAGCACCGATCCGTGCCTGCCTCGCTTGCCGCGCCACAGGGCCGAGCTCTAAGCATCGGGTTCTATGTCGATTGGGATGACAACAGCTATCCCGCGTTGAAGCGCGCGCTCCCGCATCTCGACTGGGTTGTCCCAAGCTGGCTCAGCCTCAGCGGTCCGGACATGGAACTGAAAACCAGCGTCGACGACCGCGTGCTCGGCACCATTCAAGACACGAAGCCCAATGTTGCCATCCTGCCGATGATCCAGAATGCGGTGGAAGGGAAGTGGGATGGCAAGGGACTCGCAAAATTCTTGGCCGATCCCACAGCGCGGGCAGCACGTATCCAGCAAATCGTGGACTTCCTCGGCAAGTATAAGTTCCAGGGGATTACGGTCGACTTCGAGGATGTCCCGCCGAACGCACAGAAGAATCTGGAGGCATTCCTCACTGAGCTGAACGTTGCGTTCGCGGCGCACGATTACGCGATTGTGCTCGCCGTTCCCTTCGACGACGACACCTGGCCTTATGCGACCTACGCCGATCTCGTCGATTTCATGCTGCTAATGGGCTACGACCAGCATTGGGAAGAAGGCGCCGCAGGTAGCATCGCGGGACAAAGCTGGTTCGAGGACACCCTCGACAAGCGCATGCAGGTTCTCGATCCCGCGCGCACCATCATCGCCATCGGCGGGTACGGCTATGATTGGGTGAAGGGCGATAAAACGGCAGATCTCAGCTTTGAGGAGGCCCTACTGTCGGCGAAGGATTCGGAGGCTGATATCGCCTTCGACCCGGAGACTTCCAATCCTCATTTCTCGTTCATCGAGGATGACGGCAAGCGTCACGACGTTTGGTTTCTCGATGGCGTCACGGCCTTCAATGAGATTCATGCTGCCGACGCCTATCGGCCTGCGGGTTACGCGGTGTGGCGGCTTGGCTCCGAGGATCCCTCGCTATGGTCGGTTATGCAGCGGGACTATGGCGCCGCACCCCCCGAGGCTCTGCACCGCATCGGCATGAGCCAGGATATTGTTTTTGAAGGGGAGGGTGAGCTCCTGCATGTCGGCGGGGCGCCATCGAAGGGCACCCGCAATTTCGAAGTCGACAAGGATACGGGGCAGATCGTCGACGAGAAATACACGGCGGTGCCTACGCCCTTCGTCATTCAGCGTTCAGGAGCCCTGGCTGGCAAGCTAGCGCTCACCTTTGACGACGGTCCCGATCCAGACTGGACACCGAAGATCCTCGATATCCTGAAGCAAAAGGGGGTCCACGCCACGTTTTTCATCATCGGTGAGAACGCCGAGGCCTATCCAAGATTGGTGCAGCGCATCGTGGCCGAGGGCCATGACATCGGAAATCACACTTTTACCCATCCCAATCTCGGTGAGCTGCCGGACCCGCTGGTCACCCTAGAGATCACTGCCACACAGCGCCTATTCGAGGCCCTGACCGGCCGGTCGCTGCGACTGTTCAGAGCGCCCTACCTCGGCGATGCGGAGCCGACCACCGCCGATGAGATTGTCCCCATCCAGATCGCGCAAAGCATGGGCTACCTGTCGGTGGGACTTCATGTCGATCCCAACGATTGGCAGCGCCCATCCGTGGACGACATCGTCAACCATACCATCGCTCAAGTGACCGATCCCAATCCCGACGTCAGAGGACACGTCATCCTCCTGCACGACTCGGGCGGCGACAGATCCAATACCGTTGCCGCGTTGCCTCAATTGATCGATGCGCTGAGGGCGAAGGGCTATCAGTTCGTGCCTGTATCCGAGCTTGCCGGCATGACGCGGGATCAAGTAATGCCGCCGGTGCCGGAGAAATCGCTAGCGCGCATCGTCGGGCTTCCCGTGTTCATGACGTTGAGCTGGTTCGGCAAGCTGGCTTCGGCGTTGTTCTTCGCGGCTATCTGCCTCGGCGTGCTGCGGCTTTTGTTCCTATGCCTCGTTGCGCTTCACAATCGGCGCACCGAGGTAGCGCGCATAGCTCCGGCGCTGCCATCCGATCCGCCCCTCCAGACCGTACTGATACCGGCGCATAACGAAGCGAAGGTCATCGTTCAGACCGTCAACCAGGTTCTCGCTAGCGACTATCCCAATCTCGAGGTCGTCGTCATCGATGACGGATCGAAGGACGGCACGCCGCAAGTGGTGCAGCAGCATTTTGCTGCCGATGCACGGGTCAGGCTGATCAGCATCGCCAATAGTGGAAAGGCGGCGGCCCTAAACCGAGGGCTGGCCGAGGCGCGCGGCGAGGTGGTGGTGGCGCTCGATGCCGATACTCATTTTGAGCGCAGCGCCATTTCAAGGCTCGTACGTTGGTTCGGCGATCCGGCGGTGGGCGCGGTCGCCGGTAATGCCAAGGTGGGAAACCGGGTCAACGTCATTACGCGTTGGCAAGCGCTCGAATACATCACTAGCCAGAATCTCGAGCGCCGCACGCTGGCGACCCTTGGCTGTATCACCGTCGTCCCAGGCGCCATAGGCGCTTGGCGGCGCGAAGTGCTGCGGAAGCTCGGCGGCTTCCCAGTGGAGACGCTTGCGGAGGATCAGGACCTTACCATCTCGCTGCTCAAGCGCGGCTACCAGGTGCTCTACGACAGCACTGCCATCGCCTGGACCGAGGCGCCTGACACCGTGAGAGGGCTCGTCAAGCAGCGCTTCCGCTGGGCCTTCGGCACGCTGCAATGTTTGTGGAAGCACCGCGACGTGACTCTGAAGCCGCGCTACGGATCGCTCGGTCTGTTGCCGTGCCGCAGACGTGGCTGTTTCAATTCCTGTTCTCGGTGATCGCGCCGTTAGTGGATTTCACCTTCCTGTGGAGCTTGCTGGTCGCTGGGCTCGATCTATTTGAGCACCACGATCAATTCGACAGCCAGACTCTGCAAAAGGTGCTGAACTGTTACCTCGCCTTTCTCGTTGTCGATCTCGGCAGCGCCGCGGTGGCACTGGCCATGGAGCGGAACGAAAAGAAGACGCTGCTTCCGTGGCTCGTGCTTCAGCGCTTCGGGTACCGGCAGATCATGTATTACATCGTGATCAAAGCTGCTCTCGCCGCGCTGCCCGGGCCTCTGGTCGGATGGGGCAAGCTCGAGCGCAAAGCGACTGTGGCGGCACCCGCCTAGATCTACATCTTGTCGTAGAGCAGGCAGCAGCAATCCTTCAATCCGTCCTCCCGGGTCTTGCAGGCAAGTCTCTCTTCGGCGCTTGGGCAAGCTTGAGGATTTGCGTCGGCCGCAAGGCCAGTGCGGCACGTGGCCGTGTAATGCACGCAATTGCCGCCCAACAATTCGGAGTTCTTCGGGCAATGGCAGTTCGGCGGTGTCCCGACCATGCCGCGCTGGCAGCCCGTCGAAGTTGCCTCAGCCGTCCCAGCCGGTAGCTCGCAATAACCATTCGGGCCGGGGGTGGCGAGGACTCTGTAGCCGGGAGGGCACGAGTGCTCGCCGGGATTCACCGTCTCCTGCTTCCTGCCCCACCAGCTTCCACCTTGGTTGCTCTGACCGGCATCCGGTGGGGGCGTTGTCGAGCTTTGCCAGCTGCCATCTGTCGGCGCCTGAGCTGGCGGCGCGGGGGCGGCGCTATTGACCCCCGGCGACGCGTTCTTGCCCTGCGGTGCTGCGCCTGGAGCCGCCCTGCACTGAAATTTTCCATCGAACACGCCGCATTCAAAGGCGGCAATCGCTCTGTCGCCGCCGAGGGCGAGAGACACCACACAAAAGAGAGCCGCCAGCACAGAACCACAAAATCGACGCATGAATACCCCGCCGCCAAAAGGGCCGACATAATGACACAGGAAGGGGCTCAGAACAGCCAGTTGAAGCGGCCCTTGGCCTGCTCACGCAGGGTTGGCCCACTTAGGTCCGCTGTGCCAAATCGGCCCTCTTGCCAGAGGCCGTTTCGCTTGTCACCATAGCTTCACTAAAGGCTTGCGCGGGTAGGCGCGTCACGAGCCTTCCCCCGCGGGTTATAACCGCCAAGGGAGGAGATCATGGGCCAAGCGCAGGGCCAACCAGCCCGCAGCGCCCGCTGCA
>JBKOUI010000026.1:0-8955 GCA_046723315.1 Pseudomonadota bacterium | reverse complement strand
GGCAAGCCCAACGAGAATGAGCAGGCCGCCGAGCAGAAGCGGCGGACTGAGCCAAATGTCCCAACCGAAGCGGAACAGCACCGCAATGACGAGGATTCCTATCACCCACAACGCGACGCGGACCGGGAAGGAGCGCTTCTGGCTCTCGACATAGAAATCGACCGCCACGACCCAGAGGAAAGAGCCAGCCAGAGCACCGAGAACTCTGCTCTCTGCGTCGCCGATATTGTCGTGCGTAAGCTTGTAGGCAGTGAACAGTGCGGCAATGACTACCGCGAGCGGAAAGCGCGAGACGGCGGCGCTGACGTCGGGAAGCCGGCTTCGCCACCACGAACTGCGAAACGCTTCGGCCATCACGAGTCTCCCTGTTTGGAGCGAAGGCCACTCGCAAGCCGCCAAAGGCGGTAAAGCGGATTGATGCCAGCAACCTCCCGCAGCGTGTGGCGCGCTCTCTTTTCCAACGCCGTAAGGTAGGGGTCAACCAGGCAAAGCGGTAGGAAAGCCGCCCGGCTTGGCTCGTCAAGCCGCGCGATCTCCCGCTTGGCATCGCCCAAAGCTTCTCGCGCATTTCCGCGCAGCTCGGCTAGGAGGCCGAGCAAACCTTCGTCCGTTTTGCGTGCGAGCACGCGCTCCGCCGATGTTCCATGACGCTTGAGCGCATCTGCGGGAAGATAGACCCGGCCTTGCGCCGCATGCACCGGCAAGGCGCGCATCAAGCCGGTGAGTCCGTAGGCAATGCCCGCGGCCGACGTTGCCGATTCACGAGCGCCGTCTCGCTCGCCGAGGATTTGCGCCGCCAGCAGGAACACCGTACCGGCGGTGTCGTGAAGATAGGACTCGAGCGCGGGCCAATCGGACATGATCTTGGTCTCGATATCGAATAGGCGCGCATCGATGAGGGCACCGATGGGCTCGGGCGAGAGTGCGTGGCGCACTATGGCTGCGCCAAACGCATCGGCGACCGGGTGGCCTACAGCCTCGCCCTTCCCCGCGCGCTCAATCGACTCGCGCCACCATTGTAGGCGAATGGCGCCGAGGTCAGGTTCGGTCACCTGCTCGGCGACGCGGGCAAGCTCGACATTAAGGGCATAAAGAGCAAAGAGATCATCGCGTGCGTCACCGGGGGCGAACAGGGCCGCAAGCGCCCGGTCGGGATCGCCCTCGCGGGCTATGCGCCTTACCGTGTCGCGTCGCTCCGCCTCATGCAAAGGTCAGCTCGTTTGGGCCGCCGTCATCAAATGCGCGCCGCGGCGGGTCCCCTCTTCTTGGCGGGCGCCGGCGCCGCGCTCCATGCTTCGCGTCTCACGCCAAGGATCAGTTGCAGCGGCGAGGCCACGAAGATCGACGAGTAAGCGCCGATCACGATGCCCCAGCACATGGCGAGTGCGAAGCCGAAGATGGTCTCGCCGCCGAAGAACAGGAACGGCAACATGGCGAGGAAGGTGGTGACGTGGGTGAGCACGGCGCGCGACAGCGTCTCGTTGATCGACACGTCGAGGAGCTGCACCAGGGGCATACGTTTGTATTTGCGCAGGTTCTCCCGGACCCGGTCAAAGATCACGACCTTGTCGTTGAGCGAATAGCCGATGATAGTGAGCAGAGCCGCGATGCTCGAAACGTTGAACTCGAGCTGAAACAAGCAGTAGAGGCCGATTGTACCGGTCACGTCGTGGATCAACGACGCGATAGCGGCAACTGCGAACTGCCATTCGAAGCGGAACCATACGTAGATTAGGATTCCGACCATGGCTACGACCACGGCAATCGTGCCGCTGGCGATCAGCTCGCTCGAGATGGTTGGGCCGACGATCTCCACCCGGCGATAGTCGACGGTATCGCCGAGCGCCTGCTTCACCTTGCCGATTGAGGCCTGCTGTTCCTGCTCGGTCGGCTGCGAGGCAATGCGAATGAGGACCGAATTCGGTGCGCCGAATTCCTGGATCTGGACCTCGCCAAGACCGAGACCGCTCACCTTGCTGCGAATATCGGAGAGGCTCGCCGGGCTCTCCTTCGTCTGAATCTCGATCAGTGTACCGCCCTGGAAGTCGATGCCCATGTTGAGGCCCATGGTCTCGATCAGGATCAATGGAACGACGGTCAGGAGGGCAGAGATGATCCAGGTGATCGTCCGCATCCCGACGAAATCGATGTTGGTGTCGGGCGGGATGAAGTGAAAGCCTCTGAACATCACGAGCTCGTCCTTAAATCGGTATCAGTTGCGGCCGCGTCCAACGCAGCCAGTAAGCGACCATGAGACGGGTCACGGTTACCGCGGTGAACATCGAAGCGAGCACGCCAACGGTCAGGGTGACGGCAAAGCCACGCACGGGCCCTGAGCCGAGCCAAAACAGCACCAAGACCGCAATCAGCGTCGTCACGTTGGAGTCAACGATGGTGATGAGCGCCCGCGAATAGCCGGCGTCGACTGCGGCGAAGGGTGATTTCCCAGCGCGTATCTCTTCGCGTATTCGCTCGTTGATGAGCACGTTGGCATCGACCGCGATACCGATGGTGAGCACGATACCGGCGATGCCGGGCAACGTAAGCGTCGCTCCCATGAGCGACAACACGGCAAAGATGAGCGCGATATTGATGAGCAGTGCGATATTGGCGAACAGCCCGAACAAGCCGTAGCCCGCCAGCATGAAGAGCATGACCAGAGCCAAGCCCATGAGCGCCGCCTTCTTGCCAGACTCGATGGAGTCTGCGCCAAGGCTTGCGCCCACCGTGCGCTCCTCGATGACCGTGAGCTTAGCGGGCAGCGCACCCGACCGAAGCAGCACGGCGAGATCATTAGCTTCCTGGACTGTGAAATGGCCGCTGATCTGTCCGGTACCACCCAAGATCGGCTCGCGAATGACGGGCGCCGAGATCACTTTGTTGTCGAGGATGATGGCAAACGGCAGACCGACATTCTCCGACGTCACCTTGCCGAAGCGGCTGGCCCCTGCGGCATCGAAGCGAAAGGTCACCACAGGCTCGCCCGTGCGCTGATCGAAGCTCGGCTGAGCGTCGACCAGATTCTGCCCGGTCACCAGCACCTGGTTCTTTAGAACATAAGGAATTTGGGGAGTTCCCTGAGGCGCACCACTGGGCGGATTGCCGTACATGAGTTCATCGCCAGGCGGCACGACCTTCGACTGGGCGATTTGTTCCGCGTTAGCAGAAGGATCGACCAGCTTGAACTCGAGCTTGCCAGTCTCGCCGATCAACGTCTTCAAACGCTCGACGTCGGAAATGCCAGGCACCTGCACCAGGACGCGGCTACGGCCTTCGCGCTGGATGCTCGGCTCGGTGGTGCCGAAGGCGTCGACGCGGCGCCTGATCGTCTCGATCGAGGCCTGGATCGCTGAGCCCATGCGATGTGTGAGGCCGGCATCGGTGACAGTCAGCACAACGCCGTTGTCCTTGGTGCTGATATCGAGATCGTAGCCGGAAAAGCCGGAGAACACGTTGCCGCCGACCGGCGCGGCAAGCTTGCGCAGCTCCTGATAGGCGAGGTCGAGATCGCCAGGCTCGCGGATCTTCACCGACACGGTGCGCGTGGTGAGGTCCTGCGAAAGGTCGGTATAGCCGATGCGGGCGCGGCGTAGCGTCTCGCGCACATCGCCGCGAATGGTGCCAAGCCAATCCTCGGTCATCTCTTTTTCGTCGAGCTGATAAAGGAGATGGGCGCCGCCTTGCAGGTCGAGGCCGAGATTGACCTGTTTGTGTGGTAGCCAGGTCGGCATGCTCTCCATAGCCGTGCGGGGAAACACGTTGGGAAGCGCATAGAGGATGCCGGCAATGACAATGCCGATCACCAAGACCAGCTTCCATGTTTGGAAATGCAGCATCGAGGCTCTTGGAACTCCAAAAACAGACTAATGGTCGCGACGTGGCAGAGGCGTCATTCGGAGGCGGCCTTGGCTTTTGCCGATGGAGCACCCTCTCCCTTGCCGCGGACTTCGGAGACAGTGGACCGCACGACCTTGATCTTCACCCCTTCGGCAATCTCGACCTGGAGCTCCTGATCGTCGACCTTGGTCACCTTGCCGATGATGCCACCCGAGGTCACGACCGTGTCGCCGCGGCGGATGCCTTCGATCATTGCCCGATGTTCCTTGAGCCGCTTCTGCTGCGGCCGGATCATCAGGAAATACATGATCCCGATGATTAGCATGGTCGGAACGATCAGGCTATTCAGGTAGTCGAAGGCGCCGGGAGCGGCTTGAGCGTAGGCGAAACCGGTCATTGCTCGTGTCCTTTGCTTGGCTTAAGGATGGCCGCCCTCGACCGATCAGGGCCCTATTTCGTCTTCCGATTGGGCGCTCATCTCGCGAAGGTGGCGCGACTATAGCCACCTCACTCGCCTTTGCAACGGGCGTGGACCATGAACTTTCAGGAACCCATCTCGGGGCTGATTGAGCGGATTGCCCGGGCAATCGAGCGGCTTGGCCCGCAAGACGCCGACGCGCCCGACTTCGCCGCGGACGGCGCCTTCGTCTGGCAGCCGGAGAGCCAAAGCTTTCTGCCGGTCGCCGATGTCAACCGCGTGCCTCTGTCGCTGCTCAAGGGCATTGATCGCCTGCGCGATACGCTGCTCGCCAACACCGAGCGCTTCGCTCGTGGGCTCCCGGCCAACAATGCGCTGCTCTGGGGCGCCCGCGGCATGGGAAAAAGCTCTCTGGTCAAGGCGGTCCATGGCGAGGTCAAAGGTCTCAAGCTCGTCGAGATTCATCGTGACGACATTGAGTCGTTGCCGCATCTCTTGAGTCGTCTGCGTGAAGCCGGGGAACATCGCTTCATCCTGTTCTGCGACGACCTCTCCTTTGAGGCGGTGGACACGTCCTACAAGTCGCTAAAGGCGGTGCTTGAAGGCGGCATCGAAGGACGACCGCCCAACGTGCTGTTCTATGCCACTTCTAACCGGCGGCATTTGATGCCGCGCGACATGGTCGACAACGAGCGATCGACCGCCATAAATCCGGGGGAAGCCGTCGAGGAGAAGCTCTCGCTCTCAGATCGTTTCGGGTTGTGGATCGGCTTCCACAATTGCAGCCAGGACGACTATCTCGATATGGTGCGGTCTTACGCCCGGCACTACGGTCTTGCCGTCAAGGACGAGACGCTCCGAGAGGAAGCTCTTGCCTGGGCCCTTGCACGCGGCAGCCGCTCGGGCCGCGTCGCCTGGCAATACATCCAGGACCTCGCCGGCAGATTGGGCAAACAGCTCTAATCGGCGGTCGCCGACTGGTTGCCCATGAACTTGGTGGGATCGACCGGCCGCGAACCCTTGCGCAGCTCGAAATGCACCTGCGGCTGGGTCACGGAGCCCGTGGCGCCGGCCTTGGCGATGATCTGGCCGCGGCGCACCTTATCGCCGCGCTTCACCAGGATCTCCTCATTATGGGCATAGGCCGACACCCAATTATTGGCGTGGCGAATGAGGACCAGGTTGCCGTAGCCCTTGAGCTCGTTGCCGGCATAGGCGACCACGCCGTTCTCCGCCGCCATCACCGAGGTCCCTTGCGGCACGGCGAGATCGATGCCGTCATTGTGGCCGCCGTCAGGCTTGGTGCCAAACACCGAGACGATGCGTCCCTTTACCGGCCAGCGGAAGCTGTTGCCGGACATGGGATCGGGCGCGGGAAGCTGCTCGTTGGTGGCAACGCGCGGCGTGCTTGGGCCCTGGGTGGTTGGACTTGGTGTGCTTGGACCCGTGGTCTCATTCGATGCAGCGAGAGGAGGCGGCGGAGTAGTGTCCTTCTTCTTGGTCTTGCTGTCGTCGCCCTTGGTGCCCTGCTGCGATTCCTCCTCGGCGAGCGATGTGCCTGGGGCGGGTATCCTGGTCGTCTTCACCACGTGCACATCTGGCGCATCCTTTGGCGCCGGAGCCTTGGTCTCCTTCTCCGCGACGGCTGGCGGCGCAACGCGCGCCTTCGCCTCGACGGCCTTCCCACGCGCGCCAGGGATGATCAGGTTCTGACCGACATGCAGGTGGCCGTCGGGAAGATTATTGGCGCTCATGATCTCCTCGACCGACACGTCATAGCGGCGGGAGAGGCTTGACAGCGTATCGCCCTTGGCAACCTCGATGCGCCGGCCCTGCAGCGCCGGCAGCGTTCCGCGCCTCACCATCGGCTCGGCCTCAGGCTTCCCCGGCCTCGTATAGGAGGCCTGTTTGATGCGGCCGCTCGGCGCCGGCGTGTAGTCGTTAGCGGCACGCGGCGTATAGGCCGGCGGCGGCAGAGTTGATCTAGAGATGCGGCCCTGGCCTTGCGAGCCAGCGGAAGCATAGACCGACTCTGGCGGCACGGGGATTGAAGAGGTCGTGTTCGGATCGCCGTCCGTGGATGCCGTCTCGGTGAGATTGAAGGCGGGAAAGTCGAAGCGCGAGGTGTTGCCGCTGCAGCCCGCGAGCGTAAGCGCGAGGCCGCCGGCAGCCATCCACCCACAAGCGCCGCGGCCGAAGCGCAACCAGAACGCCGCGTGTCGCATCCCTCTCCCCGCGCACACAGATACCCGTGAGGCTAAGTTAAGCGCGAGACAGGTAAACAAGCCGCTAACTCTCGTTTTGCGAGCGGTCGAAGAAGGAGTCGCGGAATGAGGGCTTAGCCGCGCTCCGGCTTTGTGCCCTTGGGCGCCTTGGTCTGGCGCGCTGTGACCCCTGCCCGGCCGTGCACAAGCGGCACGAAACGAACGGGAAGGATCGGCGTCCCGGCGAGCCCCTCTTCCGTCTTGTCGATCTGCACGAGCTGCTGCGCATCGCGTGACTCCCCGAGCGGGATGATCATGCGCCCGCCGATCTTGAGTTGATCGATTAGCGCGGGCGGGGCCTCGCGCGCCGCCGCGGTGACGATAATGCGGTCGAAAGGCGCCTGCGGCGGCCAGCCGATCCAGCCATCGCCGATGATGGTGGTCACGTTGGTGATGCCGAGCCTGGCAAATCTGCGGTCCGCCGCCTTCTGCAACTCGCGCCAGCGCTCGACCGTGTAGACCCTCCGGCAGAGATGCGACAGCACGGCAGCCTGGTAGCCGGAGCCGGTGCCGATCTCGAGCACCTTGTGGCGCTGGTCGAGCTCGAGATGCTCGGTCATGAAGGCGACCACGAAAGGCTGGGAGATGGTCTGCCCGCAGTCGATCGGGAGCGCGATGTCCTGATAGGCGTGGTCCGCGAAGGCCTCGTCGACGAACAGCTCGCGCGGAACCCGCTCGATCGCGCGCAGCACCCGTGTATCGCGGATGCCGCGACGCCTGAGCTGCATGATGAGACCGATCTGGTCTGGGGCTGATGGCATAGCCTGGCCCACCCCATTTCCGAGGTGGTTTTCCAGTATCCGACGATTCTCGGCGACTGTCTCAAAGACTGTTGCCTGCCGCACGCTTTCTCAAACCGAGGCGGCGATCTTGGCGAGGCCGCCCATATAGGGCTTGAGCGCATCGGGGATGCGCACCGAGCCGTCTTCTTCCTGGTAGTTCTCCAACACCGCGATCAGCGCGCGGCCGACGGCGACGCCCGAGCCATTCAGCGTGTGCACCAGCCGCGGCTGCTTTTCGCCCTTGGGCCGGTAGCGGGCATTCATGCGGCGGGCCTGGAAGTCGCCGCAGTTCGAGCAAGACGAAATCTCCCGATACATGCCCTGCCCCGGCAGCCAGACCTCGATGTCGTAGGTCTTCTGCGCGGCGAAGCCCATGTCGCCGGTCGAGAGCACCATGACGCGATAAGGAAGCCCCAGCTTTTGCAACACGGTCTCGGCGCATTTGGTCATGCGCTCGTGCTCATCCGAAGACTGCTCTGGCGTGGTGATGGAGACGAGCTCGACCTTGTCGAATTGATGCTGGCGGATCATGCCGCGCGTGTCCTTGCCGGCGGCACCTGCTTCGGCGCGGAAGCACGGCGTGCCGGCAGTTACCCGCATGGGCAATTTCGCCTCGTCGACGATCTCCTCGCGCACGAGGTTGGTTAGTGGAACTTCGGCGGTTGGAATCAGCCAAAGGTCGCGAGCCTGAAACTGGTCTTCTTCAAACTTCGGCAATTGAGCGGTACCAAACATCGTATCGTCGCGGACGAGAAGCGGCGGCGCGATCTCGGTATAGCCGTGCTCACCGGTGTGCAGGTCGAGCATAAATTGGGCGAGCGCGCGTTCAAGCCGCGCGAGTGCGCCCTTCAACACCACGAAGCGCGCGCCTGACAGTTTGGCCGCGGTCTCGAAATCCATGAGACCGAGAATTTCGCCGATTTCGAAATGCTGCTTTGGCTGAAACGAAAATTTGGTTGGCTGGCCATATTTGCGCAGCTCGACATTGGCGTCGGCGTCGGGTCCGACCGGCACGCCCGGCGCCGGGTTATTCGGGATTATCGCAAGCAGGCTTCGCAGCTCGTCGTCGAGTCGCTTCTCCTCGGCCTCTCCTTCTTGAATCGTGCCCTTGAGCGCCGCGACCTCCTCCATGAGGCGGTTGGCTTCTGCCTCGTTCTTTTTGGCCTTGGCTGCGCCGATCTCCTTGGAGGCTGCGTTGCGGCGCGATTGCGCCTCCTGCAATTTCTGAATCGCGGTGCGGCGTTCTTCGTCGAACTTCACAATCTTATTTAACGTGGCGCGCGCGCTTGCCTCGAAGCCGCGATCGGCCAGCCCCTTGATGAAGGCATCCTTGTTGTCGCGGATCCATCTGACGTCGAGCACGGTTCAACTCGTTCCTTCGCACGACTCGAATAAGCCTGCCGGTATAAGACCCTACTCCCTGCTTGTCATCGTCCGCCTCCCTCATACCTCCCCCTCGCGGGGAGGTCCGGCACACTTGTGGCGAAGGGGAGGCTGGGGTGGGGCATTCACCCCACCCGGCTCAGCTTTCGCTTCGCTCGCGCTTCGCCGCCCTCCCCGTCAAGGGGAGGGATGAAGACACGCCAAGAACTCTCGCCGGGCCCAGTCCGCGAGGCATGAGGGGGGATGGCGCGCCGAAAAGCGCAAACCTATG
>JBKOUI010000272.1:0-8815 GCA_046723315.1 Pseudomonadota bacterium | reverse complement strand
CCCATATGGAGGCGGCGCTTGCCGAAGCCTTCCGCGTGCTTAGGCCCGGCGGCAGATTTCTCTGCCTCGAATTCTCGAGCGTTGAGGTGCCGATGCTCGACAAGCTTTACGACGTCTATTCCTTCAACGCGATCCCGGCCCTCGGCGCCCTTGTCGCGGGCGACAGCGCCTCTTATCGCTATCTCATCGAGAGCATCCGCCGCTTCCCCGATCAGAAAACGTTCATGGGCTTGATCGAGAATGCGGGCTTCGAGCAGGTGCGCTACCGCAATCTCACCGGCGGGGTCGCCGCCATCCACTCCGCCTGGCGACTTTGAGATGAGGCCGTAACTTGAGCGCGATTGGAAATATGGCGCGGCTGACCAAGGCCGGCGTCGTCATCGCCTGGTCGGGTGCGCGCGTGCTGCCGGAGGATGCGCAACTGCCGGGGCCCCTCGCGCTGTTCGCCCGCGCGACCGCGCCTCTCCGCAAGAATGGCACAGCCGAGGAGTCCGGCAACGAGGCAAAGCTGTCCGAGGCGCTGACCTCGCTCGGTCCCTCCTACATCAAGCTCGGCCAATTCCTCGCCACGCGCGACGACATTATTGGACGCGACCTCGCCCGAGACCTCTCTACCTTGCAGGACCGCTTGCCACCCTTCTCGCTGAGGGAGGCGAAGCACGCTGTCGAGGAAGCGCTGGGCGCGCCGATCGACAAGCTCTTTGCCGAGTTCGGGCCGGCCGTCGCGGCGGCATCCATCGCCCAAGTCCACAAGGCGAAAGTGCGGGAGCCAGACGGCACGCTTAAGCCTGTGGCGGTCAAGGTGCTTCGCCCTGGCATCGAGCAGCATTTCAGGCGCGACCTCGATAGCTACTTCTTCGCGGCGCGCATGGTCGAGCGCCTGCATCCTCCCTCGCGGCGGCTACGGCCGATTGCCGTTGTCGACACGCTCGCGAAATCCGTCGCCATCGAGATGGACCTCCGCATGGAGGCGGCAGCCATCTCCGAGATGGCGCAGAACTCTAAGAACGATGAAGGCTTCCGCGTGCCGCAAATCGATTGGACGCGGAGCGCGCGCCGCGTGTTGACGCTCGAATGGATCGACGGCATTCCGATCTCGGACCACGCCGCATTGCGCGCCGCCGGCTACGATTTGAAAGACGTCGGCGCGCGGCTGATGCAGACCTTCCTGCGCCACGCCATGCGTGATGGCTTCTTCCATGCTGACATGCATCCCGGGAATCTGTTCATCGACGAAGAAGGGCGCATCGTCGCTGTCGATTTCGGCATCATGGGGCGGCTCGGGATGAAGGAGCGGCGCTTTCTTGCCGAGATCCTCTACGGATTCCTCACGCGGAACTATACGCGCGTTGCCGAGGTGCATTTCGAGGCAGGTTACGTGCCCCGGAGGCATTCGGTCGCGCAGTTCGCTCAAGCCTTGCGCGCCATCGGCGAGCCGATCCTGGACCGGCCCGCGAATGAGATATCGATGGCGCAGCTGCTCGCCCAGCTGTTCCAATACACCGAAGTGTTCGACATGCAGACGCGACCCGAACTTCTGCTCCTGCAAAAGACCATGGTCGTGGTCGAAGGCGTCGGCCGCGGCCTGGACCCGGGCCTCAATATCTGGGTCGTGTCCGAGCCAGTGGTGAAGGAATGGATGGAGCAGCAGCTCGGCGCCGGCGCCCGCATAGAGGCGGCAGCCGAGGGAGCGGCAACCGTGAGCCGTTTCGTCGGCGAGATACCGAAATTTCTCGGCCAGGCGGAGCGTACCGCCGACGCCCTAGTTGCCATGATCGAGGAGGGCGTCAGACTCGACGATCACACCGTAGAACGCTTGGCCGAGGCGCAGTCCGAGCGAAACCGCATGAGCCGCATCGGCATCTGGATTTGCGCCGCGGCGCTTGTCCTGATCGCGCTGGCCCTGCTGTTTTGACTTATTGATCGGTGACCCTATTTCTTGTCATTACCCGGCTCGACCGGGCAATCCAGTAACCCCCGGGGCATCGAGATATTGCTAAAGTCGGCGTTTACTGGATGCCCGCTTTCGCGGGCATGACACGCAGAGCGAGAGAGAATGCAAGGAAAGCGTATCCTCCTGGTGGTTGGCGGCGGGATCGCCGCCTATAAGAGCCTCGAGCTGGTGCGCCGCTTGAAGGAGCGCGGCGCTTCCGTGCGCGCGATCCTGACGAAAGGCGGCGCGGAATTCGTGACGCCGCTTTCGCTTTCGGTCCTCACCGAGGAGAAGGCCTTTACTGACCTGTTCGACTTAAAGGACGAGGCGGAGATCGGGCATATCCGCCTCTCGCGCGAGGCCGACCTGGTCGTGGTCGCGCCTGCCACCGCCGACCTGTTGGCAAAGATGGCGCATGGCCTCGCCGACGACCTTGCCACCGCAGTCCTGCTCGCCGCCGATAAGCAGCTTCTGGCCGCGCCTGCCATGAATGTGCGCATGTGGGAGCATCCAGCCACACGACGCAACATAGCGACACTCCGCGCCGACGGCATCGCCTTTGTCGGCCCCGAGGAGGGCGAGATGGCCTGCGGCGAATATGGACTTGGCCGCATGGCGGAGCCTGAAGCGATCCTCGTAGCGATCGAGCGGTTACTCGGAGGCAAGGCTTCTGCCGGGGCGACATCGCTCCGCCCGCGGGGCACCCCACTGCATGGCCGCAAGGTTCTCATCACTTCTGGTCCGACGCAGGAGCCGATTGACCCCGTGCGCTATATCGCCAACCGCTCGTCCGGCAAGCAAGGCCATGCACTCGCCCGGGCGGCAGCCGCGCTTGGTGCAGAAGTGACGCTCGTCAGCGGGCCGGTCACGCTTCCCGACCCTGAGGGCGTGAAGGTTGTCAAGGTCGATACCGCGCATGAGATGCTCGCCGCCACTCTTGCTGCGCTGCCCGCCGATATCGCCATCTGCGCTGCTGCTGTCGCCGATTGGCGCGCCGCCGACGAGGCGCTGCAGAAATTGAAGAAGCAGCCTGACGGCAGCGGGCCTTCGCTGAAGCTTGCGGCGAATCCGGACATCCTCGGCACTATCGCGCAGCCGGGCGCACAACGCCCACAGCTTGTTATCGGCTTCGCCGCCGAGACCGAGAATTTGATCGAGAACGCTAAGGGAAAGCGCGCACGCAAAGGCGCCGACTGGATCGTCGCCAACGACGTGTGGCCGGGGACCGGGGCCATGGGCGGCGACCGCACCCAGGTTCACCTCATCACGGCAGCGGGTGTCGAGGATTGGCCTTCGATGAGCAAGGATGAGATGGCCGCCCGACTCCTCGCCCGCGCCGCTGACGCGCTATCGCAGATTCGCTCGGCGGCCGAATGAGCGAGGCAAGGGGGCGCAGCGTTAGGGTCCGGCTGCTGCGCCTGCCTCACGGGCAAGGTCTGCCCCTTCCTTGTTATCAATCCAAGCATGCCGCGGGTCTCGACGTGGTTGCCGCAGTGGCAGATCCCGTCGAGCTTGCTCCGGGAGCGCGAGCACTGCTGCCGACCGGCTTCGCACTCGAGTTGCCAGACGGCTATGAGGCGCAAGTGCGACCCCGCTCAGGGCTTGCGCTCAAGCACGGCGTGACGCTGCTCAACAGCCCGGGCACCATCGACGCGGATTATCGCGGCGAAGTCATGGTGCTCATGGTCAACCATGGCAGCGAGCCGTTCACCATTCGCCGCGGCGACCGCATCGCCCAGCTCGTCGTCGCGCCGGTCAGCCATGTTGACGTCGTAGCCGTCGAGGTCCTTGGCGCAACGGAGCGCGGGCCTGGCGGCTTCGGCTCCACCGGGTGATTAAATCGAGGGGATGGCATACATTCCCCAGCATGCTCACGCCTGAGGAAATCCAGCGTTACAAACGCCAGCTCGTGCTGAAGGAGATCGGCGGCGAGGGCCAACAGAAGCTCAAATCGGCGAGCGTGCTCGTGGTCGGCGCTGGCGGCATCGGCTCTCCACTGATCCTCTATCTCGCGGCTGCCGGCATCGGCACGATCGGCATCATCGACGATGACCGCGTCAGCCTCGACAACCTCCAGCGGCAAATTGCCCATGACACTAAGAGCGTGGGCAAGGCGAAGACCAAAAGTGCTGCGGCGACCATCGAGCGGCTGAACCCCCATGTCGAGACGCGCCTCTACACCACGCGGCTCGTGAGGGAGAACGCCATCGACATCGTGCGCGGCTTCGACATCGTGGTCGATGGCTCGGACAATTTTGCCACGCGCTATCTCGTCAACGACGCCTGCTATTTCGCGAAGGTGCCACTTATCTTCGCCGCGGTCGGGCCATTTGACGCGCACATCACCACCTTCCGCGCCTTCGAGACGGATGACGGAGGCAATCCGCGCCCCTCTTACCGTTGCCTGTTTCCCGAGGCTCCGCCGGAAGGCACGGTGCCGCCTTGCTCGGAGACCGGAATCCTCGGGGCCGTAGCCGGTGTGGTCGGCACGCTTGCCGCGGTCGAGGTGGTGAAGGAGCTGCTTGGTCTCGGCGAAAGCCTGGTCGGGAAGCTGCTCCTCTACGACGCGCTGCAGGCGCGCTTCACCACGGTCGCCTATAGCTGGGATCCGCAAAATCCCCTGAACGGCAAGAATCCACGCTTCCATGACCTCTCGCACCATCGCAAAGCGCTGGCTGAGGCTGGCGGGTGACGAACAACCCCGGCACAAGTCGAAACATGATGCGTTGAGGGAGCATGGCAAGCGAGACCGTCACCACACGTTGCGCGATCGCCGGGGGCGGACCGGCCGGCATGATGCTCGGCTACTTGCTTGCCCGCGCCGGGGTCGATGTGGTGGTGCTCGAGAAGCATGCGGACTTCCTGCGCGACTTTCGCGGCGACACGATTCATCCTTCGACGCTAGAGGTGATGTACGAGCTCGGGCTGCTCGAAGAGTTCCTCGAGCGGCCGCACCAAAAACTCGACGAGTTGCGGGCCCGCATCGGAAACGATGTTGTCTTCCTCGCCGACCTCAAACATCTGCCGACTCACTGCAAGTTCATTGCGCTCATGCCGCAGTGGGATTTCCTCGACTTCCTCGCCGATCACGCTAAGCGCTATCTAGGATTCAGCTTGCGCATGCGCGCCGAGGTGAACGAGCTTTTGTTCGACGGGGACAAGGTCGTGGGTTTGCGGGCCAAGACTCCGGATGGCGACCTCGAAGTTCGCGCCGATCTCGTCGTGGGCGCCGACGGCCGGCATTCGACGGTGCGCGAGCGTGCCGGGCTTCAAGTCGAAGATATTGGGGCGCCGATGGACGTGCTGTGGATGCGGTTGTCCAAGCGGCCAGGCGACGGCGAACAGCTCATGGGCCGCATTCTTCCCGGCCGGCTGTTCGTCATGATCGGCCGCGGCGACTATTGGCAATGCGCCTATGTGATTCCTAAGGGCGGCTTCGATGCGGTGCGCAGTAAGGGCTTGGAAGCGTTTCGCGAGTCGCTGATAGAAATCAATCCTGCGCTCGCCGACCGGGTCCAAGAGCTGCGCTCATGGGACGACATCAAGCTTCTCACGGTCGCTATCGATCGACTGAAGCGCTGGTACCGCGACGGACTGTTATGCATCGGCGATGCGGCCCATGCCATGTCGCCGGTGGGCGGCATCGGTATCAACGTCGCCATTCAAGATGCCGTGGCCGCAGGCAATATTCTCGGGCCAACGCTGCGTGCCGGACCTGTGCCGGAATCTCTCCTGGCTGACGTGCAGAAGCGCCGCGAATGGCCGACGCGTATGACACAACGATTGCAGGTGATCGTTCAGAACCTAGTCATTCGTAATGTGCTGCAGATGCAGCAGCAACCGCGCGCGCCATTCCTCACCAAATTCTTCAACTGGTTCCCTGCACTCCGCCGTATTCCCGCCCGCATCGTTGGCATGGGATTCAGGCCTGAGCACGTGCGGACACCTAAGGCGCCCTAGTACCCTCCGCCGCCGTAATAACCGCCACCATGATGAGATGGTGCAGATTCTGGCGAAGGCGCGCTTTCGCCACGGGGAGGCGCTTCGTCTGACGCGACGCATACGACTTCGGTCTTGCCCTTGATCAAAGCGAGGATCTGCGGCGTGGGCGCAAGCTCCGCGACGTCGACCTTGGCGAAATGCCCGAACGCCGCGAGCGCCTCACGCGACTGGCCGCCCCACACGCCATCGATGTCGCCAGGGTCGCAGCCCACGCGCTTAAGCTCGGTCTGCACTGCGAGCGCGATCTCGTGGGGCTTGAGCTCGACCGGGGAGGGCCCAGGCGGAGGAATCACAGCAGCATCGGCCGGCTTGCCTCCACCAGGAACGGCGTCGGGTGACGTCCCTTTGTCTGGAGGCGCCGCTACCGGGGTCTCAGGCGCGGCAGCCTTGTCCGCGGGAGGGGATGCTGGCGGGGGCACCGCAGTGGATGCGCCTTCGCCTTCCTTGGGCGTGTCCGGCTTCCCTCCAATATCGGCAGGCGTCGCGTCCTTCGCCGCCGCAGGTTCGGTCACGATCTGGCGCGTTTTCTGCCCTGTGATGCTGGTATCTGCGGCCGTCGTGTCATCCGGCAAGGTGGCGCCAGGCTTAAGCTCGATGTTACGCGGCAAATCGTCGGCGGCCGCGGCAACCTCGGCGCTCAGGCTCAGCAGAATCAGGCTCAAGGCTAGGATGAGTGGAAGTGAGGTCCAGCGGGACATGGCTCTGTCTCCTCCGGCTCGGCACTGCCGGCAGGGTAGCAGAATTCACATGTCAGAAATCAGAAATCCGGACACTAGTTCCGATCAGAGCATCGCGGGATGGACGCGATCAGGCGGAGCGTGACCATCGAGGAAGGTCTTGATGTTGATGATGACCTTCTCGCCCATGTCGACGCGGCCCTCGAGTGTGGCGGAGCCCATGTGCGGCAGGACCACCACCTTCTCGCTCTTGAGCAGCTTCGGATTGACGGCGGGCTCGTGCTCGAAGACATCGAGACCCGCTCCGGCAAGCTCCTCGTTTTCGATCATTCGGGCGAGCGCGTTCTCGTCGATCACCTCGCCGCGCGCCGTGTTGACGATATAGGCCGATGGTTTCATCAGCGCGAGCCGCCGCGCGGAGAGCAAGTGATATGTGGCCGGCGTGTGTGGGCAATTGATCGAGATGATGTCCATGCGTGCGAGCATCTGGTCGAGGCTGTCCCAGTAGGTTGCCTCGAGCGACTTCTCGATCTCGGGCGCGACGCGGCGGCGGTTGTGGTAGTGGATCTGTAGTCCAAAGGCCTTGGCCCGCTTGGCAACGGCTTGCCCGACGCGGCCCATGCCGACGATGCCGAGCCGCTTGCCGAAGATGCGATGGCCGAGCATCCAAGTGGGCGACCAGCCATGCCATTCGCTGTTACCGCCGCGGAGAATCGCCGCGCCCTCGGTCAACCGCCGCGGCACGGCAATGATCAGCGCCATGGTCATGTCGGCTGTGTCCTCGGTCAATACGCCCGGCGTGTTCGTGACGATGATCGAGCGGTTTCGTGCCGTCTCGAGATCGATATTGTCGACGCCGGTGCCGAACTGGGCGATCAGCTTGAGGTTGGGTCCAGCCTGACTAAGCACGCCTCTGTCGATGCGGTCGGTGACGGTTGGCACCAGCACATTGGCAGCCTTAGCCGCCTCGATCAGCTCTTCACGCGAGAACGGCTTGTCGTCAAGATTGAGACGCGCATCGAAAAGCTCGCGCAACCGCGTCTCGACGACGTCAGGCAGCTTGCGGGTGACGATAACGATCGGGCGTTCAGCCATTCGTTTCCAGCCAGGATGGGGGTGCGGGGCAGGGGGCCACCCCGCTTGAACAGGTGGTTTTTGCTCGTTGCGGGCTTTTCTCTAACAGAAGCGGCTTTGCGAGATAAAGCGTCATCTTGGCTTAGGGCCACGATCCGTTCACTTTTCTGGTCCATCCAAGTTGCGCCGATTCGGGGGCCTAACCTCCGGCGGGAGGATCGCATCATCGGGGGGTGAGACGGTGTCGCACCGGGTGCTGATTGGGGTGTTGATCGCCGTTGGGCTCGGCCTCAGGGCCGCCGGCACGGCAGAGGCCGCCGACAACACTGTCAAACAGGCCGCGGTCGAAGGACCGAAGACGGCGCTGCCTCTCCCCCGTTTTGTTAGCTTGAAATCCGATAAGGTGAATGTGCGCAAAGGACCGAGCACCGATCAGTCGATCGTGTGGGTGTTTTCGCGCGCTGGTCTGCCCGTGGAGGTAATCGCCGAGTCCGACAATTGGCGGCGGGTGCGCGACAGCGAAGGCGCCGATGGCTGGGTGTTCCATAGCTTGTTGAGCGCGCGGCGTACCGTGCTCATTGCTCCGTGGGCAAAAGGCGAGGAACGGGTGCCGCTCTACAACTCGAGATCGACGAACTCGCGCACCGTTGCACAGCTTCAGTCAGGCGTGCTCGGCAATGTGGTGGCGTGTGATGGGAGTTGGTGCGAGCTCTCGGTCGACGATTACTCAGGCTATGTGCAGCAAGATCAGCTATGGGGCGTGTATCGCGGTGAGGAAGTCAAATAAAACGTCCGATCCCACGGCTGGTAGCTGAACAAGGTCCAAAAACTGGCCTTTTCACTGAGACGAGGTGTTATCAAAAAGTTGTTATATTTCATCATGTTAACCGAGGAACCATTCAGCCCTCGAGCCGTTGGCCCTCGAGTGGCCTGTCCTTAGTGCCACACGAATTTGGACCGAAAGAAACGGAGGAATGATGAAACGTCTTCTTACCTGCACCGCCGCGGCTCTGCTGCTGGGCTTCACCCCCGCTGTTGCCGCAGAGAGCTCAGCCCTTCCGGCGCAGCCAGGCATCTCGCCGGAAGCCTCGAAGGAGGCGCACGTGCCGAGCCAAGGCAAGGCCGATAC
>JBKOUI010000028.1:0-6983 GCA_046723315.1 Pseudomonadota bacterium | reverse complement strand
CTCTTACGCTGAGGCATTGGGGGATTGACGCCATTGCCAAGCGTCAGTCCGAGTTTCTTAACCACATAGGTTTTGCACGCAATTGGATCATCGCCCGCGAAGCTGTGCGCGACGAAACCATCAGGCGCCTCGCGATCAATTTTTAGGCTTAGCGACCGGTCGTCGGGGCCATGTCCCGGTCCTGGGGCTCGTACTTGATGACCCGAAGCCTCACCGCCGAGTATCTGTGCCACAGTCTCTATTGAGAGGTCGTCAATGCTGAAACGGACTCCCGCGGGTGAAGGTCTCATGCGGCGCCTCCATCCGAACAGCCTTTGCTTACGACCGCGAAACAGCGCGTGAGAGCTTCTGTGCTAGTGACCCACCGGTTCCCAATTTTGGCAGCCGGCAGCGCGCCACAGCTGAGGAGGTGATAAGTCTGACGCGGCGTCCTACCAATTAATTCGGCGATATTCGTTACGCCCCAAATCAGTCCGAGGCCGGTGCGGGTCGCGGGTATGTCACCCGGTAGCTCGTGAGAAAGTGGGTCGTGAGGTGAGGATTTCTTGTGCACTGGCGAACTCCGTTCATGGACTCGCCAGGGGCACTATGGTGAGGCCGGCAAGTCAGCTGATGCGTTTACGCGGTACTACGCATGCAGCTGGTGCCAGCCATCGGCACTCAGGGCTCAGGGCTCCTGCAAAATCACTGAGCCTATGCTGTTTCGGCGACATGACCGCCGTCAACAATGCCACGCACTTACAATTATTCGCCATGCATGACAAGAGTCCGCCGACAATAATGCCATTGTTTTAGCCCGCTCGCTCCCCGAGCGGTTACATTCATATGTCGCGGGCATGTCGCGTGGAGCCGCCGCTGTTTAGTGGAAGTCATTGAAAACCAATGGGAGCATGTTGCAGTTTAGCCTCGCCGATGCAACATGGAAAATTGGACAAGCCGTTGTTATTATTGGTAGCGGAGGAGGGACTCGAACCCCCGACACGCGGATTATGATTCCGCTGCTCTAACCAGCTGAGCTACTCCGCCACTTGGCTTGGAAATAAAGCGGATATCACTCCGCTAATTGGCTTGCCAATCGGCGATATAGAGATCGCCAATAATGAGTGTCAAGCAAGCGCCGCCCATGGACCAGCGCGCGCGCGACCTGCCATTTGATCCTGACCCGCACCGGCTCCGGCAGGGGCGATCTTGCGGCCACGCGCGCCGGTGTCCGGACTGGCGCTTTGGCGCGCACCGCCTTCTGCGGCACAAGCCCAAAGCCGGGTTCCTTAACGAACCTCAGCATAGTGAACAGGCCAAAAGGCCTGAGCGACCGGCGCTCGGCAAGCCGCAAATCCTCGCAAACGAGCACCTGATCGAGGTCGAACACCGGACGCCAGCCGATCAGATCGGCAAAGGGAGCAAGCTTCCGCTCGAGGAAGCCGCGCACGCCCTCGTCCTCGCTGAAATGATTGACGAGAATGACCTCTCCGCCCGTGGCGCACACGCGCTCGAGCTCGCGCATGACTCGCGCGGGCTCGGGCACCACCGTCATCACATACATGGCGACCACGGTGTCGAAGCTCTCGTCGGGAAAGGCGAGAGCGCCTGCATCCATCTCGTGCAGCCCGGCGACATTGGCGAGAGTATGCCGTTCGACCTTGTCTTCAGCCTTGGCCAGCATCTCGGGCGAAAGATCTATACCCGTGATGGTGAGATGGCTGCCGTAGTTGGGCAGCGACAGCCCAGTGCCGACGCCGACCTCGAGCACCCGGCCGCGTCGCCTATTGATGATCTGCACGGCATGCTTGCGGCCGGCCTCGGCGATCTTGCCGAAGGTCAAGTCATAGACCGGCGCCCAGCGGCGGTAAGCGTCGCGTACCGAGGCCGTGTCCATTACGGGTGCCTTGGAAACCACGTTTCCTCTCCTGCCGAAGCGCCGCTTTTGTAGAGCGGCTTATCGCGACACGGCCACAAACGCCTCCTCGGCCCCGCGTGAGGCGGAGGACTGAAAGCGATCTCTGGCCAGCTCAGAGCCTCCGGCCGCGGATTTGATCCATCCGCCGCCGAGAAGCCGCTCGCCGCCGTCCTTGGCGGCATAGAACACGCAAGCCTGCCCGGGCGACACGCCGTCCTCGCCGTGAGCGAGCTCGACCGTGACGCCGTTCGCTTCGAGACCGAGATGAGCCGGCTGCAACGGCCCGCTCGACCTGATTCTTGCGAGGACCTCTTCGCCGCTCTGGGCAAACTCCTCAAAAGACTCATCGCCGAGCCAGTTCACGTCGCGAAGCTTGAGCGTCCGCTTGCGCAGAGCCTCCCTTGGACCAACCACCACCTCGCGGCGCGAGGCATCGAGCTTGAGCACGTAAAGCGGCTCCTTGGCGGGGATGCCGAGCCCCTTACGCTGGCCGATCGTATAATTGATGATGCCGCTATGGCGGCCGAGCACGCGCCCGTCAACATGGACGATGTTGCCGGCCTCGGCGGCGCCTGGGCGCAGCCGCTCGATCACTTGCGTGTAGCGCCCAGTCGGCACGAAGCAAATGTCCTGACTGTCCGACTTCTCGGCGACGGCCAGCCCGAAATCGCGGGCAAGCTTGCGCGTCTCGTCCTTGTGGCGATGGCCCAGCGGGAAACGCAGGAAGGAAAGCTGCTCTGGCGTGGTGGCGAATAGGAAATAGCTCTGGTCGCGCTCCTTGTCGGCGGCGCGATAGAGCTCCCAGCCGCTGGGGCCCGGCTTGCTCATGACATAATGTCCGGTCGCGAGCCCAGAGGCTCCCAGCCCTTCTGCCGTCTGCAACAGGTCGTGAAACTTGATCTTCTGGTTACAGGCAACGCACGGCACCGGTGTCTCGCCCTGGAGATAGCTGTCGGCGAACTCGCCCATGACCGCGCTAGCGAAACGAGTCTCGTAGTCGAGCACGTAGTGCGGAATCTGCAGGGCGTCGGCGACCCGACGGGCGTCCTGGATATCCTGGCCGGCGCAACACGCGCCCTTGCGGCCCACCGCCTCGCCATGGTCGTAGAGCTGAAGCGTGATGCCCACGACATCGTAGCCATCGGCCTTCATCAGCGCCGCGACCACCGAGGAATCGACGCCGCCGGACATGGCGACGACCACCCGGTTATCGGCCGGGTGGCCGGGAAGATGAAGACTGTTGAGCGCGGTGGACTGTGACGATGCCACTGATCTCAGACTCGGATTCACGAATAATGCCGGGCCGGCAACGGCAGTATTGATGGTCCCAGCACGACTGGATGCCATGTCTGGGCCCCGCCCTTCCCAGCGCCGAACATAGGGATCGCCGTAAGGCTAGGCAAGGCAAGAAGCCGAGGTCGAGCTAGACCAAGCGCCGCTAACGAGCGGCATTTGGGCCGATAATTCAGCAAGTTTGGGCGATTTCCTTGCGCCTTCCTTTACCTGACGGCTTAGGCAAATCTTAAATTGGGCCGGTTAGTCTCACGATCACGTTGGGCTCATCGAGAGATGGTGTTGTGAGTACGATGACCGAGCATTACAGGCCGCGAGTGAGATACGTGATCGGCCCTGACGGCAGCCCGCTGACCGTCGCCGATCTGCCGCCCAAGGACACCAAGCGGTGGGTGATCCGCCGCAAGGCGGAGGTGGTTGCCGCCGTGCGCGGCGGGCTGATCAGCCTCGAGGAGGCCTGCGAGCGCTACACCCTGACCGTGGACGAGTTCCTGAGTTGGCAGCGATCGATCGACAAGCACGGCCTCCCCGGCTTGCGCGCCACCCGTATCCAGGACTATCGCGGCGGCTAAGCCTCGCCGCTTCTATCCCAATTCGTCATGGCCGGGCTTGTCCCGGCCATCCACGTTCTCACTCCTGGACATGCTAATTCGTGGATGCCCGGCACAAGGCCGGGCATGACGCGTTTGGCGAAAAATGGCTGAGCCGAGACATCCGATCTTTACCATCGGCTACGAGGGCGCGAGCGTCGACGGCTTCATCGCGACGCTGCGCGACGCCGGGGTAGCGCTCGTGCTCGACATTCGGGCTGTACCGGCCTCGCGCAAGAAGGGCTTCTCCAAGACTCCCCTCGCCCAGCATCTGTCGGACGCTGGGATCGGCTATCGCCACCTGCGTGGGCTCGGCACGCCGAAGCAGGGCCGCGAGGCTGCGCGCGCTGGCGATCATGAATCCTTCGAGCGCATTTTCCGGCGCCAGCTCGAAGAGCCTGAAGCGCTGCTCGATTTGAGTGAAGCCTTAACCCTCGCCGCCGCTCAGCCGGTCTGCCTGCTCTGCCTCGAGCGCGATCCTGAGCAATGCCACCGCTTGATCGTCGCCGAACGCATGGAAAGAGAAAGCAGACAGCCCATTCGCCATCTGTTTGCGGATGCGGGCGAGGATTTGTTTAGCGCGGGGCGGGCGCGTTAGCGATTTTCGGCATTTCCTTACTGCAATTAGCCTCGCCGCGCTTCCAGCGCTCGATATCGAATTGCATCTTGGCGGCAAGCTCCGGCGTCATGCCGCGATTTTGCGTGGTGACGATGGTGTAGCCGCCTTCCTGATTGAAATCGATAGCGTAGGTTGACACGCCGGCGCGGCCGAGCGCGATCTTCTTATGGATGGTGATCTGCACCTTGCTGCCGTCGGGGCTGACATCGGCCCGGTAGACATGCTCCGGCAGAAGCGGCGCATCGGCATTGAACCAGCAGGTCTTGATACGCCCGCCGAGCATCACATAGGCATCCACCGGCTTCGCTGCTGCGATCTGCATCCTGGTCGCAGCCGGAGCGGGCAACGCGCCAGTGTTTTCACTCGACGCATCAGCAGAGGCTTCCGCGGTCGCATCGCCACGACCGAGCAGTCCGCCTCCGAGCGAAAGGCCGCTGGGCTTCCAAGCGCAGCCGGCAATCAGCGCGACTGCCAAAGCCAAGGTCAAAACTGACAACACAACGCGTGACACGGCACTTTCCCCGCGAGCTCAGCGCGCCCTAATCGCGAAAATTCACATACTGCAACGGCTGCTCGACCGTCATGCCTTTCACATGCTGGATCACGGCTTGCAGGTCGTCGCGCTTCTTGCCCGACACCCTGAGCTCGTCACCCTGCACCGTGACCTGCACCTTGAACTTCTTGTCCTTCACTTCCTTGACCAGGCGCTTGGCAAGTTCGCGATCGATGCCTTGCCTGATCACTGCCTTCTGCCGCACCGCCTGGCCCGCCGCCTTCTCCAGAGGCTTATAGTCGATGACGCCAGCGTCGATCTTGCGGCGGGCAAGATGACCCTGCAACAGCTCGTGCATCTGCTTGAGCTTCAGCTCGTCGTCGGCGTTGAGCGTGATGTCGTTCTCCTTCCGCTCGATGCGCGACTGCGAGTTCTTGAAGTCATAACGCTGGCTCATCTCGCGCGTCATGTTGGCGAGCGCGTTGTCGACCTCGGCGAGGTCCACCTTCGAGACGATGTCGAATGACGGCATTGAGGCCTCCACATTACATTGCCTTTCTGCTGTCGAGCCGATGATAGCACCGAAGATGGCTTTGCAACCGTTGCCTGAACCTCGGCACCCAGCGGGGCGCCAGCAAAGCCTGAGGCTAGCCGGCGACGCGCTGAATCCCCGCCGGCTCTAGGTCTGGCTGGCCGGACGCCCGGGGCTGATCCACCCGCAGTCCCATGTCGCGCTCCTCGATCAGCTCCATCTTCTTGAGCTCGCCGCAAGCCTCGTCGAGCTCGCCGCGGGCGGCCGCGAGCTTGGCCTCGAGGTCGGCGGCAGAGGCGGTGAGGTTGTTGCGCCGCTGGATCGCTGCCTTGGCGAAGGTCGGGTAGGCGTAATGGTTAACGTCGGTAATACCGGCCCGCTCCTGCTCGATCGCGATTTGGCGGTCGAGGTCGCAAGCCATATGGTTGAAGTCGCCGATCATGGACTCGATCTCGGCGACCTTCCGGCGCTTCTCTTCAACTTCGAAGCGCTTCAAGCGGATCACTGCGTCACGCGACTTCATCACTCAACACCCCCAACTCTACTAGGCCACCCACAATATTCAATCCCGGGCGCGCCAGGGCACAAGACGAGCGCGCCGCGGACATGCAAGCAGCTCGACGGTCAATGACGCCCCTGAGGCAGAGAGAAGCGGCGAGCGAGACTGCTGCCGAGATCCTTGATTGGACTCGACAATTCGCCTCGAACGATCCGTGCCAGATCGGGACCGAAGCCCCCTGCCCTCAGCCCCGATCATCGCCAATAGGACTTAAGCGGCGGTAAACCATATGGCGGGCATTTAACAAGATCGCGTTCATGAATGGATGGTTAGCGCTCGCCTTGGGCCAAGCTTTTGTTAACTATTGGCCGTTAATTTGTTGATTCGAATTAACCAATCTGCGTGGCGTTATGGGTCAGGGGATAACCAGACTTTAGGACGACGGGGGATTTCAATGAGGGTTCTTCTGATCGAGGACGATAGCGCCACTGCGCAAAGCATCGAACTGATGCTGCAGTCGGAGGGCTTCAACGTCTACAAGACGGACCTCGGCGAGGAGGGTGTCGACCTCGGCAAGATCTACGACTACGACATTATATTGCTCGACCTCAATCTCCCGGACATGAGCGGCTATGAGGTGCTGAAGACGCTCAGGGTGAGCAAGGTGCAGACCCCGATCCTGATCCTGTCCGGCATGGCTGGCATCGAGGACAAGGTCAGGGGCCTCGGCTTCGGCGCCGATGACTACATGACCAAGCCGTTCCACAAAGACGAGCTCGTCGCCCGCATCCACGCCATCGTGCGCCGCTCCAAGGGCCACGCCCAGTCAGTGATCCAGACGGGGGGCTTGAAGGTCAATCTCGATACCAAGACCGTGGACGTTAACGGCCAGCGCGTGCATCTGACCGGCAAGGAATATCAGATGCTCGAGCTGCTCTCGCTCCGTAAGGGCACCACGCTGACCAAGGAGATGTTCCTGAACCATCTCTATGGCGGTATGGACGAGCCGGAGCTCAAGATCATCGACGTCTTCATCTGCAAGCTGCGCAAAAAGCTCGCA
>JBKOUI010000066.1:0-5886 GCA_046723315.1 Pseudomonadota bacterium | reverse complement strand
GACATAGGCAGATCAGGACAACCTCAGTCGAGGTAGGCCGGGGTCATGCGGTCGGCCTTTACGTCCTGCTTAATGGCGCGGGCTTGCCGCCAGGCCGATCTGCCGACCATAGCGACGCCTGAGGGAAGGAATACCCACCGGAGCCCTCTCCTGGGCCTCAAACCTGAGGCCCTTCTTTCTCTCAGGGCACGGGGGACGTAGGAGCATCATTCCACGGCCTGAGCAGCTTCGCCTCCGTTGGTCCCCGGCCGGGCCTGGTTAGCCCCCGACGACGGAACCCGACAGACGGGCCTAGGCTATGAGCCATGGCCCGCGACGATAGTGCTGTAGAACCAGGCGAACCTCTTGCGCCTAGCAGCGGCTCCATCGTCGCGAGACCATGGAGACGCTCTACGCTGCACTCTCCTTCTGGACGGCGATGAGGAGGCCGCGCTGGCGAGCCTCGACTTCAGCCGCTTGAAGCGCAGCTATCAATTCCGGTAGCCGCTCTATCTTGAGGCTGACGCCTTTCTTGGTCGGTACTAGTCCGCCACTTGGATCATCGAGCTTGGCAAGTACCCGGACATCGATGAGGTCCAAGCCCCGAAACTCGTCGAGCGCGATGCGCACGGACTCGCGGCTATTCTTCGCTATGATTCTGATGACGATGGGAGAGGTCATGGGGCGCCCCCGACTTGCGAGAGACGTGGGAGCGGCCTATAAGCTGAGCGTTGAGCTTTCCTGATTTCCTTATGCGCGGCGCCGCCCCTCTCTCCAAGTAGGGCGGCGCTCGCACGTCTACGTGGGGGATCCCCGCGAGCGTTTTGCAAATCAGCGGTAACCGATTGATCTGTAGAAGCAGCTTTTTTGCCTGTTTTGCAGCTAAGGCTTTGATAAGTCTCCGCTGCGATCTCTAGGTTAATCTCGCGCTTAGAGGACCGCCTAGAAGCCCTGGTCGGCGGGCTCCGGTCCGCCTTGGGGCGCTTCTGCCGGTTGAGGCGCGGCAGTCTCGGCCTTGTGACGCTTGCGGTGGCGTCCCGTGTCAGAAGGCTGGGCTTCCGCACCTTGGACCGGTTGCGTTGCGGTGGCCCCATTCGCATCGGCGGGCGGTGCACCTCCAGGGGCACCGCTCGGAGCATTATTCGCCTCCGGCGTTGTACCTTGCTTGCCGGGTTCAGGAGACGGACTGCCCTGTTTGTTGGCGTCGGGCGAAGCATTCGCCGGCTTTGCTTCGTTCGAACTCTTGCTGGCGAAAGTCGAGCCTTGGGCGAGTGAGGCGGCGATCGACGCACCCTCTGTGCTGAACCTCGTGGTGGCAAGCGTGGCTGACTCTGTGCAGCTACGATAGGTGCGGCGATAGCCACGATATCCGTCGTTGAAGCTGCTGACGAGCTTGGCGCGCCGCACCGCGGTGGTGCCCTCGTTCTTCAGAATTTCCTTCATCTGGTCGCGCCAGAGCTGTCCCTCCTGGGCTCCGCATAGCTCGCGCAGGTAATGGATCGCGCCCAAGATCTCGGTCAGGCGCATCAGTTTGCCGTCGTAGGGGCGGTCGTCAGGGGGAGGGGGGGCCGTGCTCTCGCGCGGCACGATCGGGGGCAGGTCCTCGCCTGGCGGCTTGGGCCTCACCCGAGGCTTTGGTGCGGGAGATGGCGAACTAAACCAATTGAAGAATTGGGCCTCGGCGACAGGGGCAAAGGCGAGAGAGCCCGCGGCAAGCCAAAGAATGCCGAGGCAAAGCCTCAAAAAGCGCCTGGAGGGCCGTCCCATAGCGCCTGGGTAGCGCCAATTCTTGTTGAAATCTAGCCGTCAGGGCATGCGCGCCCGGTGTGCCGCTACCCAGATTAGGTCAACCGTCCCCGGCGTGATAGCAAGTTCCTCGACATCGTCGAGATGCACCCATTCGGCCGCTTCGGCGTCGCCCCCCACCTTGAGGGAACCGCCTACAGGGCGCCCGTAAAATACCGTCAGGCGGTAGGCGGCGGTGCCATCGCCTTCGCCGGGCGCGATCTTGACGGTATCGATCACGCCCTCGATCTCGATTTCGATCCCAGTTTCTTCCTTCAGCTCGCGCCGGACGGCATCTTTGGCCGTTTCGCCGGCATCGATTTTTCCGCCAGGCAAGCTCCACAATCCGGCATAGGGTGGATGGGCGCGCCTCACGAGCAATACGCAGCGGTCCTTGAAGACGGCAATGCTTGCGCCGTCGCGTGGCGCGGTCACATCTTCCTGTCGGGAGGAGCGCTCGGTCATAGAGGCGGGCGAGCTTGGTCCGGCTCGCTTCGCGAAGTCAATTAGCGGATGCCGAGCAGGGCGCCAATCCGACTGAAAGCGCTCGGCGATTCGCTATTGGCGATGGCGCTAGCCTCGTCGAGCAGACCACGTAAGCGCCGAGCGGCCGAGGCGCATGTCTTGTTCAGCTCGCGCGAATCCTTATTTGGATCATTGAGCTCAGCGGCAATCTCGGTGATGAGTGCCAATGCCTCGGCATGGAAGCGGGAGACCGTCTCATCGAAGAGGGCGCGGACGCTGGTAGGCGCCTTTCGATAGGCAGCAACGGCGAGAGCCCTGTCGCGCAAGTCCGAGTTCGTGAAATGCTCCTCGTAGCTAACCGGACGCCAACAGAGCAGGTCTTCTGCTGATCCTTGCGGCTCCGAGGAAACAGACTCGAGTAGGTTTACGAGTTTGCGAAGATGATTGAGATAGTCGCTCGCGATCAACGTCGTTTCGTTGATGTCAGTGCCTGGAACGTGCGACCTGAAATGGCTGACCATGGCCGAACGGAAGGTCTCGGCGATCTTATCGCGACTTGTGTCTTCGCTGATTTCGGCGGGCTGCACGTCACGTTTCTCGAGAGCAAACATCGCCGGATCCTTGATGCTGGAGCTGGGAGTAGAGTGTGCCACTATGGTTGCCAAAGAATTACTGCGGCTGATTTGCCATGTGTTCGCGCTATAACCTGACTTCGCCGCCTGAGGCCGTGCGCGCCTATTTCGGCTATCCAGACACGCCGAATTTCCCCGCGCGCTACAATATCGCGCCGACTCAACCTATCGCGGTAGTCGCGCGACCGCGAAGGAATGCGCCGGTTCAGGCTGATGCGCTGGGGTCTGCTACCGTCTTTCGTGAAGGATCCGAAGCAATTCCCGACCCTGATCAATGCGCGCTCGGAGGATGTCTTGGTGAAGGCATCGTTCCGCAACGCCATGCGCTGGAGGCGCTGCCTCATCCCGGCCGACGGTTTCTACGAATGGACGGGAGAAAAGCGTAAGCGTCGCCCGTTTCTGCTTCGCCCGCGCGAGCCGCATCTGATTGCCTTCGCCGGGATTTACGAGCGCTGGCGAGACGGGAAGGGCGAAGAGATCGACACGGTTGCCATCCTGACCTGCGATTCAAATCGCACCGTATCGGCGCTCCATGACCGCATGCCCGTAGTGCTGCCGCCCGAGCATTTCGCGGCCTGGCTCGACGTCAAGGGCACGTCACCGGAAGAAGCTGCCGCTCTATTGCAGCCGTCCCCTGACACCCTGTTCGAGGCGATCGAGATGCATCCCAAGATCAATGATTCCAAGCGCGAGGAGCCTGGCATCCTGGAACCGTTGCAACCCTCCCTGCTTTAGGGAGCATGGCCAGCTCCTCCTTTATCGACGCTCTACACGCCGATCTTCCTGCACCCGGACTTGAAGCGAAGCTCGGCCTCTATGGGTGGTTGGTCGGACGGTGGGAGACCGACATCCTGGCTCACGATGCCAATGGGACGACCCACCGCAACAGTGGCGAGATCCATGCGGGATGGGTTCTGGAAGGACGCGCCCTTCAAGACGTGTGGATGATCCCGACGCGGCCAGAGCGCCGCCCGGGTCTGCCGCAGGCGTCGGTTACCGGAAATTGGTATGGCACAACGCTCAGAGTCTACGATCCGGCCATCGATGCCTGGCACATAATTTGGACCGATCCCGCGACACAGACCTATCGGCGCCAGATCGGCCGCCCACGTGGGCAAGACATCGTGCAGTTGGGCGAGGATGAAAGCGGAAACCTCTCCCGCTGGACCTTCACTGAGATCGCCCCGGACTCGTTTCACTGGCTTGGCGAAGCCTCTGCCGATGGGGGTGAGAAATGGCGGCTTTTGGTGGAAGTCTTCGCGCGCCGCGTCCCTTGAGTCCCGAAACCTAAGGGTCGGCGGTGACGAGGAGGATAGCCAGGCCGTCATGGCCCTTGCTGCCCACGGTCTGGATCGCCGTGCCGCTCACCCGTGGATCAGTTGAGGCAAGCTCGAAGAAGCGGCGCATGCCAACGACGTTCGGGTCGTCGCTCGATGCGTCGAGAATGGCGCCCTCACGCACGACGTTGTCCACGACAATAAGAGCACCGCGGTGCGCATGCCTTACCGCCCATTGGAAATAGTTCGGCGTGCTCGGCTTGTCCGCGTCGATGAAGATGAGATCGAATGGTGCCTTCTCGGCGAGGCTCGGTAAAGTGTCGCTGGCAGGGCCCACGCGAATCTCGACGACGCTCGAGAGTCCGGCGCGGGCAATATTGGCATAGGCGACCTTGGCGTAGTTTGGATTGGCCTCGAGTGTGACAAGATTTCCGCCGGGCGGAAGCGCCCGAGCCAACCAAATCGTGCTGTAGCCGCCGAGGGTACCGATCTCCAGAATCTTGCGCGCGCCGATCGCCTGCGCGAGCAGCATTAGCAGCTTGCCCTGATTGGGTGCCACGTTGATGTGCGGCAGGCCTGATGCCTCGCTCGCTGCGAGCGCTGCTTTCAGAGCCGGGTCGTCCTCAACGAGCAACTCGGCGATGTAATCATCGACGGCGTTGAAATCAGTCTCGCTCATAACAGTTTCCCTGGGTTCAAAATCCCATTGGGGTCGAACGCCGCCTTGATCTTGCGCATCAGCTCGAGCTCGAGCGGCTGCTTGGCATGCGGAAGCAAATCGCGCTTCATGCGGCCGATCCCGTGTTCGGCGCTGATGGTGCCGCCAAGATCGAGCACGATTTCGTGCACCGCCGCGTTAAGGGCCTCCCAATAGCTCAGGAAGATGGCGCGATCCATGGCCGGCGGCTGGCTCACATTGTAATGAATGTTGCCGTCGCCGAGATGCCCGAACGGCACGGGCCGCGCACCAGGGATCATAAGTTCGACGAGCTGATTCGCGCGCGCGATCAGCTCCGGCACATGCGCTACGGGCACCGCAACATCGTGCTTGATCGAGCCGCCCTCATGCTTCTGCACCTCGCTCATGAGCTCGCGCAAGCGCCACAGTTCTTGAGTTTGCGTGAGGGAGGAGGAGATGACCGCGCCGCCGATCTCGCCCGCCTTCAGTCCTTCGTCCAGCAGGGTCTCGGCAAGCCGCGTCAGATCTTCGCCCTCGAACGGGCTCGACAGCTCGAATAGGAGGTACCAGTTGTAAGCTGTACGGAATGGATCGCGGACCTGGCTGCCATGCTTGAGCACAAAATCAATGCCAATGCGGGGCATGATCTCGAAGCCGGTGAGCGCGGAGCCTGCTCGTTCTAGGACGCGGGCAAAGAATGCAGGCGCCGTCTCAAGCTCGTTTAGAGCCGCCATGGCCGTCACCTTCTCGGCCGGCTTCGGGAAAAGGCGAAGCACGGCGGCGGTGATGATGCCCAGCGTACCCTCGGAGCCGATGAATAGATCCTTGAGGTCGTAACCCGAATTGTCCTTTCGCAGCGACTTCAGTCCGTTCCAGATGCGCCCGTCGGCAAGTACGACCTCAATGCCCAAAGTGAGATCACGCGCGTTGCCATAGGCGAGCACGGAAGTACCGCCTGCATTGGTGGCCAGTGCGCCACCGATTTGACAGCTTCCCTCCGATGCCAGACTTAAGGGGAAGAGGCGCCCCGCGCTGGCTGCGACCTGTTGCGCGTGGGCCAGCACGAGAC
>JBKOUI010000175.1:0-4798 GCA_046723315.1 Pseudomonadota bacterium | reverse complement strand
GTCCTGGCCGCTCGTATCCTGAGCAGCGATCACAATGTCGCTCTTCGACAGTGGGTTCTCGCGCATGACCGGCGTGGGCGACGAGTTCATGAGACCAAGCGACAGCGTCACGGCGATGGCAAATGTCAGTTGTGATTGGGTCATCGCATTTTCCTATTCGGTCTGACCCCTCGGATTCCGAACAGTATGGATTGTGAAAGGTTCCGAATTGACGCTTGAAGCAAAGAGGCCGGTTATTCGAACCGGGCCTCTTGGAGTCGGCAACTGGCGGGGGAGGACGCCGTGCCGCCGACTTCTCCTCTCACGAATTCGATCGCTACATACCTGCCACGCCCTGAACGGGAGAAGAATGCTCAATGCAAGACCACTCGCCAACGTCGTGGTAGCTCGATTTGTAGGCTGAGTTCTCCTGCAGATACTGCATTGCGATGAGGTAGCCAGTGTGGCCCATACAAGCCTGTGTCGTAAGGGCATCTCCCATGATCACTTCGGGCGGCACCGGCACATCGATGCAGTGCATTGCAGTGAACGCAGATTCGCGCTCATCCTTGGTAGGCGAGCGCTCGTTTTCGTAACTCTTTCCCTGATTGATCGGCTCCGTGTAGTAGCCGCGCACGGCGTCTGGTCTTCCCGGCTGTGCGTTCGGCCGATCGGAGGGGCAGGCCTTGATGATGAGCTCGACGTAAACTTGCGGGGGATCGGTTGGGGGTTGGGCGGACGCGTTGACCGGCATGAACAGACCGGCCATGACGGCCAATGAGATGTCGGCCAACATGAGAAGTCCTTTCGGGTTCGCAACTCAAAGCGACAACGACGCCATCAAGGTTTAGTTCCTATACGTCCTTTCGCCTGACCATTACGCGGCTCGTCAAAAATCAAGCGGGCCGGACTTCATGTCCGGCCCGTTTGCCGTTTCTCGCGCGATTGTGAAGACTGGTGAGGATTCGCTGCCGGCAAATACCGATCAGCGAGAGCCGCGGGTCCGACGTCTGGCGCTGCCGGTACGTTTGCTTGTCGAGGCGCGCGCAGCAGCCTGCTTCGTACGCGAAGACGACCTCGCTCCGCGCTTGGCGGTAGTGCGGCCGCTGGCTCGTTTGTTGACGCCGCCCTCGGCAAGCATGTTCAGCTTCTTGTCGGCAGCCTTCTCTTCTTTGAGGTTGGCATTGAGAAGACTCACCACGTTGTTATGCCCGAGTTCTTCCGCCCAGGCGATTAAGGTGCCGTAGCGGGAGATTTCGTAATGTTCGACCGCCTGGGCGCTGCCGATGATGGCGGCGTCGAGCACCTTCTTATCCTCGACTTCGCCGGCCACCTCGTCGGCTTCCTTAATGAGCCCGTCCATAGCGGGACAGTCCACCCCCCTAGGCTCCTGACCGAGCTTCTCGAATACCTGCTGCAGCCGGGTCACTTGGGTCTCTGTCTCGCGCAGGTGATTGCGCAGCCCGGCCGCCAGCTCCCGATTGGTCGACTTGTCAATCATCTTCGGCAGCGCTTTCACGATCTGGTTCTCGGCGTAGTAGACGTCCTGCAACGTGTGCAGGAACAGGTCCTCCATCGATTTGATGTCTTTGGTGAAAAGCCCCATGGCTTTGCTCCTTGGAATGCATGCACGCACGCATGCTGGCTTCGCGTGCCGCTTGCGGAGCGGCTGGCGACATAATTGCGAAGCAAAGCCGAGGTTCCGAACGGCGTTTACCGGGGTTCTGATCATTCTCCTGGAGCGGAACTTGCGCTCGCTACGGCACGTTCATGGGGCCGGAGGGAAACGCGGAGCGGCCCGTCTATGGCTGCCAAGGAGAAGGATCCTACGATGAAGCGTTTTCTTAGCCTAACGGCGCTGGCCCTGATTATGGGCACGGTTCCGGCATTGGCCGCCGATACCGCTACGACGCCCCCAGTGCAACACGGCGTGTCGCCTGATGCGTCGAACGCGGCGAAGATGCCGCCGTCCGGCAATGCCGATCAGTCCGGTGGCGCCGGCGAACAGAGCTCTGCCCCGCCGTCCTCGGCAGCCGGCTCGCAATCGTCGGACTCCGGCGCGTCGAACATGCAAGGTTCGGATCAGTCATCAGGCGCGAAGGAACAAAGCTCGGCTCCGCCGAAATCGTCGGCCGCTGAGCAGAAGCCCAATCCGACCGTTAATCAGTAGCTTAAAACAAAGCACCGGGGCCGCGCGGCGTGCCCCGGTGCCATAACTTCAAGGAGACGCCGCGATGATGCGGCCCCTAGTCGCCGGCACGGTCATTGCGTTCCTTCTCGCCCCAGCCGTGAGCTGGTCAAAAGATCCACTTCAGCAGATCGGCGTCTTTCAGAAGCCTGCGGGCGCGGGCGGCTCATGAAGCGGAGGCTAGTCCAGCCAACGCTGACCGAACCGGGAACGCCCCCGGCGAAACACGATTCATTTCAGGTGATTAGGCTATCCGCTTAGCAGTTTGGTCTCGACGCAAGATGCCGCACGCGGCAGCACAACGCCCTTGATTGTGACAGTAAGATGTAGGTTCTTTCGCGGCGGCTGACCGTCTGGCTGCCAAGCTGAGCGGTCGGCATTTTTATTCGCTTGGCATCCTCAAGTCGCGACGCCGCCAAAGGCGGCTCCGGTTCCTTCGGCGCTTGGGGCCGCAACTGAAAATGGGAAGATTAGTGTCTGGAGACGAGCCTGCGCGCCATTCGAAGGAAATCGAGCTCAAGTTCGAGGTCGATCCACGGGATGCTGCGCGCGTTGCCTCACATCCCTTGCTTCGCGAAAGCATTACCCGGCCCGAAGAACGCGATCTGAGCTCAGTCTATTTCGATACCGTCGACTTCGCCCTGCGTAAGGCGGGGGTCTATCTTCGCGTTCGCGACACCGGCACGGGATACGTTCAGACCGTCAAGTCGATGCGAAGCGAAGCCGAGCCGATGGAGCGTTTCGAATGGGAGCGGCAAATTACTTCTCCCCGTCCGGAGCTAGACCACGCCGATGGGACGGCGCTTGCGCCGCTGCTGACGCCGGAAATCAAGGAGTCCTTGCGCCAGCTGTTTGTGACCACTGTCAAGCGCAAGACTTATCTCGTGGCATGCGGAGACTCAGAGATCGAGGTCGCACTCGACCAAGGCGAGATCCTTTCTGGAGAGGGCAGACGACCGATCTCTGAGGTCGAGCTTGAGCTGAAGCGCGGCAACACGAGGGACCTGTTCCGTCTCTCCCGATCTCTCGCCGAAGCCTTGCCGCTGAGGCTCGCGGTCAAGACCAAAGCCGAGCGGGGCTATGAGCTCGTCGAGGGCGCCTCGCATGATGTCGAGAAGGCTACCGACATCGATATCAAGCCCGACATGCCGAGCGAGCAAGCCTTCCGCGCCATCGCGCATAACTGCCTCAGACAGATCATCGTCAACGCCCCGGCCACATGCAGAGCCGTCCCCGAAGCGCTGCACCAGATGCGTATCGGCCTGCGGCGCCTCCGCGCCGCCATCGCAATCTTTGACGATATGACCGCCGACGAACAGCAGGAGAAGATCAAGGCCGAGCTCAAATGGGTCACCCAACATCTCGGACCAGCCCGCGATCTTGATGTCTTCGCGACTGATGTGCTGCGACCTCAACGCGAAGCCAGGCCCGGAGATGAGACCATCGCTGCCGCTTTACGCGACATCGAGGAAAGGCGTGCCACCGCCTATGCCCGGGTTGCGGATTCGCTCCACTCTGAGCGCTTCCGCACTGTCGTGATCGACGTTGTCGAATGGGTCGAGACGGGGCCTTGGTCGATCGATGACGACGAGCTGCGGAAAGAGGAGCGGACCCGTCCGATTGCCGGACTGGCGAAAAAGGAGCTTCGCCGCTTGCGCAAGACAATAAAGAAAACGGGTGCCGATCTCCGCCATAAGAGCGTGCGCCAGAGGCACACGCTCCGCATCCGCGCTAAACGGCTGCGCTATGGGACCGAATTTTTCGATGGCACATTTGATGGCCAGACCAGCGAGAAACGCAGAAGTGACTCGCTGTCTGCGCTCAAGGATCTGCAAGACGCGCTAGGCGGCCTGAACGACATCGCCACGCGGCAAACATTCTCGGCGCCACACACGGGACAGACCGCGGAAAGCGGCCAGACCCCTTCCAAGTATGATCCGGCCGCCGCGGCCGAACAAGCCGCGAAGCTTCTCGACGATGCTGAAGATGCCTTTGCCCGCTTCCTCGACGCCAAGCCCTTCTGGAAGGCTTAAGGAGTCGCGCGGCTCTTGACGTTGCCGCGCATTTTCCGCGCTTCATCCTCAAGCCGGCGCACGGCCGCATCGAAGGCATCACGAATGGCCACATAGACGTCTTCGTGCGCCTGATCGCTCGGCTTGGCACGATCGACCACCACGTCTTTGCCCGGTACGCTGATGTCGACCCGTACGCTATAGAGCTTGCCCTTATGGTGATGGCGATGCGGGGCCTCCACCACCACCGTGCAACCGATGATGCGGTCGTGAAAGCGTTCGAGCTTCGCCGCCTTCTTGCGGATACGCTCTTCGACGGCGGGCGAGGGGTCCATGTTGCGGAAACTGATTTGCAGCGGAATCTGCATCATGAGCCTTCTCCAAACCTAGATGAACGCTTCGTTCGTGTTGCCTAACCGTAACGGAGAATGCACGAGACGGGCAAATGTTCTTCGCCGGCACGCTGCCGACAATCCCTCGAGGATCAGCGCCTGAGCAGGATGCCGATGAGGAAGCCAATGCCGAGCGCGATGCCGAGCGCTGAAAGGGGGTTTTGCCTGAGGGCATCTTCGACCACCTTAACCGCCTCGCTGGCGGCGTCTTGCGCCCGCTCAAGTTG
>JBKOUI010000080.1:0-5065 GCA_046723315.1 Pseudomonadota bacterium | reverse complement strand
GATTAGCAGATAATTATTCGCGAGTTGCGTGCTGCATCCTGACGTTTCCTAGAAGCGTGGTGTAGCATAGAGACTGACCGGATCGGGGACAGCGGTGATCATGCCGTGGCACTTTCCCCGCTCTGGGCTAGGGAGGTTTGCGACATGAAACGAACTTTGCTCAAAGCCGCCGCACCCGCGCTCATCCTCGGCGGCTTCGCCCTTTCCGGGCAGGCCTTCGCTCTTTCGCCGGTCCCCATAGATCGGGCGGCGACTATCGCGGTGCCGATCACCGACCAAGAGGAAAGGGCCGTCGAGGAGCACCTCAATCCCGCCGAGACGCCGCCGGGCCCACAGGATGAGGCAGCGCCCGTAAGCCCGGCTCCGGAAGCCGGCAGGAGTGAATCGAATCAGGGTGGTGCCGAGGTCGAGCAGCAGGAGCTCGAGAGCACGTTCCCCTCGACCGACTGGCCGAAGAAGTAGCTCCAAGCGATCGGAAGAGACAGAAGCCTCAGGTATTGCCCCCGAGGCTTCATTTAGTGCCGAGCATTGTGTCGCGCTGCTAAGCGGCGTCGGCCTCTTCGAGCTCGCGCAGCAGGGCGGGGCTGACTGCGCGCGCCGCGCCGAATAGATCGCCTTGGGCGAGGTCTACGCCGTAGTCGAGCAGCTTGGCGACCGCATCCTCATCCTCGACCGTCTCGACGATCAGCCTGAGGCCGAACGTGTCGAGGTAGCTCTTCGTGTCGGCGCCGGGCAGGCCTTTGCCCCTTACTTCCATATCGTGCAGGAAGGTCTTGGCATCGACTTTGATGAAGCGAAAGTGCCGATCGCGAAGGCCTGCAAAATCCACATCGAGATCGCTGACTTGGTCGAGCGAGAAGCAGTAGCCGAGCGCCCCTAGCGTATCGAGCGAGCCGAGCTCCGAAGTCTCAAGTCCAAGGAGCGCACGCTGACTCACCTCGAAGATCAAGCTTTCGCTCAAGCCGGAATTCTCCTTTATGAACTCGACCAGTTCAGGGAAGAACTCGGGATCGAGCAACGTGCGAACCGAGATGTTACAGAAGAATCCCTTGATCCTTGACTTGGCGCCGAGGCGCCTCAACGCCTGCACGCTCTTTACGAGCTGCACGTTGTCGATCAGGGGAATCATTCCTGAGCTTTCGGCTACCGAAAGATAGGCCGAGGGCATGATTAGCTCGTTAGATCTGGTCCTGATGCGGGTCAGCGCTTCGAAATAGCGCGGCCTCCGTTCCGGCAGAGTCACGGTCGGCCGCAAATAAAGGTCGACGCGGCCTCCCTCGATCGCCTGCGCCACGATATCGAGCATTTCATCGTCGCTGAAGGTTTGCGCCGCCTTGCGCTCGGCGCCCCCCTCCTTCGACACCGCTGCCGGGGCCGACGCTCGAACATCGTCGAGGACGGCCTCCTCCTCAACGATGATAGTAACCGTCTCGGCGACCTCGGAAAGGACGGGCGAATCTTTGTCCGCCTCCTCGTCAAGCTCCGTGGCAAGCGAAGGTATTGGGGCCGCGACTGCAACGGCTGGAGGGGGAACCGCGGCAGGAGCGGAAGATGCTGCGCCGCCCGTCGCAGTCCCCACCTCGCGCGAAAGCTGCTTGATCAGTCCCTCGAGCACGCGCAAGTCGTTGGCGATCTTATCGCGATGAGTTCTGGCCTCCCCCTCGAGCTCGGTGCGCAGGCCATCGATCTTGGCGTGCACGTCGTCGAACTCCGATGCGAGCTGCTCATAGCGGCCGATGCTGCCTGCCCCGCGGCTGCCCTGGTCCACGGCCTGGTCGAGCCGTTCGACGCGATCATTCAAGAGGTCGAGCCTCGCCACGTCATCCTCGACGCGGTCGATACGTTGCAGATCGGCGTCGATGATCTCAAGCGCTTCCTCAAGCTCATTCAAGCGATCGGTGACTGGGGCCGATTTCGTCGAGCGCGCGACCATGAGGTAGGACGCCACCATCACCATGTAGAGCGCGGCGGCGGCAATCAACGCCGGGATGTAAGCAATGCCGGAATGAACGACGAGCCCAGTTGCGAACGCGATTGCAGTAACTGCCATGGCGATCAGAACGATCACATCAAGCATGGCCAGTCCTGAGGAACTGCTCTGCCTAGAGGCCATGGTCCCAGCGCTTGCCAATTGCGCAACCCCCCGCAAAAATCATGCGGCGACAGGCCCCTGTGAGGCAACAATAATTTGGCAGCCGCTCGCCCTCTTTTGATACCAGCGGGTTAGGGCGAAGCCAAGGCGCTCGGCTCATCGGAGCAAGTTCGACCGCAAGGCGTATAGCAGCAAGGTCGCACGGTCTCGACCGCTGACCCATGCATGCTGAGATACAATGCCGTAAGGCTTGGCTTTCCAATGTGGAGAGAGGTGGCGATGGGCAATACCGATGTCTCAGCTATCAAAGCGCCGATCGAGCACGTGACCGTGGTGATGGGAGTTCCTTACGACAAGCTAGTAAGCGCCTTCGAAGCCGAGCTTGGCCGCCTCGATTCAGCCGCCGTTCAAGCCCTCGTTACACGGCGTGCTCCGTGGAACGAGGTGGAAAGCGAGATCGAGCGGATCGGCGGCGCACATGGCCTCATGATTGTCGCGAGCGCCAATCAGGGTGCGATCACTTCGCTATCGGGCAACGCGAAGCGTTGCATACTGTATATCGTCGGCAACCCGGTCATCGCCGACAAGATCATCGCCATCGATATTCGCGCGAGTTTCTATGTGCCCTTCCGCGTCGCCCTCTTCGACCTCGGCAAGGAAGGCGGCGCCATGGCCTACGACCGGCCGTCTTCGTTTCTCGCGACACTCGGCCGACCCGAACTCAAACACTTCGGCGCCTTGCTCGACGGAAAGATCGACGGCGTCATTAACGCGGTGCGAAGCAAGGCCTGAGATCCTCACCCTTCGTTCGCTGGATGGCGAACAAGTCAATGGACCTCCGCGTTAGGTCGAGAGGAGATATTCCATGATTCACCGCAAGCTTGGCAGCACGGGTCCCGAAGTCTCGGCCATAGGCCTCGGAACCATGGGCATGTCGGATTTCTACGGTCCCGCCGATCGCGGAGAGAGCATCGCCACGATTCATGCCGCACTCGATGCCGGCATCACGCTGCTCGACACCGGGGATTTTTATGGGATGGGCCACAATGAGATGCTGATCGCCGAGGCGCTCAAAGATCGCGACCCCTCCTCGGTGGTGATCAGCGTCAAGTTCGGCGCACTGCGCGACCCCGCCGGAAATTGGATCGGCTATGACGCCCGGCCCGCGTCAGTGAAGACGTTCCTCACATATTCGCTGCGCCGACTCGGCACCGACTACATCGACATCTACCGTCCTTCGCGCCTCGATCCGGCGGTGCCGATCGAGGACACCGTCGGCACCATCGCCGACATGGTGAAAGCCGGCTATGTCCGCTATATCGGCCTTTCCGAAGTTGGAGCCGACACCATCCGCCGCGCTCATGCGACCCATCCGATCAGCGATCTGCAAATCGAGTATTCGCTGATCTCGCGCGGGATCCAAAACGAGATCCTCCCTGCTTGCCGCGAGCTTGGCATCGGCATCACTGCCTATGGCGTGTTGTCGCGCGGGCTGATCAGCGGCCACTGGTCCAAGACGCGCGAAGGCGAGCGCGACTTTCGTAGCAATGCTCCTCGCTTCCAGGGCGCCAATCTCGACACGAACCTCGCGCTGGTCGAGAAGCTGCGCGCCATCGCGGAGACGATCGGCGCGTCTGTCGCGCAAGTGGCGATTGCCTGGGTGGCGGCGCGGGGCGATGACATCGTGCCTTTGGTCGGTGCGCGACGGCGCGATCGCCTCGCCGAAGCTCTCGGCGCCCTCGACGTGAAACTGTCCAACGACGATCTTGCCGCGCTCGATCGGGCGCTGCCTCCGGGTGCTGCTGCGGGAGACCGTTACCCCGCATCGGCACTCGCCTTCATGGACAGCGAGAAGCGCCGCTCCGCTTGACCTCTGCGGGCGCAGGTCACAGCTAGCCTTGCTTGACAGGCCGCTCGCCACGTCGCTAAAAGCGCGCTGATTAGCACTCGTTTCGCGTGAGTGCTAAACGCGGCGCTTCATCCGATAGGAGAAAAATTCATGAAATTCAGACCCTTGCACGACCGCGTCGTGGTCAAGCGGCTCGAGGAAGAGCAGAAAACCAAGGGCGGGATCATCATCCCCGATACCGCGGCTGAGAAACCCCAGACCGGCAAGGTCATCGCAGCGGGCCCTGGCTCCCGCGGCGAGGACGGCAAGCTCCAGCCAATGGGAGTCAAGGCTGGCGACAAGGTGTTGTTCGGCAAATGGTCCGGCACCGAGGTCAAGATCGACGGCGACGAGCTCCTCATCATGAAGGAGTCCGACATCATGGGAATCCTCGGCTGATTTCAGCCTTAACCCCCGACGCAAGAAAGAACACCGGAGCGAATTCAAATGGCAGCTAAAGATGTGAAATTTTCCGCCGACGCGCGCGAGCGGATGATGCGCGGCGTCGATGTCTTGGCCAATGCGGTCAAGATCACGCTCGGGCCCAAGGGCCGCAACGTCATCCTCGAGAAGTCGTTCGGCGCGCCGCGCTCGACCAAAGACGGTGTCACCGTGGCCAAGGAGATCGAGCTCGAAGATAAGTTCGAGAATATGGGCGCGCAGATGCTGAGAGAGGTCGCGTCCAAGACCAACGACACGGCCGGCGACGGCACCACCACCGCGACCGTTTTGGCGCAGGCCATCGTACGCGAAGGCCTCAAAGCTGTGGCCGCAGGCATGAACCCGATGGATCTCAAGCGCGGCATCGACAAGGCCGTGCTCGACGTGGTCGAGGAGATCAAGAAGCGCTCGAAGAAAGTCAGCGGTTCGTCCGAGATCGCCCAGGTCGGCACCATCTCCGCCAATGGCGAGAAGGCGATCGGCGACATGATCGCGAAGGCGATGCAGAAGGTCGGCAACGAAGGCGTGATCACGGTCGAAGAGGCGAAGAGCCTCGACAGCGAACTCGACGTGGTCGAGGGCATGCAGTTCGACCGCGGCTATATCTCGCCCTACTTCATCACCAATGCCGAGAAGATGGTGGC
>JBKOUI010000318.1:0-12833 GCA_046723315.1 Pseudomonadota bacterium | reverse complement strand
CTTGAGCTTGCGCCGCGGATCATAGCGGTGAGCCTCGCGCCAGTTCTCGGCAAAGCAAATAAGATCGTCGACGATCCGCTCCTGTAGGACGATGCTAAGCTTTACTAATTGATCGCCCGCGCCAGACTTCGTCTTGATGCCGCGACCTTTCAGCCTCAGCGTCTGTCCCGTGTTCGATCCTGGCGGCACGGTGGCGAACACGCGGCCGCCGATGGTCGGCACCTCGATTTTGCCGCCGAGCACCGCCTCGTCGAAGGCGATCGGCACTTCGACGATGATGTCGTCGCCCTCGCGCTTGAACACTGGATGCGGCCTGACGCCGATCTCGATCAGTGCATCGCCGGACTCGCCCTCGCCAATGCCCGGATTGCCCTTGCCCCTTAGGCGCAGAACTTGCCCGTCAGAAACACCCGGAGGGATGGTGACATCGAGCGTGCCGCCGTCGGGCAGCGTGATGCGCGTCTTGGTACCGTTGACCGCATCGAGAAAATCGACTTCGAGCCGATATTGGGCATCTGCGCCACGCATCGAGAAACGCGCGCCGCCGCGCCCAGCTCCGCGCATGCCGCCCCGCTCGCCAAACAGATCGCCAAAGAGATCGCTGAAGGCGCCGATGTCCTCGAAGCCCGCCGTCGAACGGTAGCGCGCGCCATCTTGCCCTCCGGCATATTCGCGATAATAGCGCTGCTGCGGCGTCTCCTGACCGGAGGCGTCGATCTCGCCCCGGTCATAGCGGCCGCGCTTCTCGGCATCGCCAAGGATGTCGTAGGCGGCGGTAACCTTTTTGAACTTCTCCTCGGCCGCCTTGTCGCCCGGATTGAGGTCGGGGTGAAGCTTCTTGGCCAGCTTGCGATACGCCTTGGTGATGTCTTCGGCGCTCGCAGTCTTCGCCACGCCAAGAACGGAATAAAGGTCGTCTGCCATCACCAAGATCGAAGGTTGGAGCGAAATAAAGCTCAGTGGTTACTGGATTCCCGCTCTCGCGTGAACGGACAATTTAGCCGGTGATTTGGGAAGCAAAGCTTCGTCCAGCAAGGCGGGACTAGCTCGCCGCAAGCTGAAAGGCCGAGCCCACGCGGATCTCGCCCTCGCGGTCGAGTAGATTGGCGAGATCCTTGAATCTTCGCTCGACGCGCTCCCCCTCGAGATTCGAATAAGGCTCTGGCAACGTCCATACCAACCGGTTGCCTTCATACGTGATGGGCGTGTTGGTGAGGACGCCGGGCATGGCGGCGGAAACCATGTGGGCGGCGCGGAATGCGGCGCCGAGGATCCGCGCCCGCTTCAACATGTCCTTATCGACGAGGTCGACCAGTTTTTGACTGAGCTCGTCTTTGACCAAGCCTTCATTGCGGTAATAGACGGTGAGCGCGAGGAAGGCGCGGCCGGGATGATCGACACCCACGAGCGTGCCGTGCGCGATAAGGTTCAGACTCTGAATGCCGCGATAGTCGGGATGCGCGCGCCAGCCGATGTCCGATAGCAAGCAGGCGGCATGGCGGAGTCGCCTCTGCTCGGGCGTCTCCACTGGTCCCGGAGCACGGAACAATGCATCTGTCCAGAAGCAAAGCTCATAGGCGCTATCGATCGAGCGTGACCAACGGCGGGCGATGTCGTCGCAGGCCGCGATCAGCACGTCCTTGCGCTTCTCCTCCGGGCTCAACAGGCTATATAGCAAGCCTTCGCGGATACCGAACACCGACACCACGACTGCCCGCGGCTTCATCTGTCTGATCAGCCGCTCCAGCACGAGAGCGCCATAAGGAATGGTCTCGCGGCGAGCGCTTGAGATATCGCGGATTCCGGCGAGCGAGCTTTGCGACTGGTGATCGAGCACGGCGGAGAATCTGAGGGCATCATCAGCCGGGATTCGGTAGTTATGCATGACGCTTAAGGGATAGTTGGTCTGCGTCATGTGCAGCCGCGCCAGCGCTCGCCACGTTCCGCCGATGGCGTAGAAGTCGCGGCCCCTGCCCTTTTCGAGCCAGTCGACCTTGGACAGCTCCGCGTCGACGATGTCGCGCGCTTTCTTGAGGCTGCCGCCTGACGCATCGATCAGGCGCAAACCGCCGAGCGGCAGGGTCGCGGCATCTGACAGCCGCCCGCCTCTCACATCGATCAGCTCAAGACTGCCGCCGCCGAGATCGCCGGCGAAGCCGTCGGCCGCATGGATGCCCGACACGGTGCCGAGCGCAGCAAGCTCGGCTTCCTGTGTGCCGGAGAGAACCGTGATCGGCCAGCCCAGCACTCTCTCGGCCTGAGCAATAAATTCCGCGCCGTTGATGGCCTCGCGCGCCGCCGCCGTGGCAATCACCTCGACATGCGCCACGCCCAGTTGGTTGATTAGAGCACGAAAGCGTCTGAGCGCTCTCAGCGCGCGAACGATGGAATCGGAGGCCAACCTACCCGTGGTGGCAAGCGTGCGGCCAAGCCCGCACAATACTTTCTCGTTGAATAGAGGCGCCGGTGCGCGGCCTGCGCCTTCATAGACGATAAGGCGCACCGAGTTTGAGCCGATGTCGACTACTGCGACCGGGCTCAGATCGTTGCTTGGAAGCATGACCTCTCGCCTGACGCGCCTCAGATCGTCTCGACCAAGCGCGTGAAGCGAGGCGGCATATTCTCGGTGAGAGACGTGCCGCGGCCGGACAGGCTTGGATTGGTCATGAAATAGTCCTGCGCACTAAACGGTTCCTGGTCCTTGCCAGGGTGAAGCCGCTCGGAGCTGCCATCGGGCCGCACACGCCAGCTCTGCAGGTTGTCCTTGAGATTGGCTACCACGATCTGGTCGAGGATCTGCTCGTGCACAGTTGGGTTCAGGATCGGCACCATGGCTTCGACGCGGCGGTCGAGGTTACGCGGCATCATGTCTGCCGAGCTGATATAGACCACGGCCTTTCGATTCGGAAGGCCATGACCGGCGCCGAAACAATAAATGCGTGAGTGCTCGAGGAAGCGCCCAACGATGCTCTTGACATGGATGTTCTCGGAGAGATCGGGAACGCCGGGCCTGAGGCAGCAAATGCCGCGCACCACGAGATCGATCTCGACGCCAGCTTGGCTCGCTTCGTAGAGCGCGTCGATGATCTCGGCGTCGACCAGCGAGTTCATCTTCATCCAGATGGCGGCAGGGCGACCGGCTTTGGCGTGATACATCTCTTCGCGAATATGGTCGAGGATGCGCGCCCGGATGCCTCCCGGCGACACCGCCATGAGCTCGAGTTCGGCGGGCTCGGCATAGCCTGTCACATAGTTGAAAATGCGCGAGACATCCTGGCCGATGGTGCGGTCGGCGGTGAAGAACGAGAGATCGGTATAGATCTTGGCGGTGACCGGGTGGTAGTTGCCGGTGCCGACGTGGCAATAGGTAATGAGCTCGCCCATCTCGCGCCGCACGATCAGGCTGAGTTTCGCGTGGGTCTTGAGCTCGATGAAGCCATAGACCACTTGAACGCCCGCGCTTTCGAGATCACGCGCCCATTTGATGTTGGCCTCCTCGTCGAAGCGGGCCTTGAGCTCGACCACAGCGGTGACCGACTTGCCGGCTTCCGCCGCGTCTTTCAGCGCTTCAATGATCGGCGAACTCTTCGACGTGCGATAGAGCGTCCACTTGATCGCGACAACATCCGGATCGGCGGTTGCCTGTTTCAGGAACTGGAGCACGACGTCGAAGGACTCGTACGGGTGATGCACCACGATGTCCTTCTTGCGGATGGCGGCAAAGCAATCGCCGTGATGCTCTCTGATGCGCTCCGGGAAGCGGCTCACGAAGGGCTGAAACTTGAGGTCGGGCCGGTCGGCGACGATCAATTGGTTGGTATCGGCGAGGCCGATCAGGCCTTTCTGCACGAAGCTCTCGCGCTCGGAGACTTTCAACTCCTGCATCACGAAGCGCTGGAGCCTGGACGGCATCGACGCTTCGATCTCGAGCCTGATGACGGAGCCGCGGCGCCGGCGCTTCAATGCCGATTCGAACAGCCGCACCAGATCCTCGGCCTCTTCCTGGACCTCGATGTCGCTGTCGCGCAGCACACGGAACGAACCCTGACTTCTCACCCGATATCCGGGGAACAGCCGCGACACGAAGATTCCGACCACCGTCTCGAGCCTGATGAAGCGGATCGGCTCCTTGGGCTCGCCCTTGCTCGGCAAGCGGATGAAGCGGGCGAGCTGGGGCGGGATCGGCATGAGCGCGTGCATGGCGCGAAGCGAACCTTCGCGCACAAGCTCAAGCCCAAGGGTGAAGCCGAAATTAGGGATGAACGGAAACGGATGGGCCGGATCGACGGCGATCGGCGTCAGCACCGGAAAGATGTGGCGAAGAAAGTGCTCTTCGAGCCAGGTCCGCTCATCATCGGTGAGTTGATCGGTGTGAAGAACGTGAATGCCGGCTTCGGCAAGCAGCGCCTCGAGCGTAACCCAGTTCTCCTGCTGTTGCGCAGTGAGATCGGCGACCGCGCGGTTGATGCGGTCGAGCTGCTCCGCCGGCGTCAGCCCGTCCACGCTCGGCGTCTCGATGCCGGCAACGACCTGGCCGCGCAGGCCTGCCACGCGCACCATGTAGAACTCATCGAGGTTCGAGGCAGAGATCGAGAGAAAGCGTAGCCGCTCGAGCAGGGGATGGCGCTCGTTCTCGGCCTCCTCGAGCACCCTGCGGTTGAAATCCAGCCAAGACAGCTCGCGATTGAAGAAGCGGCTCGGCCCGAAGGCGGCTATTCCCGGCCCAGGCTCAGGATGCTCAACCTTCTCTTGTAAAGTCATTTATAACCTCTTGTAAATCAAGCACTTTATCGCGCTACGACGCGTCCCCGGCATTGCCGGCAGCCATGATAGCGCAAAATACGTATCAACTGCGTTACGAGTAAGGAGTAGAGCCCCGCCTAGTTGGTCACGGTGCTTCCCGCAAGCGCATCGACGATCAGCTGGCGGTTGATCTTGCGTCCCGTGGCCAGCGCCAAACGGTCGACTGCCTCGACCGCAGCCGCCGCAGCTTGCAACGAGCGATCCACGTGAAGGGCGAGAAACTCGAGCGCCTTCGGATCGATGTCGATCTGCCGGTCGGCAAAGTGCTTGAGCATGACCATTCTGAGCAGCGCCCCATCAGGCTCGCCGATTTCGACAATGGGTATAGCGCTCAGCCGCGACGATAGGTCCGGCAACGAGATATCCCAGCGGCTCGATGTGGTGCGGGCCGTGAGTAATACAAAGAGCAGCTTCTCCCGCGCGAGGTTGAGGAGGTGAAACAGAGCCCTCTCGTCAAAAGCACTGCGTTCCAAGTCCTCGACGACAAGCGGCGTCCCCTCGCCCACTTTATCGATGAAACTGGCGTCTAGCGTCTTTGCATCAAGGAGCTGCGCGTCCGATCGCTCTTGCCAGACGCGAACGAGATGCGTCTTGCCGCTCGCCGGCGGCCCAATCAGGAGTTGCGCGGGCTCCTGCCAGCGGGGCCAAGTGTCGATGAGCCTCACCGCCGCGATATTGCAATCGCTGACCAGGAAATCTTCGGCGCCGAGCGCAGCGCGATGCGGCAAATCGAGCGTGAGCTGCGTGAGCGTCACGAAGCCCTAACCCGTGACCGCTGCGACTGGTCGATGCCAACCGTTGTGCTCTTGCGCGGAGGAAGCGGACGAGGCTGAGGCTCGTAGCTGGCCATATGTCCAAGCCAAGCCCAGAAATAGGCCGCAGCAGAGAGAATGGTGAGCGCGCCAGTAACCCAGACTAGGAAATGCACCAGAGGGTCGAGGCCGAGTCCGAGCCCGAGCTCCGCGAGCACCAGCCCGGCAAGCACGATCTGTGCGAAGGTGTTGACCTTGCTGATGAGCAGCGGGTGCATGGTAAGCGGCCGCGACAGCATCCAGGACAGCACGACCGCGCCGACGATGAGGATGTCGCGGCTCACTACCGCGATGACGAGCCAGGCGGGCAGATGTCCGGAGAGGCCGAGCGTGACGTAGATGCTGACGAGCAACGCCTTGTCGGCGATGGGATCGAGATAGGCGCCGAGCTCGCTTCGCCAGCCATAGCGCTTAGCGATGAAGCCGTCGGCCGCGTCGGAAAAGCCTGCAAGCAGGAACAGCAGAAAAGCCGCCAGCATTTCATGGGTGATGATCAGCCAGACCACGAGCGGGACGAGAACGATCCGTCCAAGCGTGAGCCCGTTAGGGATATTCACTTACACATTCCTCCCGGCGGCCGCCTTTGCGCGCTTAGCGTTTAGCCAGCCTCCAACTTCAAAGTTTAGCAGATTCGACGATAGGGCGTGACCTAGGGCCATGTTCGGCTCTAACGGGAACGGAGCACGAAGTTTCCATCCTTTTCGCCGAACTCGAAGCCGTTTTGTCCAAGCTCGGCCTGCAGCTTGCCCAGCGAGCCGGCATAATCGAAGGTAATGGAAGCAGCCCGCGCCGATAGCGAATTGACTTCCAAGCCCTGAATTCCGGCGATATTCATCAAACGCCCGCGAATATCCTGCCAATCCTTGAGGCCCGAAAACTCGACCTCCGCGACGACATTACGCGGGACCTCCGCCGGTTCCTTTGGCTTTTCCTCGGGAGGAGCCGTCCCCTCGTCATATTTGACCTCAGCGGCCGGCGCTTCGCCGTCCTGTGACACCTTCCACCGGTTCTCTAGGACCCCGAAGGCAACCTCCGCGGCATGGCGCGCCGCAGCCTTGATATCTCCTGAGACTTTGTCGCTTTGTTCGAAGGTCACCGCACCCACCGCGTCCGTGCCGGCAAGCCGGGTCACGAATTGTCCGTGGTCGAGTTGGCCGGCGGCGATGACGAGCGATCCATAGCCGTAGTCCTCCTGCATCGAGGCAAGCGCGGGGGGATCGCCTGCAAGCGCAGCTTTGATGGTTTCCATATCGAGATCCGGCCTCGGCTTTAGGATCGTGGCGGGCGCCACGCTATGGGAAAGATCGAGATCCTCCCACGCCTCCCGCCAGCCTTCTGCGCCTTCGCTCTTCACGCTTGCGCCGTCGAGCATGACCGGAAGAATTGAGACCAAGGGTGCGCGGCTCTCGCTGTAGGCAATGTTTTGATCTTGCAGAAATTGCTTCAGCGCTTGCTCGTTGAGGCTGATGTCGAGCACCGCGAGATAGCGGGTGGTGGAGTTCTGCTCGCTCCTGATCGACACGCCGTTGACCATGGTTTCGATGTCGTCCTTGCTGATCTCTGTCAGAGAGGCATAGACGCTTGCGGGCACGATTCGTTTCAGCACGGTCATGACGGCGCGTTGCTCGGCCTCCGCCATGCCCAGGTCCCGTGCGGCGACGGCATCCTTGGCGGTTACGTCGACGGAGATCTTGGCGACGGTGTAAAGACTATCAGCGCCTTGAGCGTGACCATAAGCGAGGGCGGCAAGGAGTGGTGCCAGCAAAAGAGCCTTCCTGCACGCTGTCCTCACCCTGAAACTTGATTGCCAGAACGTCATAGGAGTTGCTGCGAGGCTCCGCGCCTGGGCCGTGTTCGGTCCGCACTTGGTAAACACCGCAATATGGCGGGGCCTTGACGCGCCTCTCAAGGCAAGATTGTTATGCCAAATCGCCTGAACTTGCACCCCGAGCCCATTCGGTGCCCGTAACTTCCAAGGACAAAGCTAAGGTGACCTATCGTGACGCGGGCGTCGACATTGACGCCGGCAACGCGCTGGTCAAAGCCATTGGCCCGCTTGCCGCTAAGACCGGTCGCAAGGGCGTGCTCGGCTCGATCGGTGGATTTGGCGGCCTGTTCGATCTCAAGCCGTGCGGCTTCGAGGATCCTGTTCTCGTCGCCGCCACCGACGGAGTCGGCACCAAGCTCAAGCTCGCTATCGAAACCGGCATTCATTCCGGGATCGGCATCGACCTCGTGGCGATGAACGTCAACGACCTCGTGGTCCAGGGCGCAGAGCCTCTGTTCTTCCTCGACTATTTCGCCACCGGGAAGCTCGACCTTGGTGTGGCCGAGACGGTGATCGCCAGCATCGCGCAAGGCTGCAAGGAGGCCGGCTGCGCCCTGATCGGCGGCGAGACCGCTGAGATGCCGGGACTTTACTCCGCCGGCGATTACGACCTAGCAGGCTTTGCCGTGGGTGCGGTCGAGCGCTCCGGCATCCTCCCCCGCGACGACATCGAAATCGGCGATGTAATTCTTGCGCTTCCCTCTTCAGGTGTTCATTCAAACGGCTTCTCGCTCGTGCGGCGCGTGGTGAAGGAGAGTGGCCTCGGGTTGGACGATGCCGCTCTGTTTGCGCCCGACAAGAAACTTGGCGAGGCACTGCTCGCGCCGACGCGGATCTACGTGCGGCAGATTCTCGAAACGATTCGAGCAACAGGGGCAATCAAAGCACTCGCGCATATCACCGGCGGTGGGCTGACCGACAATATTCCCCGGGTGCTTCCCTCCCATCTTGCCGCTGAAATCGACCTTAGCGCCTTTGCGCTGCCGCCCGTGTTCGGCTGGCTCATGGCAGAAGCGCGGCTCGATCAGAGCGAAATGCTCAGGACCTTCAATTGCGGCATCGGCATGGTCCTCGTCATCGCCAAGGGCAATATCGAGCGCGTGTGTGAGCATCTCGGCGATGAGACGAAGGTAATCGGCGCCATCGTCAAGCGCGGCACCGCCGATGCCGTCCGCTACAAAGCCACGCAAAGCTGGAGCGCACGGTGACGAGAAAGCGAGTCGGCGTCCTCATCTCGGGGCGCGGCTCAAATCTCGGCGCGTTGATCGAGGCCTGCAAAGCTCCAGACTACCCCGCGAAAATTGCTGTCGTGGTGTCGAACGTGGGCGGCGTACAAGGATTGCTGCGCGCCGAGGCCGCCCTCATTCCGGCGCTCACTATCAATCACAAGGATTATGCCTCCCGCGAGGACTTCGATGCGGCCCTCGACAACGCGCTAAACGAGGCGGCGGTCGAGCTGCTCTGCAATGCGGGGTTCATGCGCCTGCACAGCCTTGGGTTCGTCGCACGCTGGCGCGATCGCCATCTCAACATCCACCCTTCACTGCTTCCGGCTTTCAGAGGATTGCATAGCCACGAGCGCGTGCTGGAGGCAGGCGTCACGATTACCGGCTGCACCGTGCATTTCGTGCGCCCCGAGATGGATACCGGGCCGATCATTGCGCAAGCCGCCGTCCCGGTGCTTCCAGGCGACACGCCCGAGAGCCTCGGCACGCGCGTGCTGGAGGCCGAGCATCGCCTTTACCCTCACGCGCTCCGGCTGGTCGCGTCAGGCGAAGTTCGCGTGCAAGACGAGCATGTGATCGGAATGACACAGATCGGCCCACAAGCGGCGCTTTTTTCCCCGCCCCTCGACGAACACTTTGATTGAAAATATTAACGGGCCTAAGATCAGCCCATGGACGGGACGGCATGTCGCACTACAAGATGCTGACCTGCCAATGATGGACAATGCCGACGGCCGGATGTTAGAGACTGGCCTAAATCGAGGCAATTCCTGCGCCTGCTTGCCGAAACTGTGGCAAAGCGATGCAAGCAGCGCGGCGGGCCGCTCTTTGACCTTGGCGGCCGGTGCGGACGTGAACTCCGCGACCTCCGAAGCCAGGACCAAAGAGCCAGGGGACAGGCATAAATGGCCGATATGACAGTCGCCTATTCTCCAACACACGGGCTCGGCGAAGAGCAGAGCATTTGGTTCAAGCTCACCCCGCTGCTCAACCAGGAGAACCCCATGCAGGTTCTCATGGCGCTCAGCGACAAATATGGCGGCGTGGTCCCCATCAATCTCAAGAACCAGCGCATCGTGCTGCTCTCTGAGCCCGCGCATGCCCAGCGGGTGCTGGTCGACAACGCCGACAACTACACGAAATATTTCGACGGGCTGCGCCCGATCTTCGGCAAGAGCATGATCACGGTGGACGGCGCCTTGTGGCAGAAGATCAGGGCGCCGCAGCAGCCCGCGTTCCACCCGCAAATGTTCGAGGCCTACTTCCCCTATCTCATGTCGGCAATCGACTCGAAGATGGGACGCTGGGCGAAGTTCGCATCGACCGGCGAAACCATCGAGATGGTGAGGAGACCTGGACGCTCGCCGCCGAGATGGTGTGCAAGGCGCTATTCGATCGCGAGATGCCGTTCAACCCGCATTTCGTATTCGGCCAGGTCAAGACCTACACCAACGTCGTGAACCACAAATCGCTGCGTCTCAAGAACGTGCGCGGCGAACTGGTCGAGATCATGAGCGAAGACGCCGCCAAGGCCATGGAAGTTTGGGGCTCGATCCCCGAGATGGTCACTGGTGCCGGCATCCTCGAGCATCGCGAGAAGACTTTGCTCAAAATGCTGGAAGACGCCGAGGCCGATCCCAACTTCCCCGAGTTCGACCGCCAGCAGGTGATCGACGAGATGAAGCAATATTTGTGGGCCGGCACCGAGACCACGGCGCTGACGCTAGCCTGGTCGCTTTATCTCCTATCGCAACACCCCGAGGCGCTCGAGCGCATCAGGGCCGAGGCGAGAGCCGTGTGCGGCGAGCGCAATCCCGAATGGAACGAAGTGCAGCAGCTCTCCTACACGCGGATGGTCATTCAGGAGACGATGCGGCTCTTCCCGCCGATCTGGGCGCTGATCCGGATCGCCGCCGGCGATGACGAGATCGAAGGTCATCAAGTCAAAGCGGGCGATAAAATGGTCATCCTTGCCTATGTCCTGCATCACAGCCCGAAATATTGGGACGAGCCCGAGAAGTTCGATCCCGAGCGCTTTGCACCCGAGCGCGCCAAGAAGCGCCAGAAATACACCTATCTTCCCTTCGCCGCGGGCAAGCGCGCCTGCATCGGCGGCGCGCTGTCGCAGATCGAAAACACGCTTGCACTGGTGCAACTCCTGCGCCGTTTCACGCCGGACTATGTCGGGCCGAAGCCTGCGAAGATTCACGCGACAGTGACGCTTTGTCCTAAAGGCGGCCTGCCCTTCCGCATCCGTGAGCTGAGCTGACGGCAACATGACAGTTCGATGACGCTCTAACCTCTTGTCGCGCATCGACTCCCATTTGTGCTCGGAACTCGGCCGATTTTCTCAGTGATGAGGCTTCTCAGTTTATCTGCGTGATTCTACACTGCGAGCTTCAGCAGGAGCTTGAGCCATGAGCGACCTTGCCGACGTCAACGTGCAGGTTCTGCAAGACCGCGACCTCGTCGTCACCCGACGAGATACTGGTGAGCAACTCACCTACCGCAAAGATGGTGCGTCACCTATGCTCGTGTTGATGGACTCCATGCGGGAGGACCCCGACCCCGAACGAGCGAGATTTCTCGTCTCGGCTTGGAAGGCTGCCCACGCCAAGGCCCAGCAGCTCGGGTGGCTGAGGTCCTAACAGCCGCGCCTGCGCGAGCCGGCGCAACTCGCAACTTCCCTGTCGGGGCCCTGCCAGGTGTTGTTTGTGCTTTCCGATTAAAACCGGACGGGACCGCGGAGGAGCTTGCGGTCGATCATCCGATCGCCGAGGAGCCTGGCCACTCGCTTTGGCTTCACTTCAACTTGGCGGATGCGCGTGCGGGCTATTTCCTGCGCGCCTCGTCGTTTTTTCCTACTGCGGCCCGCGAGCTGCTCGTCGCCGCCGACGATCATCAGCAACTCAATGCCATCGAGGGCTGTCTGTTCGGGGTCTTCCCCGATCTCGTTTGCGGGATCGACGGCATCACCGACGAGATCGGATTCCTCCATTTTGCCGTGAGCGAAACTCTCCTTGTCACTGGACGCCATCGCCCGCTCGGGACGATCACCGCGACCCGCAACGCGCTCAAGAGCGGCCGCAAGGTGCCGACGCTGGCGGCACTGATGGATACCATCCTCGAATACGTGGTCGACTCGATCGACCGCTACGCCGAAGAGGTGGCAGGCAAGCTCGACCATATCGAGGAGAGAATCCTCGCGGAGGATATGAGCGACGGACGCAACATGCTCGGCCGCATCAGGCGCACGACGGTGCGGCTGCATCGGCAGCTTGTAATTCTGCGCTCACTGATGCAGCGCTTCGAACTTGATCTCAGCGACACGCTCGCACTTAAGCTGACCACATCGAAATTGCGCCAGCGGCTAGATTGGCTCGACCTTGAGGTAGTCTCCTTGCGCGACCGCGCGCATCTCCTTCAGGAGGAGGTCACCATCAAGACCGCAGAGGAGACCAACCGCAACCTACAAATACTCGCCATCGTCACGACGATTTTTTTGCCGGCGACTTTAGTCACCGGCATCTTCGGCATGAACGTGATGGGTCTGCCTTTCACGCAAAACCCGCACGGATTCTTGTGGTCCATGCTGATCCTGATCGGCTCATCGGCGCTTGTGCTTTGGCTTTTGAAAAGATCCGGGATCTTCGGCCGCTAAGGCTTTGCGTCAGTGTCTTTGAGCAGCCCCAAATAGCGCGAAACGCCTCGGCGGATGAGCCAGCTTGGCAACTTCCCGCGCAGAAAATGATTGATGCGGGCGAATGGCCCGACGGGATAGCGAAAGCGCGGCTGTTTGGCCTCGAGCGCGCGGGCGATGACGGCCGCGACTTCCTTCGGATCGCGTGCCGATTTTGCCGCGTGTTCATCCGCAGCGCGCTTCACGCGCTGCACCCGTTCGCGATAGGGGCTGTCCGATGGCACGATCCACGGCGTGCTCCGCCAGATTTGCGTGCGGTACGGCCCTGGCTCGATCAGAATGACTTTGATGCCGAACGGCTCGACATCATAGGCGAGCGACTCGGCCCAGCCTTCGAGCGCCCATTTCGAAGCGCAGTAGATCGAATTTGTCGGCTGGCCCATGAAGGCCGCCTCGCTCGAAACCAAAACGATGCGGCCATCACGTTTGGCGCGAAACGTGGGGAGCAAGGCCCGGGTCAGCTC
>JBKOUI010000305.1:0-16296 GCA_046723315.1 Pseudomonadota bacterium | reverse complement strand
TTTGACTTCAGTGTGAATGGCTAAACTCATATCTGCACCTTCTTGGACAAAAGGGCTCGCGCCAAGATGCTCAAGCCCAGTACAGCGACTGTGATGAGGAGGGCCCCGGTCCAGGCAAGCTGCTGCCAGTCCTCATAGGGGCTCAACGCAAACTGGAAGATAACCACGGGCAAGCTCGCCATCGGTGCGTTCAAGTTCCAGCTAAAGAATTGGTTATTCAACGCGGTGAAAAGAAGCGGCGCCGTTTCGCCGGTGATGCGGGCGACGGCGAGCAGCACGCCGGTGATCATGCCTGCGCGCGCGGCGCGATAGGCGACGTGACGGATCACGAGCCATTGCGGCACGCCGAGCGCCGCCGAAGCTTCGCGGAGGGTGCTTGGGACGAGGAGAAGCATGTCCTCTGTGGTGCGCACCACGACCGGAATGACCAGCATGGCGAGCGCCACGGCCCCGGCCCAGGCCGAGAAATGTCCCATCTGTGCGACCATGATCTCGTAGACGAACAGGCCGACCACGATCGACGGTGCGCTCAATAGGATGTCGTTGATGAAGCGAACCACCAGGGTGAGCTTTGAGTAGCGGCCATACTCGGCCATGTAGGTGCCGGCCATGATGCCGAGCGGCGTGCCGAATATGACGGCGAGGACCGTGAGCAGCAAACTACCGACGATCGCATTCAACAGGCCTCCGGCGCTCCCGGGAGGCGGCGTCATCTCGGTGAAGACCGCGAGCGATAGCCCGCCAACGCCTTTTACCACGAGAACCAGCAGGATCAGCACGAGCCAAGTCAGGCCGAAGGCGGCAGCGCCGATGGCGAGCGTCGTCGCCAGACGGTTGCGCCATCGCCGTCTATGATAGCGGGGAGTTGCGGCCACGCTCGCCATCTAGTTTCCCGCTTTCTTTGCGATGCGCATCAGCATGAGCCGCGCTGCCGCGAGGACGACGAAGGTAATGAAGAACAGGATGAGGCCTAACGCGATCAGCGATGAGGTGTAGAGGTCGCCGACCGCCTCGGTGAATTCGTTGGCGATGGAGGCCGAGATGGTGGTGCCCGGCGCCAGGATCGATGGCACGATGCGATGCGCGTTGCCGATAACGAAAGTAACGGCCATGGTCTCGCCAAGGGCCCGGCCCAAGCCCAACATGACGCCGCCGATGATGCCGACCCGCGTGTAAGGAATGACCACGCGGCGAATGACTTCCCAGCGAGTGCAGCCGATGCCATAGGCGGCTTCTTTCAAGACGGGAGGCACGGTCTCGAAGACCTCGCGCGTGATCGAGGTGATGAACGGGAGCACCATGATGGCGAGGATCAGCCCCGCGGTCAGCATGCCGATGCCGTAAGGCGGCCCGGCGAACAACTGGTTGAGAAGCGGAATGTTGGCGAACGTGTCGATCAAGAGCGGTTGCACGTTCGACTGGAACCAAGGGGCAAACACGAACAGGCCCCAGATGCCGTAGATGATGCTGGGGATGCCCGCCAAGAGCTCGATGGCAATGCTGATAGTGCGCCTGAGGCGCTCAGGACAGATCTCGGTGAGGAAGAATGCAATGCCGAGGCTGACCGGCACGCCGATCAACATGGCGATAACGGACGTGACGATCGTGCCGTAGATCGCCGGAAGCGCGCCGAACTTTTCGGTAACCGGATTCCAGCTTTCGGAAGTCAGAAAGCCCAAGCCGAAAGCGCGCCAGGCCGGCAGCGAACCATGCAACAGCGCGATCATCACGCCGGCGAGAAGCACGAGCACGGTAATCGCTGAAATCAGGGTGATCGATTTGAACGCAATGTCACCGCGGCGAAAGCGGCGGAGCGTCGTGGCGCGCTTATCTTCGGAGGGGACGAGGGCGATATCTCTCCCCACGACAGCCACGTCCATCATCTCGTTGATCCCTGGCTATTCTACTTCGGCCTCCGGCCGAAGTTTGCGAAGGATGGGAGTGGGCAAGCGCCGCTCCCATCCTCGCTAACGCGTTAGTTCATCGCAAACACAGGATTGCCGGACGCATCCTTGATGTCTTTCCACGACTCGTGCACGAGCTCGACGACCTTGTCGGGCATCGGGATGTAGTCGAGTTCCTCAGCCATCTTGTCGCCGTTCTTGTACGCCCAGTCGAAGAACTTGAGCGCGCCTTTCGAGGCTTCGAGATCGACCGGAACCTTCTGCATCAGGATGAAGGTCGCTGCGGTGATGGGCCAGGAACCGGCGCCAGGCTGTTCGGTCAGGATCACGCCGAAGCCCGGCACAGAGGCCCAGTCCGCGTTGGCAGCGGCGGCCTGGAAAGACTTGAGCTCAGGGGCGACCGTCTTGCCTTCTTTGTTGATCATGTTGGCGTAGGTCAATTTGTTCTGCTTGGCATAGGCGTACTCGACATAGCCGATCGAGCCCTTGGTCTGGACCACGTTATTGGCCACGCCTTCGTTGCCCTTGGCGCCGATGCCGGTCGGCCATTCGACCGAGGCGTCAGAACCGACTTTGTCTTTCCAGTCGGGGCTAACCTTGTTCAAGTAGTTGGTGAAGTTGAAAGTCGTGCCTGAGCCGTCCGAGCGGTGCACCACGGCAATAGCCGTCGAGGGAAGTTTCACTTTCGGATTGAGCTTCTTGATTGCCTCGTCATCCCATTTGGCGACCTCGCCGAGGAAGATCTTGGCAAGGGTCGGTCCATCGAGGACGATTTCGCCGGCCTTTATACCCTCGACATTGATGACGGGGACGATGCCGCCCATGACCATTGGGAACTGAACCAGGCCGTTATCGGTGAGGTCCTTCTCGCCAAGCGGCTTATCGGTCGCGCCGAAGGTTACCGTCTTGGCCTCGATCTGCTTGATGCCGCCGCCTGAGCCGATCGACTGGTAATTGAGCCCTACGCCGCTCTCTTTTTTATAGGCATCGGCCCATTTGGCGTAGATTGGATAGGGGAAGGTCGCGCCGGCGCCGGAAATATCGGCCGCTTGCGCCGCAGTAATTGTGAACGCCGCGGCTAAGCCAGCAGCCGCCGCAAAAGACAGAACCCTCATCTTCGCTCTCCCTTGGGGATGAGATATCGGTCCCTACAGGACCACGCAGGCCGGGGACCCTTCCCTGGCCGCTGGGCGAGCGTTAGCGCCGCGTAATAACGCTACTATGTCAGTTATGTGACAGTTATATAACAGTCCGGAAAAGGGCGGGGAGCTGCGGAAATGGGACTGTGGACAGGCTCCCCTTAGCTCGCCATCGCGCCTCGGTCGGGTTGGTGGGCGCGAGCCTCGTTAAGCATAACTGTGAAGGTTGAACCCTTGCCGGGCTTCGAGGCAATAGCGAGCTCACCCCTGTGACGGTTGAGGATGTGCTTGACGATAGCGAGCCCAAGCCCCGTGCCACCCTTTTCTCGACTCGACGCCACATCGACGCGGTAGAACCGCTCGGTAAGCCGCGGCAAATGCTCGGGGGCGATGCCCGGCCCATTGTCGACCACGGCAATGGCGTAGCGTCCGGCCTGACGTCCCAGCGAGGGAATGTGCCTCGCCTCGATGCGCACGTGCCCTCCCCTGTTGCCGTATTTCAGCGCGTTCTGCACGAGGTTCTGTAACACCTGAAGGAGCTCGTCGCGGTCGCCACGCACAATCGCCGGCCGCAGGAAGCGCCCGACCTCGAAGCGGAAGCCCGTCTCGCGGGCAAGCGGGTCGAGCGTGTCCTTGGCATGGTTCAGGACATCGTTGAGGTCGACGAGGTCGGAAGGCGGCACGTGGGCATTCATCTCGACGCGGCTCAAGGAGAGCAGCGCATCGATAAGCCGCGTCATGCGCGAGGCCTGCTCGGCCATGATCGGAAGGAACCGCTCGCGCGCCCCGGTATCCTCCTTGGCGGTACCTTGCAGCGTCTCGATGAAGCCGCGCAGCGAGGCGAGCGGGGTGCGGAGCTCGTGGCTCGCATTAGCGATGAAATCGGCCCGCATCTGATTGATACGCTCGACCTCGGTCAGGTCGCGCAGAAGCACGAGGATGCTGCCGCCACGCTCGGTGCCTCGCATCAGGGGCGCGACCGTCGCCGCCATGCGGCGGCCGACCGGCACGCGCTCGGCATAGGTCACGGTGATGGCGCGCCCACGATCAGGCGCGGCCGACACGGCATCGAGAAATTCGGGTGTCCTGATCACCGAGGAGATGTGGCTCCCCTCCCGCAATGATGCGAACAGGCCGCGCGCCGGCGCATTGCAGAACAGCACCTGGCCTGCTTGGTCGAGCAGGATCGCCGGGTCCGGCAGCGCATCGGCCATGACATACATCGGGGAAGTCTGGCGCAATGACGATGTGGCTAACTCTCCCGCTCCGCCGATAGCCTGCTCCCCATCCGGGCGCGGAAGCAGCGCAACCGAGGCGACGAAGCTCGCAAGCCCAATCAGCGCGAAGGTCTTGGAGAGGCCCGCGATCAGCACCAGAGACGCCATGATGACGGCAACCGCGACGATCAGCCAAAGGGCGCCCCTCAGCCTCGCGGTGACTTCCCGGCAGGGGCGCATGACGGCAGCGCCGATGCGGCCGAGGAGGCCTGGCGCAAGCGCCCTAGAGCCCTGTTCTGCCTGATCGCTCAAAGGTTTTTTCTCCGCCGTCCCGCCGACTCGGCCAGGGTCGATGATTGCGCCTGGATTATCACGATTTTGCGACACCAAAGAGGGTTTCGGTGACACAGCAATGACATATGGGTCGCAGTGATTTTCTCCAGTCTGCTGATATAGTTCGGAGCCGGCTCCAAACATGAGGGAAATGGGGAGCACGCCGCCAAATCTCCAAAACAACGCATCCTTGACGCCCTTCGCGCTGTTCCACGCCATCTCCAACCGACAAAACCGCCGAAACGCGGGACTGCATGCGGTACGAAAGACTTTGCGCAACTGTATTTGCCTTCTTGCTGGTCCCGATCCCGCCGGCAACGCTTCGGTCAGAGGAAGGCGTTCGTTGCCCCCCGTCGAAGACCTGGACTACCGGCCCTGAAGACGAGACCGGATTAGTGCTGGCAGAAGGCCCTGATCCCGTCGCCGAGCGAATTGCTGGACCTTTCGATGTGCCATGGTCGGTCGCGCTTCTGCCTGACGGGTCGTTTCTCGTCACGGAGCGGCCGGGCCATCTGCAGCATGTCAGGCCTGGAGCGGATACCCAACCTGTCAGCGGCATCCCTGACGTTCTCTACGTCGGGCACGGTGGACTCCTCGACATCGCGCTCGATCCTGAGTTTGCCGACAACCGGCTCGTCTATATGTCCTATCTGCAAGGGGATGAGACGGCTTCCAGCGTCAAGGTGCTCAAGGCGCGCTACGAAGAGAATGACGAAACGCTGACCGACGAAGAGGTGATCTTCGAAAGCAGCCCAGGAGCGAGCCCTGAGCTTCTCGGCGGCAGGCTCGCGCTGACGGGCGACGGCTATCTCTTTCTGTCGCTCGGCGACCGCTGGGAACGCGAGAAAGCCCAGGACCTCTCCGGCACGGCTGGCACGATCGTCAGGATTCGCACTGACGGAACGATCCCCGACGACAATCCTTTCCGCTTTAGAGAAGGTGCGCGGCCCGAGATTTGGAGCTATGGCCATCGCAACCCTCAAGGCCTCGCCTTCGATCGCGCGACTGGCGAGCTGTGGTCGGACGAGCATGGGCCCCAGGGCGGTGACGAATTGAACCTAATCCGCCGCGGCGCGAATTATGGCTGGCCAATCGCTACCTTCGGCGTCGACTATTCCGGCCGTCCGATCGCCGTTAACAGCGAGCAGCCCGGCACCGAACTCCCGGTCCATTATTGGGTGCCGATCTCGATTGCGCCGTCGGGACTTACGATCGAAACCGAGCCGTCGAGCACCGAGATGTGGATCGGTGCGCTTGGCGGTGCCATGGTGGTTCAGCTCGACCTCGCCGACAACTGCGTGCTCGGCGAGCATCATCTGTTCAAAAATCAGTTAGGGCGTATCCGCGACGTCCGCGTCGACGCAAGCGGCGCGCTCTATGTTTTGACCGATGGATCCGAAGGGGCGCTTTATCGAGTCGAGCTACCCCACAACGAAGTCACTGAAAAGACCCACCTTTAGGCGCACCTGAGCCTGCACTGCTCGAGCCACGGCAAGGGTTGCTGCCGCGGCTTGGCGCCTTATGCTTGTGCTGTCCAGTTTGAAAGCAAGGACCGGGGTGCACTGCCGCAGGATCGGGATTACGTCCTGGCCAACGGCATTTACCTCAGGACCAAAATGATGCGGCATACAACACAAAACCAAGAGCTGCCTCTCTCCTCCAGGCCAAGCGCCGATGACGAGAGATGGGCGGCTTTCATGGCCCGCGACGCCTCCTTCGACGGCCAGTTCTATTGTTGCGTTGTAACGACCGGCATTTATTGCCGGCCCTCTTGCCCGGCGCGGCGACCGAAACGCGCCAATGTCCGTTTCCACGACACGGCGGCAGAGGCTGAAGCGGCAGGCTTCAGGCCGTGCAAGCGCTGCAAGCCCGATGAGCTGCCTCTTGCCGAGCAACACGCCGGTAAGGTGGCCGAAGCTTGCCGCCTGATCGAGACGGCGGAAGTTGGGCCTAGTCTCGACGCGCTGGCACAGGCGGTAGGTTTGAGCTCCTACCACTTCCATCGCATCTTCAAGGCTACGCTCGGTGTGACGCCGAAGGCTTACGCCAAGGCTCACCGCAACAAGCGCGTGCGCGAGGAGCTTTCGCGGAGCGCAACGGTCACCGAGGCAATCTACGGCGCAGGCTTTAACTCCAATGGCCGCTTCTATGCGACCTCTTCCGAGGTGCTCGGCATGAGTCCAAGCGAGTTTCGCGCGGGGGCTCCCGACGCAGAGATAAGATTCGCCATCGACAAGAGCTCGCTCGGATTGGTGCTTGTCGCCACGAGCGACAAAGGCGTGTGTGCCATCTTCTTTGGGGACAGCGCTGAAAAACTTACGCGCGATCTCAAGAAGCAGTTCCCGCACGCGACGCTGGTCGGCAACGATCCTGCTTTCGATCAACTCGTCGCCAAGATCATCGACTTCGTCGAAGACCCGCGCCTCGGCTTCGACCTTCCCTTGGATATACGTGGCACCGCGTTTCAGCATCGCGTGTGGGACGCTCTCCGGCGTATTCCGGTCGGCTCGACGGCGAGCTACGCGGAAATCGCCAAGACCATCGGCGCCCCGAAGTCGACGCGCGCCGTGGCTCGTGCCTGCGCCACGAACCGCATTGCGGTGGCAATCCCTTGTCACCGGGTGATCGGGTCCGACGGATCGCTGACCGGCTATGCTGGCGGCATCGAACGCAAACGCGCGCTACTCGCCAAGGAGGCGAAGTCACGGAGCTAGCGGGAAAGGCGCTTGGCGGAGAGCTCCTTGAGGTAGTCCTGCCAGCGCTCTTCCTTGTGCTTACCGAGTTCGTGCAGATATTCCCAGACGAAGAGTCCTGTGTCATGGCCGTCGGTGAAGACAATACGAACGGCATAGTTCCCGACGGGCTCGATGCGGGCGATGGCGACGTTCCTTTTGCCGGCCACGGTGACGCGCTGCTCGGGGCTGTGGCCCTGCACCTCGGCACTTGGCGAAAGCACGCGCAAGAGCTCGGCAGGAAGCGCAAAGCTCTGTCCATCATCGAAGCTCACGGTGAGGACGCGCTTGTCCCTGTCGAGCCTGAGTTCGGTCGGCCAAGGTTCGGCCATGTGAGAGGTCACCGTCCCAAGGCTAACCGAGATCGACTTCGCCCTCGACCACGTGGTTGAGGCCGGTACCCTTTGCGGTCAGCACCATCTTCATCTTGAGCTTGCCCTTGCCGCCGAGGTCCTCCTCGCGCACCACCCGTTCGATCTCCTGCTGCGAGGTCACCCCCACCTCTTTCAGATACTTCCTAAGCGACATGTTGAAGCGTTGCTCGTCCATCCTTGGTCTCCCTTCGGTGCTTCTTCCCATGATATGAAACGGGGGAGCACCTATATGACAGCTATATAAGAGCGAATGCCCATGGCGGTCACCTCAGATGCGAAGGGCCGCGCCAAACCAAGGAAGCGAGCCGGCCCGAGCATGAAAGTGAAGAATCCAGTGAAGCGCCGCAGCGCCTCTGCCGCTGCGCTCGCCGATGCGCGTTACCGGAAGCGCATCGTGAAAAGCGCCAAAGTCTATACCCGCAAAGGGAAGTCCGTGCCGGACGATGAGGATAGCAATTAAATGACTGCGCCCTACATGATCGACCGGTTCGGCCGCCGCATCACCTACCTGCGCGTCTCGGTCACCGACCGCTGCGACTTCCGCTGCGTCTATTGCATGGCGGAAGACATGACCTTTCTCCCGCGCAAGGACCTGCTCAGCCTTGAGGAGATCGATCGACTGGCAAGTGCTTTCATCACCCGCGGGGTGCGCAAGCTGCGATTGACCGGCGGCGAACCACTCGTGCGCCGCAATATTATGTGGCTGGTGCGGTCGCTGTCGCGGCATCTCGGCGGTGGGCTCGACGAGCTGACGCTCACCACCAACGGCAGCCAGCTTGCCCGATATGCGGACGAGCTTGCCGGGTGCGGAGTGAAGCGCATTAACGTCTCCCTCGACACGCTTGACGCAAGCAAGTTCAGGGTGATCACCCGGAAGGGAGACTTCCATCAGGTGATGGACGGCATTGATGCTGCCGCCCGTGCCGGGCTCAAGATCAAGATCAACACCGTTGCGCTCAGAGATATCAATGAGGGGGAACTCGAGGACATCCTGCGCTGGGCGCATGGGCGCGGCTTCGATCTCACCCTGATCGAGACCATGCCGATGGGCGAGGTCGGCGCTGACCGCGTCGAGCAATATCTGCCGCTTTCGCTTGTCCGCACCCGGCTCGAGCGGCATTTCACCCTCGACGAGAGTCCTTACCGGTCGGGCGGACCCGCGCGCTATGTGCAGGTGCGGGAGACCGGGGGCAGGCTCGGCTTTATCACGCCGATGACGCACAATTTTTGCGAGGCCTGCAACCGGGTACGGGTCACCTGCACCGGCACTCTTTATATGTGTCTCGGTCAGGAGGACGCTGCCGATCTCCGCGCGCCGCTGCGAGCAAGCCAAGACGATGCTTTGCTCGATGCTGCCATCGACGAGGCGATCGCTCGCAAGCCGAGGGGCCACGACTTCGTCATCGGCCGAGACCAAAAGCCCTCGGTTGCCCGGCCCATGTCGTTGACCGGCGGCTAAGAGTTGCTTCAGCTTGGTCGCCGAAGTCCGCAAGCTATCGCTTCGCTGTGACCGGCGTAGGCCCTCCCAAAAGCTGGCTCCATGATCCCTTGAAAGGGGCCAACCCCTTCTTGACCACCTCTTGAGCGGTCCGGCGATATGCAGGCTTGGGCTTCGGTTTTGCTGCGGCAAGGGCAGGTTTCTTGGGAGCGGGCTTTGCTGCTTTTGTCTTGGCTCCCTTTGCTTCAGCCTTGGGCTTTCCCGCTTTAGGCTTTTTGACCGCGCCAGGTTTCGATACGGGCGGCTTGCTCTCAGGCTTGGACTCCTCGACGGGCGTAGTCGTTGGAACAGGTTGTGTCTGGACGGGCGCGGCAGCTGGCTCGGGCACCGCCGGCGTCGTTGTGGGGGCGGCCTCCGGCTCGACATTGGCAACTGCGTCTGGAGCGGCTGTGGGGAAGGTTGCGGACTCTTCCCCGGCGCCCGAGGCCGTTTCTTGTTCGAGCTCTGGTGCAGTCTCGGGTCTTCCCGGCTCTGCAGCGCCTTTATCGGTGGAGTTCGCGTTCGCTTCCTTTGACGGTTCGGAGGTGAACTCCGCTGCGGGCTCTGTGGCGCCAGAATCCGGCGCAGGTTCCGTGGTGGTGTGCTCTGCGGGCGTCGCTTCCTGGCTCGGCTCAGTTGTGGCTTCCTGCGTGGGCTGCTGTGCGCCATCCTCTGCGGATTCCATGACTGCTTTGGGAGTCTCTTCAACGGGCCTCGCTGCGATCTCTGGCGTCTTGGGCTGAGGTGAGGAAGGGAGCGCCGCCGTCTGCTCGACGTCCTGGTCGATCGTAGGCGCAGGCTGCGCCGCGGGGACAACTTCCACGTCCACGACTTGAACCTTGCGCCCGGTCTCGGTTGGTGCCGGCAATGTGATCAGCATCGGCAGAACGAGCGCGAGCGCGGCGGCGTGGACGAGGCCGACGCCGATCACCCAAACCGGAAGCTTGATTGTCTCGGGATTGATCACAGGCAGGCGCGGAAGCGAAAGTTAAACGCGTCCACTCGACTCACGCCTGCTGTGAATTATCTGAGTCGTGCCATCGCGCGCAAGACTCTAGCCTTCCATCACGATGCGCGGCGCGGCGCGCGCTCCGCCTTTGCCGCGCTCGAGCTCCTCCCATGCCCGACTGGCGATCTTGCGAAATGCTTCGGCCGCCGGCGATGCAGGATCGGTTGCGACGACTGGGCGTCCTGCGTCGGAGGTTTCGCGGACAGCGAGCGTCAGCGGCACTTCGCCCAGGAATGGAACGCCGAGCCGTGTAGCCTCGGCCTTGGCCCCGCCATGACCGAAGATGTCCGAGCGCTCACCGCAATGCGGGCAGATGAAGGTGCTCATATTCTCGACAAGACCGAGTACCGGCACGTTTACGCGGCGAAACATGTTGAGTCCCTTGCGCGCGTCGATCAGCGCCAAGTCCTGCGGCGTCGATACGATAACGGCGCCGGCGAGCGGCACCTGTTGCGCCATGGTGAGCTGAGCATCGCCGGTGCCCGGCGGCATGTCGACCACCAGCACGTCAAGTTCGCCCCAAGCGACATCCTTCAGCATCTGCGACAGCGCCGACATCACCATCGGACCGCGCCAGATCATCGGCGTCTCCTCGTCGACGAGGAAGCCCATGGACATCACCTTGAGCCCAAAGGCCTGCATAGGCTCGAGCTGGTTGCCGGCGATCTGCTGCGGCTGGCCTTTAAGGCCTAAGAGCCGGGGCATGGAGGGACCATAGATGTCGGCGTCGAGCACGCCGACGCGCAACCCTTTTTCCTTCAGGGCGAGCGCGAGGTTCACAGCCACAGTCGACTTGCCGACGCCGCCTTTGCCCGAAGCCACGGCGATGATGTTGGCGACGCCAGGTACGCCGCCGGGACGATGGCGCGCATCGCGGGCAGCGCCGGGCCGCGTGAAGGGCGAACCTTGGGATGCTTCCGCGCCTCTACCGTTGCCGCCGCGCGCAGCGCCAGGCGCACGATCGGCGGTCAACGTTACGGCCACGGCATCGACACCCGGCACCGACGAGACGGCCTTCTCGGCCGCAACACGCAAGGCTTCGAGCTCGCGCGCCCGAGCCGGATCCACCTGGATGGCGAAATAGACCTTGCCCTTGTTGATCACGATTTCCGAGACGAGCCCCTCGGAGACGATGTCGCTCCTAAGATTGGGGCCTTTGACGCGCTTCAGCGCTTCGAGCACGCGCTCTTTGGTCACGGGTTCCGGCATGATGACGCTTATTTATGCCTGCTTCGTCGCAACACCAACCGTCTTGTGGCGAGCCATATCACGGCACCCAGCAAGTTTCGCCGACGCAAGACTTGAGCCTTTCGTTGAGGCTGCGCAACCGGGCGAGATCCCCGGCATAGGATGCACGCCCCGCCCGGTTCTTGCTTTCATGCGGGTCGGCAACGAGGTCGTAGATCTTCTCTACGCCGCTCTCGAATTTGATGTATTTGCGCGTGGCGGTACGCACGCCAGTGAAGCGCTTCTTGGGTTCCATAAAGTGAGCCGAAGGGCTCTCAAAGGCAATCGCGCTTCGCCACGGCGCGTTGGCGTCGGTAAGAACAGGCTTAAGCGAACGCCCGTCCAGAGCGCCTTTCGGGGAACTGCCGGCAAGGTCCACGATGGTGGCCACCACATCAAGATTGTTCACAAGCTGACTCCGCGTTTGATTCTCCGGGATACCCGGCCCACGCATGAGAAGCGGCACTCTGATTGCTTCCTCGAAGGGCGCCGATTTGCCCGTCATCCTGTGCTGGCCGAACAGGAAGCCGTTATCGGATGTGTAGATGATCACCGTGTCGTCGAGCTTGTTCGTGCTCTGCAACGCGTCAACTACTGACGCGACCAGATCATCCACCGATTGCAACGTTTGCAGCTCAGCGCGATAGCATTTTTCGATTTCGGCCTTGGTTTCCCCAGGCGATGCCTTCGACGTGGTTCCGCTTCCCTTCTTCGCCTCACTCGTTTCGAATGGCAGGCTTACTTCCTTGAAGGCGTTCTCATGTTGCGGCGCCGGAATGGCGCACTTCCCTTGAGCATGCGCCGCCTTGGTCGCGACCAGCATGAAGAACGGATCCGTCGAGCTTGCTTCATCCTTGATGAAGCGCACCGCACGCGTCTTGAGCACGTCGGTGGAATAGTCGCCGGCGCTCGAGCCGAATGTCTTGATCGACTCATTCTCGTTGATGGCATAGTCGTAATAGCGGGCGCGCGACCCGGTGAAGGCGTACCAAAGGTCCCAGCCGGGCGGCACCCAGTCTTCGGGATTGCCGATCTTCGCGCCGGTGAAGCTGATATTGAGATAGCTGCCGGCCCAAGACAGCAGAGAGCCGAAGGTGCTCTCCTGCCCATACCGGTTCAGATATTTGCCGATCAGCGCCGTCTTGTAGCCCGCCTGTTTGAGCCACACGGGGAGCGTATCGGCCTCCTTGTCCTTGAAGCCGCCCCAGCCGCCACCGTCGACCGGGTTGTTCGCTTTGATGCCGGTGTTGTGGGCGCTCTGCCCGGTGAGGAATGAGGCGCGGCTTGGCGCGCAGAGCGGAAGATTGACGAAGCTATTGGTGAAGGTAAGTCCCTTCTCGGCGAGCAGAGCGTGGGTCTTCGGCATGTAAGCCATCGAGCCCGTGTCCTCCTGATCGTCGGTCATGATCACGACGATGTTGGGGGCAGCCTGGGGCGCGCTGGTCGAGGCAAGCAGAAGCAGAAGGGCGGCGGGAAGCGTCGCGCGCATGGGCACGGCTCTAGGCTCCAGCAAATTCGGGGAAGAGCCGCGGAAGATCCTCGATCTTCTCCCAGCCGTCGCCTTCTTCGACCGGCTCGACTTTGAGATCGCGGAAATAGGTGTCGAGCACCGCCTCGCGCTCCTGGGCGAGAGGCGGACGGCAATAATCTTCTTCCTCCCAAACGGCGAGGCCGTCCTTTCGCAGCCGCGCATTGCGCAGCGAATATGAGAGCGATCGCCCGAACGGCTTCATGACGATGATCTCATCACCGGCAAGCCGCGCCGACAGTTCCTCCATCCGGGCATGATCGGGAATGGCTGTGACGAGATAGAAGGCCATGACGGTTATTTAGGCGCTACCTGCGCGTCTTGGTAGGCGGATTGGGGAAAGATGCGGACGCGCCACTGCGGTACCGCGACGCATTCAAGCGCCCGGACTCTTGGTGTTCCCCTGACTTGAAGGGGGATGGCGCGCCGAAAAGTGCAAACTATGGTGTCCGCGATCCTTTTGGGACCACGGCGGGCGCCTCTCGGCGCGCCAATCGCGGCGTCCATACGGCACCGGGCCTCGCTTTAGTCCGGTCCGTCACGCTCGAACGCGCCGACCGATCCTTCAGCTGGCTCCCAGCAGGACCTCATAGTGGGTCCGGGAGGAGCTCCGGCACCGCCCGAGCGCTCATGTTGCGTACACGAGCCCGCAGGCGCCGCACCTCGTCCCGCTTCATGAACGCCTCATGATGCGCCCTTCAAGTGGACGAGGTGATGGTGAGCGTAATGGAGGTTCGGAGGGCGGGGATAACTGTTCCGGCTTTTTTGGTGTCATGCCCGCGAACGCGGGCATCCAGTAAACTCAGAGGACTGCAATCGTGGGACAGACGAGGTCAGAGACAACAGTGTCTCCCTCTACTTATTCACGAGGAGGTTGAACACAACGGCATCTTCCCGATAACGTTGGGTCCCCCGCTGAACTGAGGTTTGAAAGATGGCAGACAATGAGGCAGTGGCTGAGATCAATAGGCGCATCGCCATCGTTCAGGACAATCTCCGCGAGCTGATCGAGCAGGCGGCTGCCTATTCCGGCGCGGAGGACGAGGCGCGCAACGCCGACCGCATCGCCGACCAGGAGGCGAAGCTCGCCGAATTGGAGAAGCGGCGCGACGCACTGCTGGGAAAGAAGTAGCTGCCCTCAGCCGCGTCGCTAGCGTCATCTTCATCATTTTCGTTTTCAATCCATGGCTCGGAGCTTTGCGGCTCGGCCATGCAGAATTGGGACGGCAGTCAAGCCTTCCTTAACACTGTTGCGGGTATTGATGGCGAGCGAGGGCTAGGCGCCATAGCGTCCGCCGTTCAGCCACTTCCACAAAAGCGAGGGGGAGATGCGCGTTGTGGTCGGTTCGGGAGGGGTGAGCGACTTTCGTCAAGCCGAGCTCGAAGGGCATGTTGCGGCGATGTCGCGAGCGATCGAGCGCGCCCAAGCCGAGAAGCGCCAATCTCTCGCCTTCACCCTGATCCTCCGGTCGGCGACCTCTACGCCTGCTCTCGCTCTGGTGCGCATGAAGGACGAGCTCGAACGCGCAGGGATAAGCGCCAAGGTCATCCTCGCCAAGCTCGAGCCGCAAGAGGAACTGCGGCAGCTCTTGATGAGTCTCACGCGTCTTTCGCCGCGCGAGCAACCGTCTCAACTGATCCGTTGGGCGCGCAATCCCCGCCTGCTCGATGCCCATGAGCAGGTCACTTATGGTGATGCGATCTCTTGGTCGGGCGACGCCATGCGCCGCGATGCCGACCGGCGCGACGCCCTCACTCTATTCGATGAGGCTACGCCCGACATGGCGCGGCTTGCACGACTCGCCTTCGAGGCGTTGTGGGCTGCCTCGTCGGCTGTGCCTGAGCGGCACCTAGTCGGCAGCTCCACGGCGAAACCGTCCGGCGCCTTGGAGCAAGCAGCGGTCGCGGTCTCGCCGCTTCGCCCGAGCGTGCAAGGCTGGCCTCTCGTCCGCCACTAGCCGCTTCCTTCCTCTCGATGTCATGTCCGGACTTGATTCGCGCATCCATTCCGTACCTCTCTACTTGCGGCGAACCCAATAGAATAGATTGCCGGGTCAAGCCCCGGCAACGACGACTAAGTCGGAACAGATTTGAATGACTTCCACGATGCAGGCAATGGTGCTCGACTGGGCGCGCCGGCCGCTGCGTGCGGCGGAACTGCCGGTGCCTAAGCCTGGACCCGGCCAAATTCTCATTAAGGTCGCGGCTTGCGGCGTGTGCCGCACGGACCTTCACGTGTTAGACGGTGAGCTAACACACCCAAAGCTCCCGCTCGTGCTCGGGCATGAGATCGTCGGACACATCGAAGCGTTCGGCGACAAGCTGCGCGTCGGCGTGCCGTGGCTCGGCTTCACCGACGGCACTTGCTTCTACTGCCGCTCGGGGCGCGAGAACCTGTGCGACAACCCGCGTTTTACCGGCTATCAGATCGATGGCGGCTATGCCGAATACACGGTTGCCGACCCGCGTTACGTCTTCCCGATTCCCGAAAGCTATAGCGACGCCGAGGCTGCGCCCCTGCTCTGCGCCGGGCTGATCGGCTACCGCTCGCTCAAGATGACGGGCCAGCCTGTGCCGGGGCAGCCATCGCGGCTCGGCATCTATGGCTTCGGCGCAGCGGCACATATCGTGGCGCAAGTGGCGCGCTATCAGGGCCGCGAGATCTATGCCTTCACGCGGCCAGGCGATGAGAAGGCGCAAGAATTCGCGAAAGGACTCGGCGCAGTGTGGGCCGGAGGCTCCGACGAGACCGCCCCAGAGCCGCTCGATGCGGCAATCATCTTTGCGAGCGTCGGCGCGCTCGTGCCGGCGGCGCTCAAGGCGGTGCGGAAAGGCGGCGTGGTGGTGTGCGGCGGCATCCACATGAGCGACATCCCGAGCTTCCCTTACGAAATTCTGTGGGAGGAGCGTGTGCTGCGCTCCGTGGCGAACCTCACGCGAGACGATGCACGCGAGTTCCTGGCGCTCGCGCCGAAAGTTCCGGTCAAGACCACGGTCGTCCCGATGAAGTTGAGCCAAGCCAACGAGGCGCTCGAGCGCCTCCGCCAGGGAGAGCTCACCGGTGCTGCGGTGCTCTTGCCGGGCGGCTAGGGTTTTTCCTTGCCGACTTGGATGTCGATGCCCTTATCCTTGGAGATCTCGCCCTGGAAGCCGGGCACATCGATCTTCACCACATCTCGGTGCGTGCGCTGATAATAGATGTAGCCGAGCACGCCGAGCGCGACCACCGCGGCGCCAAGCAAAAAGGCGAGCGCCGGGCTAAAGCCCCTTCCCCTACCTTCATCGGCCATCGTATTCCTCCAGGCTAATTCGCTCTAACCGAACGGTTGTTCTGCGCCTCGGTTCCGGCCGGGCAA
>JBKOUI010000081.1:0-6105 GCA_046723315.1 Pseudomonadota bacterium | reverse complement strand
CAACCCCGTACTGCGCCGCCTAGTGCACCACCACGCGGATGCGAGGCCAAGGGCATATGGCATAGAAGGGGCTAAAATCGGCTAAAGGAAGGCGGTTCTTCAAGTCCTTGCTGGAACTTAGCCCAATCTGAGGAACACACCTCGAACCTTCACGAGAACGCCAATGACAAGCGGAAAGGGAGGCGATATTGTCAAGCAGGAGTGGGCGCTAGGGTGCTGACCCTAAGGACGGGAACCTCCGCGACAATCCCTTCAAGCGGCTTATTCCTGGTTTGAGTCGCGATCCTATGCGCCGAGGACGTCTTCGGTGCGGCGTGCAGTGTCATGGGGAGATGCCAGTATGTTCACCAAGAAACCCGAGCCGGGTGACAGCGTAACGAAGATGGGGGAGCGGGGCGCCGGTGAAATGAAGACGCCCTTCACCGAGCGGCCTACGACCTATGCTGCTAAGAGCCCAAGCCCGAGCGCAAGCAAGATGGTCCCCTCCATCATCGGCGAGGACCTCTCGATTACCGGCAATGTCACCTCCAAAGGCGAAATTCAAGTCGACGGCGAGATCCAAGGCGATATTCATTGTGGCTCGCTGTTGCTTGGCGACAAGTCGCAAGTCATCGGCAGCGTGATCGCCGAGGACATCGTGGTGCGTGGCCGCGTGGTAGGGTCAGTGCGTGGGCTGCGCGTCACGCTTCAGGCGCAGTCGCATGTCGAGGGCGACATCTTCCATCAGAGCCTGGCCATCGAGCAGGGCGCCTATTTCGAAGGAAAATCGCGGCGCTCGGACGATCCGCTGGCCGAAGTCAAGACCGGCCCTGGATCGCCAAGCCGGGCCGATAAGTCAGCAGGGTCTGACACGGCAGGCACCATCACGCCGCGCGCCGCCGAATAGTCGGCACGCATTTTCGGAAGAGACTGAGCGGAGCTGCGTCAAAAGCGCGGCCGCTAAACCTTTGCTTCGGCGTGAATGCGCTCGGCAAGAGCCGCCTCGATGAAGCGATCGAGATCCCCATCGAGCACAGCCGAGGGGTTCGTGCTTTCGATCCCCGTCCGTAGATCTTTCACCAGCTGATAGGGCTGCAACACGTAAGACCTGATCTGGTGACCGAAGCCGATATCCGACTTCGCATCGGCCGCGGCTTGCGCCTCTTCCTCTCGCCGCTTCAGTTCGGCCTCATAGAGCCGCGCGCGCAGCATCGCCCAGGCGGTCGCACGATTCTTATGTTGCGACCGCTCATTCTGGCACTGAACCACGATGCCGGTCGGAATATGCGTGATGCGAACGGCACTGTCGGTGGTGTTCACGTGCTGACCGCCCGCGCCGGATGACCGATAGGTGTCGATGCGCACGTCCTTCTCGTCGATATCGATCTCGATCGTGTCATCGATCGCGGGATAGACCGAGACCGAGGCAAAGCTCGTGTGGCGGCGGGCGTTTGAATCGAATGGCGAGATGCGCACCAGCCGGTGCACGCCCGACTCGGTCTTGAGCCAGCCGTAGGCGTTAGCGCCTTTGACCAGCACGGTGGCCGCCTTGACGCCGGCCTCCTCGCCATAGTGTTCGCCGATGACCTCGACCTTGTAGTCGTGGTCCTCCGCCCACCGCACATACATGCGCTCGAGCATTTGCGCCCAATCCTGGCTCTCGGTGCCGCCGGCGCCGGCGTGGATCTCCACATAGGCGTCATTGGCGTCGGCTTCGCCGGAGAGCAATGCCTCAACCTCGCGGGTATGGGCTTCCTGGCGGAGACGCTTGAGCGCGTTCTCGGCCTCGGCGACGACGTTCGCATCGCCCTCCTCCTCGCCGAGGGCAACGAGCTCCACATTATCGTCAAGTTCGCGGGTGATGCGGTCGAAGGCGGAAAGCGCCGTCTCGATCTGCTGGCGCTCGCGCATCAAGCTTTGTGCGCGCCGGGCATCGCTCCAGAAGTTTGAGGCCTCGGCCTCGCGATCGAGAACGGCTAGCCGCGCCTTGGCCTGGTCAGGGTCAAAGATGCCTCCTGAGCAGAGACAGGGACTCTTTGATCTCATTGACGACCGATTCGGTTTCGGCGCGCATCGCTTCCTCTGACGGACAAATGGGATGGATCGCGGCAGGGCGGGCGAACCCGCCCAAGCCAGGTTACGCGACTATATGGAGACTAGTAGAGGCCGCCGGTACCCGATGTCAAAGCATGGTCGTTACCGGGCGGAGGGCCGGGAGGTGGCCCAGGCGGGGCATCGGGAGGCGGACCACCGAAACCGTCGGAGGCGACCTGACCCTCTGGTCCAAGCCCCTCATCCTCAGGGACTGAACCGGCAGGCTCTTGGCCCGGCTTGAAAGCCTCCAACACGGCGCTCTTGTCGCCAGCTCCTGCCGGCAATCCGGTCTTGTGATTGACGCGCACGAGTTTGATGCCTGGGGGCGCCCTGAAGGGAACCGGCGGAACGTCAGCAAGAGCCTCTCGCATGAAGTCGCGCACCACTGGAGCCGCAAGATTGCCCCCGGTCTCGCCATGCCCGAGCGAGCTCGGCTGGTCATAGCCGATATAGCAGCCGACGGTCATGTCGGGCGTGAAGCCGATGAACCAGGCGTCCTTATAGTCGTTGGTCGTACCGGTCTTGCCGGCGATCGGTCGATTGAGGACCTTAAGCTTCTGCGCCGTGCCGCTTTGAATGACGCCTTCCATGATATTGGTCATTTGAAAGGCCGACATCGGATCGATGATCTGTTTGCGATCGTCGACGAGTTCGGGCTCTGTCTGTCCCGACCACTCGCGCGCCGAGCACGCGGTGCAATCGCGCCCATCATGGCGCCAGATGGTGCGTCCGTAGCGGTCTTGGATGCGATCGACGAAAGTCGCCTTGATTTGCTTGCCGCCGTTATCGATCATCGAGTAGCCGGTCACCATGCGCAGAAGCGTCGTCTCGCCCGCGCCAAGCGCCATCGACAATGCCGGCATGAGATTGTCGTACACGCCGAACCGCCGCGCATATTCGATGATGATCGGCATGCCCATCTCATTGGAAAGCCGCACTGTCATCAGATTGCGCGAGTGCTCGATGCCGAAGCGCAACGTCGACGGACCGGCGGCGGAGCCAGCCTCGTAGTTCTTCGGGCACCACTGCGGCATACCCGCCCCTTGCGAGATGCAGATCGGGCCATCGACGATGATGCTCGACGGCGTGTAGCCGTTGTCGAGGGCGGTCGTGTAGATGATCGGCTTGAACGAGGAGCCCGGTTGCCGGCGCGCTTGTGTCGCGCGATCGAATTGGCTCGCGGCGAAGCTGAAGCCGCCGACGATCGCCAACACGCGTCCGGTGTGCGGATCCATGGCGACCAGCGCACCACCCACGGCTGGAACTTGCTGCAACGCCCACTGTCCCTTGAGGCTGTCGTCAGGCGCACCGGGGGTACCGTCCGCGGCCGGTTTCGGCACGCGCGGCGAGACGTAGACGACGTCGCCAACTTTCAGCACGGCGCTGACGGAGCCCGGCGTGCCGCCGAAGCCCGCCCCAACTTTAGGCCGCGCCCACTTCACTTCCTCGTACGGGATGGTGCCGGTCTCACGTTCTTTGACCAGCACCCCTTGCGCATCGCGGGTGGGCCTTAACCCGACCGTCGCCTGGTCTTTGGAGACGTCGAGCACGACGGCGAGCCGCCACGGTTCGATGTCGCTCCATACGGGCATCGCGCCGAGCGTCTTGCCCCAATCGCCCTTGATGTCGATCTGCTTTACCGGTCCGCGCCAGCCTGTGTGGCGATGATCGTAGGACACGAGCCCATTCACGAGCGCCGTGCGGGCAATCTTCTGAAGGCGCGGGTCGAGCGTGGTGCGGACTGAAAGTCCGCCACCATAGAGCTTATCCTCGCCGAAGCGATCGATGATGTCGCGCCGTACCTCCTCGGCGAAGAACTCGGAGGCCAAGATCTTGGGCCCGATCTGGCGCTTGATGACGCCGAGTGGCTGGGCCTTCGCTGCTTCGCCTTCGTCGCGTGTGGCAAAGCCGTTCTCGACGATGCGATCTATGACCCAGTTGCGGCGCGCCACGGCCCGGTCGGGGAACTTGAACGGGTCGTAGTTGCTGGGCGCCTTGGGCAAAGTGGCGAGATAGGCGCAGTCGGCAAGCGTCAGCTCGGGCAAAGACTTATCCCAATAGGTCTGGGCCGCGGCGGCAACCCCATAGGCGCCGGCGCCGAGATAGATCTCGTTCAAGTAGAGCTCGAGAATCTGCTCCTTGGTGAAGGCACGCTCGATGCGGATGGCAAGGATCGCCTCCTTCAGCTTGCGCTCGATTGTCTGGTCGCTCGTGAGCAGGAAGTTCTTGGCCACCTGCTGAGTGATGGTCGATGCGCCGACCACGCGCCGGCCGGACTGCACCGCACTCAGATTGGTGACGACAGCGCGCAGGATGCCCTGAATGTCGAGGCCGCCGTGCTGATAGAAGTTCTTGTCCTCAGCGGAGATGAAAGACTCGATCACGCATTGGGGAATCGCGGTGATCGGCACGTAGATGCGCCGCTCGCGCGAAAACTCGGCGATGAGCGAGCCGTCATTGGCATGAATGCGGGTCATCACCGGAGGCTCGTACTTGGCGAGCACTTCGTAATCCGGCAGCTCGCTTGATACCTTCCACAGCACGAAGGCCGCGGCGCCAGCGACGGCGATGAACAAGATCATGCTCGCAGCGAACATGAAACCGAGGAAACGAAGGAAAAAGCCGCCGCGACGCCTGCGCCGCCGTTGCTCCGGCGGCTTGACTGGAGCCGTAATGTCCATGGTTCAGACCCGTCCCGTCCCCGTTTTTAGTCGCGCGGGGGACCCGAGGCAACCCTAGCGAAAATTATGGCAACAAAACGCTTCTAGCAGGGATTTGCGACATCTCCGACGCGGTCGGAGAGTTTAGCGAAACTCAGAACGGGCTCCGCGCGACGCGCTTCGCAAAATACCCGTCAATCGAGCCCACCACGCCGTCGGCAATGCGATCGCGCCAGGCGTCGGAGGTCAGCCGCTTCTCGTCGTCAGGATTGCTCAGGAAGCCGAGCTCGAGCAGCACTGAGGGCACGTCAGGCGCCTTGAGCACACGAAAACCTGCCGAGCGCAGCCGCCTCGTATGCAAAGCGGATCTCGATGCGAGCTCGCCGACGATGGAACGTGCAAACAAGGTCGACCGGTTCTGCGTCTCGCGCTGGGCAAGGTCGATGAGAATGTTGGCTACCACCTCGTCGGAATCGCTTGGTAGTTCGATGCCCGCCAGCGCATCTGAGAAATTCTCCTTGGCGGCAAGTTCCTTTGCCTCGTCGTCAGAGGCTTGCTCGGACAAAGTATAAACGGTAGCGCCGGTCGCTTTCTCGGTCTGCTTGGGGAAGTAGTCCGCGTGGATGGAAAGGAAGAGCCCCGCCCCCTTCTTCTGCGCGAATGCCACGCGCTCGCGAAGAGGCAGGAAGGTATCGTCTTCACGCGTGAGGTAGACTTCGTAACGGCCGGTGGCCTCGAGCTTGCTCTTGAGCAGTTTGCCGAAGGCTAACACCACTTCCTTCTCGGTAATGCCATCGGCGCTGCTTGTTCCCGGATCGATGCCGCCGTGGCCGGGATCGAGCACAACGACAGGCTTGGCATCGGGCGGGCGGGCGGGAGCTTGCGGCATGACCGCCGCTGCGCCTTCGCTTGATGACTGAGGCGGCTTAGTCTCCTTTAGCTTGGCTTGAAAAGTCTTCTCATCGGTGGGGACCAGATCGATGACGAGCCGCGCCGGCTGGTCATCGCGCGGCTCAAGCACGAAGGCTTTGTCGATCAGGAAGGGACCGCTCACATCGATCACGATGCGCGACTTTCCTGGCGCAAACAGGCCGTAGCGATAGGCCGTGACGAGGCCGCGTTTTTCCGTCCCGATGCCGTCCGGCATCTGGAAATTCACGTCGGGGGCATCGACAATTACCCGGTACGGATTGCCCAAGGCAAAGACATGGACGTCGACCTTTTTCGAGAGGTCGGCGATGAAGCGAGTGCGCTCTCGGTCGCCGGCGACGCGGGCGTTATTTGCTTCGGTAGGGGTTGTTCCTGCCTTGGCCTTGTCGCTCAGGCCGCTGCCGAGGGCGATGATCAACGCGGCGACAGCGTTCGCTCCCAC
>JBKOUI010000281.1:0-3056 GCA_046723315.1 Pseudomonadota bacterium | reverse complement strand
GGCCGCTTTTTTGGAGCGCGTCATCGCGCTCCACCCCAAAGCAGAGGGCAAGCCCGCGGTCATTGGCAATTGCCAGGCAGGCTGGGCGGTGATGATGGTGGCCGCCAAGCGGCCCGACCTTTTTGGCCCGATCATCGTTGCGGGTTCGCCGCTGTCCTATTGGGCTGGCGTGCACGGCGAAAACCCCATGCGCTATACCGGTGGCCTGCTGGGAGGCACTTGGCTAACCGCGCTGATGGGCGATCTCGGCGCCGGCAAATTCGACGGCGCCTGGCTCGTCAGCAATTTCGAGAACCTCAACCCCGCCAACACATACTGGACCAAGCAGTACAATCTCTATTCCAAGGTGGATACCGAAGCTCCCCGCTACCTTGAATTCGAAAAATGGTGGGGTGGGCACATCCTTCTCAATGCCGAGGAGATGCAGTTCATTGCCGATGAGCTATTCATCGGCAACAAGCTCGCCACGGCAGGTATTGTGACGTCAGACGGCCAGAGCGTCGACCTGCGCAGCATCCGTTCGCCGATCATCGTGTTCTGCTCGAAGGCCGACAACATCACGCCGCCCTCACAGGCGCTCGATTGGATCGTCGATCTTTACGGTAGCGTCGACGACATAAGGGCCCACGGGCAAACCATCATCTATGCCGTGCACGAGTCGATCGGCCATCTCGGGATTTTCGTCTCAGGCTCGGTGGCGAAGAAAGAGCACGATGAGTTTGCCAGCAACATCGACCTCATCGACGTTCTTCCACCCGGCCTCTACGAGGCAGTGATGACACCGAAGGAGGCCGGCAGCGCGACCGAGGAGTTGGTCGGCGGCGATTACCTCGTCCGCTTCGAGCCGAGGACCCTTGACGATATCCGCGCGCTTGGCGGCAACAGCCTTGAGGACGAGCGCAAGTTCGCGGCAGTCGCGCGCCTCTCGGAGATCAATCTCGGCCTCTATCGGGCCTTCATGCAGCCTTGGGTGAAGGCCTGGGCCAATGCAGGCTTCGCCGAATGGATGCGGAAGATGCACCCTCTCCGCCTTCCCTACGAGATGTTCACGCCAGCTAACCCCCTCCTCAAGTCCGTCTCCTCAATGGCCGATAACGTGCGCGAGAACCGCCAACCCGTCTCGCCGGACAACGCCCTGTGGCAGGGACAGGAGCGGATGGGGAAGGCAATCGAGTCCTCTTTGAAGGCCTACGGCGACATGCGGGACCGCTTCCTGGAGACGGCATTTCACGCCGTTTATGGGTCGCCGCTGGTGCAGGCGCTGGTCGGACTCAAGGCGTCGGAAGCCTCTCCGCGTCACCGCCCTGGCGTCGATGCCGTTTATCGCGCCTTCGTCGCTAACCGGATCGAAGAGCTGACACGGAACATTGCGCAAGGCGGTCCGCGCGAGGCGGCTATCCGCGCTCTCCTCTACATCCGTATGCCTGAGGGCATCGCCGACGAGCGTGGGTTCCGCCTGCTCGAGCACATGCGGGAAGAGACCGGTAGCGGCCTCTCCCTCGCGGCCTTCAAGGCGATGGCACGGAACCAATTCTTCACACTGCTGCTCGATGAACGGCGAGCGATCGAAGCCATTCCAGCGATGCTCGACACAGAGCCGGAACTCGCCTTGCGCATGGCAGCCACCTTGCGCAAGCTCATCGAGGTGCTCGGCGTGGAAAGCAAGGTCGGCAAGGCGCGCCTCGCCGAGATTGCCGCGATGTTCCAGTCGAGGAAGGCGCCCAAAGCTCCCAAGAACGGTTCGCCGAAGGACGATCGCCTGAAGCGTGCTCGCCCGACGCTGGAGCCGGCTGCCAAGCCGCATCGGCCCCATTAAGCGCAATTTTGAGCTGAGGTCAGCTGCGGCTCGATCGCACGCGGCACCAGCTCTAACGGCCACTCGCCTTCAGGAGACTGAGCCATGAACGAGAATTCAACGGCGTCCACATTCGGCCGCCAGGAGAAATACGACCGCCTCATCGCCGCGGCGAAGAACCTGATTCAGCCGATCGCGACCGCAGTGGCGCATCCTTGCGACGAGACCTCCCTCAAAGGGGCGGTTGAGGCGGGCGAGGCCGGACTGATCAAACCTATTCTCGTCGGTCCCAAGAGCAAGATCGCCGCGGTCGCCAAGGAGTTTTCGCTCGACCTCGGTGCGATCGAGATCGTCGACGTGCCGCACAGCCAGGCCGCAGCCGAGAAAGCTGTCGAGCTCGTTCGTACCGGCAAGGCCGATCTTCTTATGAAGGGAAGCCTGCATACGGACGAGCTGCTCTCGGAAGTGATGAAGCGGGAGACGGGATTGCGGACGGGACGGCGCATCAGCCACGTCTTCGTCATGGACGTTCCGGGTCATGCTCAGACCCTGTTCATCACCGATGCCGCGGTGAACATCGCGCCAGACCTCGTGTCGAAGCGCGACATCATCCAGAACGCCATCGATCTCTATGCCGGGCTCGGGCTAGGGACGCCAAAAGTCGCCATTCTCTCCGCCGTCGAGACGGTGACACCGACCATTCCCTCCACCATCGAGGCTGCAGCGCTGTGCAAGATGGCGGATCGCGGTCAGATCACCGGCGGCGAACTCGACGGTCCGCTTGCCTTCGACAATGCGATCAGTCCAGAGGCAGCACGCATCAAGGGCATCAAATCGTCGGTTGCCGGTCGGGCGCAGATCCTGGTGGTGCCGGATCTCGAGGCCGGCAACATGCTGGCAAGAACCTGACCTTCCTCTCCCATGCCGACGCCGCCGGGATTGTGCTCGGTGCGCGGGTGCCCATCATCCTCACCTCGCGGGCCGATCATGTGCGGACCCGCATGGCCTCTTGCGCCGTGGCTGCGCTGCTCCGCCACAGCCAAATGGCTAAGACGCCAATCCAGACCTGAGCCATGTCGGAGACCATCCTCGTCGTCAACGCCGGCAGCTCGAGCATCAAGTTTCAGCTGTTCTCGGTCGGCGCCGGTGATGAATTGCGGCGTCGCCTGAAAGGGCAGATCGAGGGCATCGGCGTTCATCCGCGGCTCGTGGCTAAGGGCGTGGGTGGCGAGACCCTGATCGACAAGACATGGCCTGGGGC
>JBKOUI010000135.1:0-11613 GCA_046723315.1 Pseudomonadota bacterium | reverse complement strand
AATTCGTGTGTGCCCGGCACCTCGGCCGGGCATGACGAGTCAAGTTGGAGAGTTTCGTTCTAAGTTCCTGCCATGCCGAACAAGATCACCGACTCATTCAAGCTTGCGCTCGCACAGCTCAACCCTGTGGTCGGCGACATCGCGGGCAACCTCGCCAGGGCCCGCGAGGCGCGCGCTCGCGCCGCCGAGGCTGGTGCCGATCTCATTGTCTTCACCGAGCTCTATCTCACGGGCTACCCGATCGAAGACCTCGTGCTTAAGCCCGCCCTTCAGAAGGCGGCGCGCGAGGCTTGCGAGGAGTTCGCCCGCGATACGGGCGATCGCGGCCCTGCCGTGCTAGTCGGGCTTCCTTGGGGCGACGGACCGTTCGTCTACAATGCCGTTGCCCTGCTCGACGGGGGCCGCATCGCGGCGGTGCGCTACAAGAACAACCTGCCGAACTATGGCGTGTTCGACGAGAAACGCGTCTTCGCGCAGGGCCCGATGCCAGAGCCGATCGACTTCAGAGGGGCGAAGGTAGGCGTCCCCATCTGCGAAGACATCTGGAGCGAAGAGGTTTGCGACGCCCTTGCTGATGCTGGGGCGAAGTTGCTCATCGTGCCGAACGGCTCACCCTATTGGATGGATAAGCAGGAGGTGCGCTACGGCGTTGCCGAAACGAGGGTCGCCGAGACGCGGCTTCCGCTCGCTTATGTCAATCAGATTGGCGGACAGGATGAGCTCGTGTTCGACGGCGCGTCCTTCGTGCTCAATGACAACGCCTCGCTTGCCGTGCAGATGCCGGCCTGGGAAGAGGCGGTTGGCGTCACCGAGTGGCAGCGCGAGGACGGACGTTGGCGCTGCCTGCCGGGACTCATTGCCGAGATCGAGGAAGGGGATGCCGCCAACTATCTCGCTTGCATCACCGGCTTGCGCGACTATGTCGATAAGAACGGTTTTCCCGGCGTGGTGCTTGGCCTCTCCGGCGGCGTGGACTCGGCGCTTTGCGCGGTGATGGCCGTCGATGCGCTCGGAGCTGATCGTGTGCGCTGCGTCATGCTGCCTTACAGTTTCACCAGCAATGAGAGTCTCAACGACGCGGCGGCGACCGCCGAAGCGCTTGGCGTCCGCTACGACATCATGCCGATCCACGATGCCGTCGAGGGATTGACCAAGGATCTGGCCAAGACGTTCGCCGGCATGAGTCTCGATGCGACCGAGGAGAACTTGCAGAGCCGCGCGCGCGGCACCCTCCTCATGGCCATCTCGAACAAATTCGGGCCGATCGTGATCACCACCGGCAACAAATCCGAGGTCTCGGTCGGCTATGCCACGCTCTATGGCGACATGAATGGCGGCTTCAACCCGATCAAGGACCTCTACAAGACGCAAGTCTATGCGCTCGCGCGCTACCGCAACAGAGAGCGGCCTAAAGGCTGCCTTGGGCCGACCGGTATCGTCATCCCCGAGAATGTGCTGACCAAGGAGCCCAGCGCTGAACTCAAGGCAAACCAGCGCGATCAGGACACGCTGCCGCCTTATGACGTGCTCGACGACATCCTCAATTGCCTGGTCGAGCTCGAGATGCCGCTCCCGGAGATCGTCGCGCGTGGGCACCCACCTGAGCTCGTGAAGAAGGTCGAGCGCATGCTCTATCTCGCCGAATATAAGCGCCGGCAGGCTGCGCCGGGCGTGAAGATCACGGCTAAGAATTTCGGTCGCGACCGGCGCTATCCCATCACCAATAAATTCCGGGAGAAGCTCTCGCCATGAGCGTCATGGTGAGATTTGCGCCGAGCCCGACTGGGCGGCTTCATGCCGGCAATATCCGCACTGCGCTGCTCAATTGGCTGTTCGCGCGGAAGACGGGCGGACACTTGCTGCTCCGCCTCGACGACACCGACAGAGAGCGCTCGACCGAGGAATTTGCGCGCGGCATCGAGGAGGATCTCGCTTGGCTCGGCATCGATTGGGCCAAGAAGGTTCGCCAGTCTGCACGTTTCGATTTGTATGACGCAGCGGTCGAAGCGTTGAAGAGGGCAGGGCGCCTTTATCCAGCCTACGAGACGCCAGAGGAGCTAGAGCTCAAGCGCAAGCGCCAGCTCGCGCGCGGCCGCCCTCCAGTCTACGACCGCGCGGCGCTGAGGCTGACTGACGGAGACAAGGTGCGGCTCGAGGCCGAAGGGCGGAAGCCCCATTGGCGCTTCAAGCTCGAAACGCGCGACGTGGTCTGGAACGACTTGGTGCGCGGCCGGCAGCATGTCGATGCCGCCTCGTTGTCGGACCCCGTGCTGGTGAGGGCCGACGGGACCTATCTCTACACACTGCCGAGCGTTGTCGACGACATCGATCTTGGCATGACTCACGTCATTCGCGGCGAGGACCATGTGGTCAACACGGCGCCGCAGATCCAGCTGTTCGAGGCACTCGGTGCAGTGACACCCGCCTTTGGCCATCACAGCCTGCTGGTGAGCACGGATGGGCAGGCCCTGTCGAAGCGCGATCGCTCGCTCGCGATCGAAGGCCTGCGCCAGGATGGCATCGAGCCGCTTGCCGTCGCGAGCTACGTGGCGACCATCGGGACGTCTGATCCGGTGGCGCCGCACGCTAGCCTCGATGAGCTGGTGCAGAGCTTCGACCTGTCCAAATTGTCACGTGCGCCGGCGCGCTTCGATCCGGCAGAGCTGCGTACGCTGAACGCGAAGCTCCTGCACATGCTGCCGTTCAGCGCCGTTGCGCCGAGGCTTCGCGCCATGGGCGTTACCGGTGGCGAGGAATTCTGGGAGGCGGTGCGCGGTAATCTCGGGCGCCTCGATGAGGCGAAACTTTGGTGGCGGGTCGCTCAAGGTCCGTTGCAGCCGGTGATCGAAGACCGCGAGCTCTGTCATGCGGCGGCTGGACTTCTGCCCCCCGAGCCCTGGGACGAGGCGACCTGGTCGACTTGGTCATCAGCCATCAAGGCCGCGACCGGGGCCAAGGGCAAGGCGCTGTTTCAGCCGCTTCGCCTCGCGCTCACGGGCGAGGAGCAGGGGCCCGAGCTCAAGCACCTTCTGCCGCTGATCGGAAGGCGACGCGCAGCAGCGCGACTCGAGGGCCACACAGCGTAAAATTACTGCGCTGCTGGGGCGGTTGCCGGCTTGGCAGTCTTCTTGACGATGCTGGACGAGCCCGCTGGTGCCGGGACCGCTGATGCGGATGCCGCCGGCGGCGGTGCCGGAGCAGCGGCGGCCGGAGGCGCCGGGGCATTCTGCGCCGGAGCTGGCGCCTGAGATGCGGCTGGCGCTGGAGCGGGACTCGGCGGCGGGTTGCTGCCGGTGACATCGAGGTCAAGCTGCGGCTGGCCACTCGGGGTGACGGGAGGCGCAGCGGTCTGGCCGGCAGGAGCCGGCGCAAGCGGCTTCGCGGCTATCTTGCTTTTGCCTTTGTTCTTGCCTGGCTGCGAGGCGGTGTCCGCTTCAGCCCGCTTGTTGGCCGCCTCAATCTCGGTCGGATTGTATTCGGCCTGCTTGCACGAGCAGCCCTGCACATATTCCTTGCGATACCGCAAGGCGACCGGGAGATCCATGTAGGCTGAGCCGCTGAGCGAGATGGCCTGCTCAATCTCCTGGCCGGGGTTGCGATAGACGTAGAGCTCAGCAGGCGCGGCGCAGCTTGATTGGCACTGCTGTGCCTCCTGCGCCAGATGGCTCGCATAAGTTGCGTAGCTGATCGGGTAGAAGAAGCCGTCGCAGAGCCTCACGCATACCGAGCGATACCGGCCATTCGGATCGATGCTGCGATAGATCGGCGTTTGCGGAATGTCTTGTATTTCTTCGTCCTGGCCGCCGCCGAAGATATCGAACAAGCCGCCCCGCCGAGCCGTCTGCCGGAGTTGTCCGCCGCAGCCGGCGCGGGCCAGGGCATCCTGAAGCTCCGCCTGCCGCCGCCTGTTTCCGCCGCCGCCGGTGAGCGCCTGACGCTGCTCCTGAAGCTGGCTCAACTGGCGGCGCGCATCCTCGACGCGGTCGTTCATCTTCAGGCATTGCGGGTTTCTGACCAAGCCGCGGCCGAAGATGAAGAAACTCTGGAAACAGCCCGCATCCTCCATGGCCGCTTGGGTGCCCTGGAACACGCGGTCCGCCGCAGCAATCTGCTGGTCGATGCGAGCGACGTCGCCGCTATTGGCTCCTCCGCCACCCTGCGCCGCGGCAAGGTCTTGCTGGAGCTGCATGCAGCGGATCTGCTGGTCGGTTTGCGCTAAAGCAAGGGGGGCGCCGCCGGCAAGCGTCGCGCCACACAGAACCAGCGCAACGAGGCGAGCACGGCCGATCGTCCGCACCGGCGACGCGATCAGACGCCGAAAATTGCGCTTACCGTTCACGAAGTTGGTTCCACTCCCCAGGGCCCACCGACGCATTATGCGCGGCTAAAATCGAGGGTCAATGCGGCATCAATAAGATGTTTTCAAAGGGGCGTTGCTTGACGCTTCCGCCAATTACCGCCATAAGCAGCCCCAAGATGATGCAAAAGCAACCCATCTTTATGATTTCGTGCGGCATCATTCCGGGCTAGCAAACAAGCTCGCCCGGCCGTTCCTCTTTAACTATCTCCATCAAAACCGAACGTTAGGGCGGGCCTCAAGCCGAAGGGGCTTGGTCATTGGCGCTTAAGCTTTACAACACGCTCACCCGCAAGAAGCAGGTCTTCGAGCCGCTCGATCCCTCCAATGTGCGCATGTATGTGTGCGGGCCGACGGTCTACGACTTCGCCCATATCGGCAATGCGCGGCCGGTCATCGTGTTCGACGTGCTCTACCGCCTGCTCCGCCACATCTATGGGTCGGAGCACGTAACCTACGTCCGCAACATCACCGACGTCGACGACAAGATCAACGCGCGGGCGGCGGAGGAATACCCGGACCTTCCGCTGAACGAGGCGATCAGGCGCGTCACCGAGCAGACCGAGGCGCAGTTCCACAAGGACATGGCCGCGCTCGGCGCCCTCGATCCGACCGTCGAACCGCGCGCGACCGAGCACATTTTCCAGATGAAGGCGATGATCGAGCAGCTGGTGAAGAAGGGCTGCGCCTATGTCGCCGAGGACCATGTGCTGTTCCACGTCGCCTCGATGCCCGATTACGGCAGGCTTTCGGGCCGCTCGCTCGACGAGATGATCGCCGGCGCGCGCGTCGAGGTCGCGCCGTTCAAGAAGGATCCGATGGACTTCGTGCTGTGGAAGCCGTCGAAGCCAGGCGAGCCGTCATGGCCATCACCCGCAGGCATCGCTGCACGCGGGCGTCCCGGCTGGCACATCGAATGCTCGGCCATGGCCGAGGCGCATCTCGGCGAGGTGTTCGACATCCATGGCGGGGGCATCGATCTCGTTTTTCCGCATCATGAGAACGAGATCGCCCAGTCGCGCTGCGCCCACGGCACCAAGATCATGGCGCAGATCTGGATGCACAACGGCTTCCTCCAGGTCGAAGGGGAGAAGATGGCGAAGAGCCTCGGCAACTTCGTCACGGTCCACGAGTTGCTTGAAGCGTGGCACGGCTACGCGTGGCCGGGAGAGGCGCTGCGTCTCAACATGCTTAGAACGCAATACCGGCAACCGCTCGATTGGACGTTCGTCGGTCTCGACGAGGCGCATAAGACATTGTGGGAGTGGTATGGCGACCTCGAAGGGAAGGAGACCGCGGGTGGCATCCCTGGCCCAGTGCTCGATGCCTTGATGGACGACCTGAACACACCGAAGGCCATCGCCGAGATGCATAAGCTGCATAGTTCGGGTCATTGGAGCGGCCTTCGCGCTGCACTTTCGTTCCTCGGCTTTTCCGGCGATCGAGCGAATATCGAGCGCGTTAGGACTCGCGACGAGCAAGATGTCTCGGTGGCGCCGAAGGCAGAGGTCGATGCTTTAATCAACGCGCGCAACGCAGCCCGTGCCGCGAAGAACTTCAAAGAGGCTGACCGCATCCGCGACGAGCTTGAGGCTATGGGCATCACGCTGAAAGACGCCAAAGACCCCAAGACCGGCGAGCTGGTCACCACCTGGGAAGTCGCCAGATGAGCCGCGAACGCATCTCGCTTTACGACACGACGCTGCGCGATGGCGCGCAGACGCACGGCGTCGACTTCTCGGTCGAAGACAAGTGGCTGATCGCGCAACAGCTCGACGTGCTCGGCCTCGACTATATCGAGGCGGGCTACCCCGGAGCGAATCCGACCGATACGCGCCTGTTTGCCGAGGCCAAGCCGCTTGGCCATGCGCGCCTCACTGCCTTCGGCATGATCAAGCGCCCTGGCCGCTCGCTCTCGAACGATCCAGGCTTCCAGACGCTGCTCGCCACCAAGGTTGATGCCATCTGCCTCGTGGCCAAGACCTGGGACTTCCACGTCGATGTCGCGCTCGGCACGAGCCTCGAAGAGAATCTCGCCGCCATCAAGGAGTCGACCGCGGCGGTGGTGGCGAGCGGGCGCGAGGCGCTGATCGACTGCGAGCACTTCTTCGACGGCTACAAGGCCAATCCGAACTACGCGCTCGAGTGTGCCAAGGCGGCCTACGAGGCTGGCGCACGCTGGGTCGTGCTCTGCGACACCAATGGTGGCACGCTGCCCGAGGAAATCGAGGCAGTCGTCGCTGAGCTGGTCAAACATATCCCCGGCGATCATCTCGGCATCCATGTCCATAACGACACCGACAACGGCGTCGCCAATTCGCTCGCTGCGGTGCGCGCCGGCGCGCGCCAAATTCAAGGCACACTGAACGGGCTCGGCGAGCGCTGCGGCAACGCGAACCTCACCTCGATCATCCCGACCCTGATGCTGAAGTCGGACTACGCCGACCGCTTCGAAACGAGTGTCACGCCGGACAAGCTCAGAACGCTGACCCATGCATCGCGTATCCTCGACGAGGTGCTGAATCGTGCGCCGAATCGGCACGCACCCTATGTCGGCGAGGCGGCCTTCGCTCACAAAGGCGGCATCCATGTCTCGGCGGTGCAGAAAGACCCGCGCACCTACGAGCATGTTCCCCCCGAGACCGTTGGGAATCGCCGCAAGCTGCTGGTCTCAGACCAGGCCGGGCGCTCCAACATCCTCGCTGAGCTCGACCGCATCGGCATCCCGATTTCCAAGGACGATCCGCGCATCGGCAAGCTTCTGGACGAGGTAAAGGAACGCGAGGCCGCGGGCTACGCCTATGAGGCAGCAGACGCCTCATTCGAGTTGCTCGCGCGGCGCATGCTCGGCAACGTGCCGCAATTCTTCGAAGTCGACTCGTTCCGCGTCATGGTCGAGCGGCGACACAATGCGCTTGGTGAGCTTGTCACTGTGTCCGAAGCGACGGTGAAGGTCCGCATCGACGGCGAGACGGTACTGTCGGTCGGCGAGGGGAACGGCCCGGTCAACGCGCTCGACAAGGCCCTGCGCAAGGATCTCGGCCCTTATCAGAGCTTCATCAACGATCTCGAGCTCGTCGATTACAAGGTGCGCATCCTCACTGGAGGCACAGACGCCGTCACCCGCGTCTTGATCGAGAGCCGCGACGGTGTGGGCAACCGCTGGTTCACGATCGGCGTTTCGCCCAACATCGTCGATGCCTCGTTCGAGGCGTTGATCGATTCTATCAACTACAAGCTGATCCGCGACGGCGCTACTGCCGCCTGAGGCATGGAGATCAGTTCTATGCGGCGCCAACAAGACGGTCCCGAACGTGTTGCTCGTTGCGCTTGCGGGAATTTAACCGTCACCGCGCGGGGCGAACCGCTCGAGGTCTATTTGTGCAGCTGCAAAGATTGCCAGCGGGGCACCGGCAGCGCGTTTTCCTATGCCGCCATCTTCCCAGAGTCAGCCGTGAGCATCGCTGGCGAACAACGCACATATAGGCAGCGCGGCGACTCGGGACGCTTCGTCGATAGCTTCTTCTGCCCGAATTGCGGAACGGCAGTGCTGTTTCGCGCCGAAGGATTGCCGGGAACGCTCGGCGTGCCGGTCGGCTGCTTTGCCGATCCGAGCTTCGCGCGGCCATCAAAACTGTTCTGGGCTTCGCGTCGGCATCAGTGGCTCGACCTTCCCAAAGGCATCAGCCTGATCGACACGCAATAAGGCTTAGAACTTCGCGGAGACTTCTACCTCGGCGCCCATGTCGGCCGGGTATTGAGCCAACGCTCTGTCGATTGCGGGAATGATTTCCTCGACACGCTCGACCACGAGCATGTTGAGCTCGAGGCCAGGGCGGACGAAGAGTTCGCCGCTCATCTTGTCGAAGAGTTTGAGCAGCGGGTTCCAGAACTCTTCGATATTCGCGAGCACGATCGGCTTCGCATGCCGGCCAAGCTGCGACCAGGTCAGCTGCTCGACGAACTCTTCGAGCGTGCCGATGCCTCCGGGCAGCGCGACGAACGCGTCCGACTTCACGAACATCAAGTGTTTGCGCTGATGCATGTCGTCGACGACGATCAGCTCCTGGGCCTCGACCAGCATATGCTCGCGCTCGCTCAAGAAGCCAGGAATGATACCGGTGACATGGCCGCCGTGGTCGAGCGTGGCGTGGGCGATCTCGCCCATAAGTCCGAGGCTGCCCCCGCCATAAACAAGGCCGATACGGTTCTCCGCGAGCGTGCGGCCGAAGTCTCGCGCGGCCTTGGCGAAGGCCGGATTGCGCCCCGTGCCCGAGCCGCAATAGACGCAAATATTCCGGATGCCCGGGGCGAGAGGAGCGTCATTCATGAGGATCATGTGGCATTCGGCTTCGATCCCCGTCAAGGAACGCGATCTCTCGATCGGGGGTGGCAGGAACTTGTGTGATCGAATAGGGTTCCCGCCGTCACGAAGGTTTCACCTCGAGCCACCCTCACGTGATGCAAAAGCGTCCTCGAAGGAAATGCTGGATGATGAAAAAACTCACCGTGTTGAGTCTAGGGATTGGGACCGCGCTCTGTATTGCTCTCCTTACACTAGATATCGCGCCTGCCGCGGCCCAAATGGCAGCATACAGCCTTGCCGCGGATGAAACTCCAGGGGACAAGAGTCTGATCGCGCCCGAAGGGGCGCAAGATCAGTCTTCGAACGAGCCGCCGCACCATACGCCGCCGATCAGGTTCACCACGGTCGACTATCAGGACGCTGGCGATGCGGGGGGTAAAGTGAAGTTGGCGGGCACGGCGCCACCCGGCACCGCGCTCTATATCTTTTTTGACGATAATCCCTTTGCCAAGCTTGACGTTGATGACCAAGGCAAATGGAGCGTCGAGAAGGTGGTTAAGCTCGAGAATGGCAATCACACCATCCGGGCAGACGAATATGACGAGACCACACGCATGCTGGCGGGCCGCGCCATGGTCACAATCGCGCGCGTACCGCCTGGCGAGGCGCCAAAGGATCAGGCCGGCCCCGGAGCGGCTCCCGTGCCCCAGCCGGCCCAGCCCTAAGTTTCCACAACCCAGGCGCGAAAATTGACCTTTTTTGCCTTTTCAGGGCCGTAAAATTCTGCGCGTCATGAGGGGAGGCGCGCCGCGCATCGCCGAGGGCTGATCGGGATGAAGCGCAGCAAAAGGTCCACCGGCTGGTTTGCAGCCATTTTGGTTGGCGCCTGTGCAGGCGCCGCCGGACTCTATCTCTACGTCCAAGGGGTCATTCCGCCTTTGCCCACCATGCAGGGCAACCGACTGGGCAGTGCGCCTCCGACGCCTTTGGCGGCAGTGCAACCGCAAGCGTCCGCTCCGGCTGAAGCCCAGCCCGAACCTGAGATCGCGGCAACTGGCGAGGTCGCCCCGCCGGCGGAGCCGATGACCGTGCCGAGCTTCGATGTGGTGCTGGTCGAGCCAAGCGGCGAAGGCGTTCTCGCCGGCCGTGCTCAACCGGGTTGGACGGTGAGCTTGGAGAGTGGGGGCGCCAAAGTCGCCTCGGCCACCGCCGACGCGCAGGGCGAGTGGAGCATCGTGCTCGAGAAGCCGCTCCCGCAAGGCAATCATTCGCTGTCACTCAAGACGATATCGCCGGACGGAACGCGTGCACTATCATCGCAGCAGACCGTATCGGTGGCGGTCGCCAAAGTTGGAGAGGACAGAAGCGCGCCTCTTGCCGACGCGAGCGCTGCTGCCACTGAGCGAGCAGGAAATGTGCCAGTGCCGAGCGATGTGGCAAAGCCGGATGAGACGCATCCAGAGACGCAAGTCGCATCGATTGAGCCGACCATTCAAGCGACCGCAGCCGGCGAGACGCAGCAACAGACCAAGCCCGCTATCACGCTCAATACTGTCGACTATCAGGACATCGGCACCCAAGCGGGCAAGCTCACGGTGACAGGAACCGCCGAACCCGGTGCTCAACTGTCGCTCTATTTCGATGATGTGGCTGTCGCCAAAGTGACGGCCAACAGTTTGGGCATTTGGCGGATAGAGACCGACAAGAAGCTGGGGCTCGGACCGCATACCTTCCGCGCCGAGCGCTATGACCAGGTGACACAGAAGATTGCTTCGCGGGCGACGGTCACCTTCGAGCGCGCCAATCCCGCGCCGCCTCAGGTCGTAGCCGAGGGGGGCAAATCCACCTCTCAAGTCGCGGCTCTTGAAAGCGGTCAGGAGCAAACGTCAGCTCAGGACGCGTCGACGGCTGAGAAGGCCAAGATCTACATTATCAAGCGCGGCGACACGCTGTGGGCCATCGCCAAGCGCTATCTCGGCAGTGGCTTGCTCTACGGTTCGATCTTCAAGGACAACCGCGAGGTGATTAGCAATCCAGACCTGATCCTGCCTCAGCAAAAGGTAAAAGTGCCGAAATCTTGATGCGCTTGGCTGGGAAGCGCCCGGGGACTATATGTTGCGAGTAAGGGCAGCGCTTTGAGGCTGCCCTTTTTTGCCGCGGGCAATCCGCGCCGATTGGACCGAACTTTCTGGATGCAAGACCTTCCGCAATCGAGAGCCGACGCCGTATTGCAAGCGCGGACGGGGCAACTCGCGGTGCTGCGCGAGTTGCTTCCTTATGTCTGGCCTGCCGAACGCGCCGATCTGCGCTGGCGCGTTGTCTTTGCGCTCCTCGCGCTAGTGGCCGCCAAGGCGATCACCCTTGCGGTACCCATTGCTTACAAACAGATCGTCGACTGGCTCACCGGCCACGCCAGCGGAACCGGTGTCGCGGAGATATCAGCGCTAGGGCTGGCGATGGTCCCGGCGATGCTCATCATCGCCTATGGCGTCGGCCGCGTTCTGATGGTGCTGTTCGCGCAGTTTCGCGACATTTGGTTTACCGTCGTCGCCCAGCATGCGGTGCGCGAGCTTGCCATCAAGACCTTCCGCCATCTGCATCAACTTTCGCTGCGCTTCCATCTCGAGCGCCGCACCGGAGGCTTGAGCCGCGTCATCGAGCGCGGCGTGAACGGCGTCGACACCATCGTGCGCATGGCGGTGTTGAACTCGATTCCGACCGCCGTCGAGCTTCTCATGATCTCCGGCCTGGTCGCCTATTATTTCGGCTGGATCTACGTGGTCGTCGTGCTGGCGACGGTGCTCTTCTATGTGTGGTTCACCTTCGCGGCGAGCGAGCGGCGCATCGCCATCCGCCGCGATATGAATGACTCGGATACCGAAGCGCATTCCAAGGCGGTGGACAGCCTGCTCAACTACGAGACGGTGAAGTATTTCGGTAACGAAGAGCT
>JBKOUI010000350.1:0-1921 GCA_046723315.1 Pseudomonadota bacterium | reverse complement strand
CGAAGGTACACCCATTCTATTTTTTTCATCTCACCGCAGGCGATGTTCGGACCACGGTCACCCAACATCAAAAACGTATTGGCCGGATCATTTGGGTGGTGGAACGCGGCACTGCCGATCCCGACGGTCAGGTTCAGTGTCTCCCCGCCATCAAACCCGTAAGGACCGATTGTCAACAACGGGTCGTCGCTGTAGTAAAAACGGGGGTGGATGTCGTGTGCCGCAACACCCGCCAGAATAACAAAACTGAAAATTACTCCGAGCAAAGCATTCCTTCAAGAGTCGAACAGCGCAAGATCCGAGAGCGAAACGACACCAAGGTACGGTAGATTTTTTCCTGGGTTGTCATTTTTTTGTGGGCTGGGTTCGTGATGAATTGATCGATAAAGTGCGGTCATCACAGGCGAATACCTGGAGTATCCTACTGGGGTTTGCTCGAATTCATCCAGTCATCGTGGGGTGGTCGAGCCTCAAAACAGCTGCGCCATTCTCGGTTAAAGGTGTTAAAGGGGTTAAAGGTCACGTCCCGAGTGGTGGTGTAGCTCGGAGTAGCGAAGCCGCGAGCGAAGCGCGCCCCTCATAGCGCCGTAGCGAGCGAGCGGCTTCGCGGTCGGTCATCGATGATTCGCCGAGTAGGGTCGGGTTGCGACAACCAACCTGATTCGAGGAGCCACCGATGACCGACGAGATGATGAACCTTCGCGCGCTTTTGGAAAAGAGCTCTGATACCGATCTGTTGCGCGAGATGATCGGCTTCACCGCCCAGCGACTGATGGAGCTGGAGGTCGAGAGTCTCACGGGAGCGGCATACGGCGAGAAGAGCCAAGAGCGGCTCGTTCAGCGCAACGGCTATCGCGACCGAGCCTGGGAGACACGTGCCGGGACGGTGGAGCTGCGCATTCCCAAGCTGCGCAAAGGCAGCTACTTCCCTGGTTTTCTGGAGCCGCGCCGGCTAGCCGAGAAAGCGCTCACGGCAGTCGTCCAGGAGGCCTATGTGCACGGGGTATCGACCCGCTCGGTCGATGACCTGGTCAAAGCGATGGGGATGAGCGGCATCTCCAAAAGCCAGGTAAGCCGGCTCTGCGCGGAGATCGATGAGAAGGTCAAAGCCTTCCTGAACCGCCCCATCGAGGGCGACTGGCCGTATCTGTGGATCGATGCGACCTATGTGAAGGTGCGCGAGAGCGGGCGTATCGTCTCGGCGGCAGTGATCATTGCGGTTGGCGTCAATAGCGATGGCCGCCGCGAGGTCCTGGGCATGGATATCGGCCCATCTGAAGCAGAGACGTTCTGGACCGCCTTCGTGCGCAAGCTTGCCCGCCGCGGTCTGCGCGGCGTCAAGCTGGTCATCTCGGATGCACACGAAGGGCTCAAGGCTGCGGTTAGCAAGGTTCTGCACGCTTCGTGGCAGCGTTGCCGCGTCCACTTCATGCGCAATGTGCTGGCTCATGCTGGCCGCAACGGTCGGCGTGTCGTCGCTGCCTTCATCGGCACTGCCTTCGTCCAGGAGGATGCGGATGCGGCTAGGATGCAATGGCGCCAGGTTGCCGATCAACTGCGTCCCAAGGTCCCCAAACTGGCTGCGCTGATGGATGAGGCGGAAGCCGACGTGCTTGCGTTCATGACCTTTCCAAAAGATCACCGGGTGAAGATCCATTCCATCAATCCGCTCGAGCGGCTGAATGGCGAGATCAAGCGCCGCACGGATGTCGTCGGCATTTTCCCCAACGAGGATGCCATCACTCGCCTGGTGGGGGCTCTGTTGCTCGAACAGAATGACGAGTGGGCGGTTCAGCGCGGCCGCTACATGAGCCTGGAAACGATCGCGCCGTTGAGCGATGATCCCATAATCAAGTTGCCCGCAGTGGCAGCCTGATCGATCCGGCCCTGCCGGAGGTCACGACGGCCGCGCCGCTGTTAC
>JBKOUI010000011.1:0-4607 GCA_046723315.1 Pseudomonadota bacterium | reverse complement strand
GCAAAGTTTCAGCACGCGGCGCCCGAGCGGCTCTTTCTTGAAATCGTGATAGAAAGTGACCGTGCCGTGGATTTCGGCGCGCGACAGGTTAAGTGCCTCGGCGACGAGCGGCACGGCCGCCTCCGGCACGCAGCCGAAGGTCTCCTGCAATGCCTGGAGGATTGGGAGGGTAGGTCCCGCCAAATGACGATACCGCGCGACGATCTCGCTCGCGCGGTCGGCGTTCCATGGTTCGTGTCGTGGCATGCCCAGCCGCTTTAATGAGCTGAATCGAAAATGGGCAAAAAGCCCTAGTGAATCAATAAAACAGGCCAATGGCCTGATCGGGATTTCCTATCGCTTCGTCACAAACCAGAGCCGCTCGCGACTACGGACTCCACGACTGAGAGTTATGCCAAGCATGCCCCGACCACAAGACTGAAGGGATAAATTTAGCGTGTGATTACAATATCTTATCGCGCGGTCGGGATTCCAAATCGCAGAGTACCTAGCGTGCCGGCGCTTTCGCCTCACGCCGCGTGCGCCTGGGCTCGGCCGGCGGGTCGCTGCCTAGAATCGGGGCAAGTTGTTTTGCCTCGGCGACCAAGGCATTGATCAAAGGCGTCAAAGGGTTGCGGTGCGGCACGACAAGCCCGATCGAATGCGCAACATCGGGATCGACGATCGGAATTGCGCGCACCTTTTCGGTGAGGCCGAGCACCTCGGCAAGCTTAGCTGGCATCACACTCGCCCACCGCCCGGTCCGCACATGGGCGAACAGGACCACGATCGAGTCGGATTCCAGCGTCGGTGCGACATCGCATCCGGCCTGCCGCAGAAGCTGTTCGATGATCCGCCTGTTCTGCATATCAGGCGTGAGCAGGCAGAGTGGCACCTTGCCGACCTCGGCCCACGTCACCGTATCTCGGTTGCCGAGCGGGCTGTCTGAGGAGGTGAGCAGGCGGTATTGCTCGCTATAGAGCGGAACCGTTTGCACTCGGCCCAAGGGTTCGTTGTCGAGATAGGTGAGGCCGGCATCCACCTCGAGATTCTCCAAGAGCCCAAGCACCTCGATCGAGTTGCGCGACAGGATGGTGAAGCTCACATCCGGGTGCTTGGCGCGATAGGGTGTGGTGATCATCGCCACCATGGCGAGGGCCGTCGGGATGGCGGCGATGCGGATATGTCCGGCGAGGCCATGCTTGAGTGCATCGACCTCCTGGCGCATGGCGCGCGTGTCGCCGACGATGCGGCGGGCCCAGTCGAGCACTCGCTCACCCTCGGGAGTGAAGCCTTGGAAGCGCGACCCTCGCTGGACGAGCAACACGCCGAGCATGTCCTCGAGCTGCTTGATGCCGGCCGAGAAGGTGGGCTGACTGACTCCGCAAGCCTCGGCCGCGTGGCCAAAATGCCGCTCGCGCGCGAGCGCAATGATGAATTCGAGTTTGTCGAGCATGAGGTGCGTCGGCTGCCTCAGCCATTTTCGCAAGAACGGGGCTCAAGGGCCAGAGCTCTCGGCGTCATTGACCATGGACCTTGAGCCGAGCCTGCATCATCTTAATCTCGCGTTCCTGCGCCGAGATGATGCTTTCCGCCAGTTTGCGCAGCTCCGGATCCTTGCCGTATTTGAGCTCCACCTTGGCCATTTCGACTGCGCCGTCCCGAAGCCCGAGAGCGTACACCCTACGAAGAGTGCGCGCGCGAGCACGAGCAGCATGCCAGGAACCACAGTGATGATGGGTCCCTTCCGGCCCGGATGCTCCCATATTTTCGACTTGGAAGGTGACCGGCACTTTGCCCGCGTGCTCGAAAGTCAGACTGCCGGAGACGGTCCCGCCCTCCTTAAGTGGGCTCTTAAGACCCATGAACATCAGATGGTAGGACTCGGGTGAAAAGGCGACGGTGCCTTTGGCCGGGATGATCACGCCGTCTGGGACCGGTCGCATCAGCATCACGCCATCTTCCATTTTCATCTGATGGATTTCGGCGTGGCTTGCGAATTCAGCGTCGGCCGTGACGAGGCGGTCGGGCGCGTCGCCGTCATTGACGATAGTGAGATAGCCGACGCCAACGTCGGCTCCCTCTGGCGTCGCTCGCGACCAGGCATCTTTCACCGAGATGGACCCCGCCATCGCTTCTTCGGCGTTGGCCAAGCCGGGAAGAACAAGCATCAGCGTTGTGAACAAAAAGACGGCGAACAATCTAAGCATCTTGAACCCTCCCTGGGATCACTTGCCCACCGTGAAGTTGAAGCTTCCGTGGGTCTTATGCGTATCGACCGAGGTGACGTGCCAGCTCACGCTGTAGGTTCCCGCGGGGGGCGCGCCGACGCTGAGATGCATGACCTTGCCGCTAATATCTGCGCCAGTGTCGACCTGCGTTCCCGCAGCGTTGCGAATCTCCGCTCCACTGAACTTGGGCTCGATCTGCTCGGTGAAATAAAGCGCAATTTGGCTCGGCGATGAGGAAACTGTGCTGCCCGCAGCCGGGTCAGCGCGGTCGAGCTCGGCGTGAGCCTCGACCGGCAGCGGATACGCGAACAGGGCAAGAGCAATGAGAAGAAGTCTAGCTCTGGACTTCATGGATGTTGGAGTCATCACGGGGCTCCTCGAAAAAAGATGCGGAAGCCGGCGCGGGGGAGTTGCCGATCTGCGAACGCGCCCAACGCCGACAGCACCGAGTCCGCGATCGCGTTAGACGCAAGGCGAATCAGTGCGCTCAATTGATCAGGCTGGCGACGAAGGAGGGCCGCGGCTTTGCGGGGCGTGCAGTGCTGCGGCGGCGTGACGATCGTCCTTGACGCGAGCCAACTCGTCCGCCGGGTCGAGTGGCACCCTTAACGAGATCGCCGCAGTAACCGAGGCGAGGTGGAGCGCGGCGAAGCCGCTGCAAATCGGACAATGAGTTTTATTGGCGGGCTTTCCGCCCTTCCCATTTGCATCATTCTCGCTCGAAGCGCCGTGACATAGTGGCGCAGCGGCTGCACCAAGCCCCGGCAGAATCGACCCGGCGGTGGCCTGCGAGACGACATGCCAAGGAATGAGCACGGCATAGTAGGCCATGCCGAGCAAAGCGAGCGCTGCTCCGATACGCCGCCGTCTAACTGCCGGTATCATAAAGCATTCCTGGATTGGCCATTCCTGCCGTCAAATGCGCAGGACCTTCACGCCGGCCGCCATGATCACCAGTCAACGCGCCGCGCGCAGGGGAGCCTGCATGCAAAGTTTGCAGCTATTAGCCTGCCCAGCTTTCATTTCTTGCATCAACGCCGCCAACCTAATGTCCGGCGCATGATGTGTCTCTAGCCAGGAAAGCACCATGCGTAGCCACCAGTTGCTATCAGCGCTGGCAGCGGTCGCGTCGCTTATCAGCGCGCCTTCCATCTCCTTCTGCGGCGAATTTTATGTCGGCGACCCCATCGAGCATGACAACCTCCAGATCGTGCCCAACTACCTCACCGGGATCGAGATGGACCACATGCCGAAGGGAGCGGAGATGGGTCCCGACAGCGTCTCGCCAGCCTCAAGGCGAAACTGCACGTCGGTGACGATAGGGGTCGTGCCCCCAGGCGCAATCACCGTCAAACGGTCCACGTCGAACGATCGCGTTGGAGCCGGCAGCGCCGTCACGGCGCCTTCGGCGGGAAGACGTGCCAAAATATCCGATAATCTGCTGACGCTCTGTCGAGCCTGAAGGAACGATTTCCAATTGGCAATTATGGATTCGAGCGGAGCTAGCGCCCGGCCCATCATGATCGATGCAGCTATCATGGCCCCGGCGGTCATTTCCCCGCGAATAACCAGAAACGCGCCGAGGCCCAGCATCGAGGATTGCAACAGCAGGCGTACGACCTTGGAGAGGCTGGCATAGGTTCCGGGAACTTCACTCGCGCGTGCAGCGGCCTTGAGATAGCGGTTGTTGATCGCCGACCAACGCTCAGCCATGGCGGCTGCCATTCCCATGGCGACGACGCTTTCGCTGTTGCGCCGATCGGCCTCAACGACCGCTCCCCGCAACCCGGCAAGTTGCGCGAGATCGCGTGCGGAGTTGCGGCTCGCGTACTCGGTGAGCAGTGCCAGGCCAAACAGAATCACAGCGCCGGCAAGCGCCGCCAGGCCGAGGAGCGGATGCAGCAAAAAGCATATCGCGAGGAAGACAGGCACCCACGGCAGGTCGACGATGGCAATGGGCCCGCTGCCGGTGAGGAAGGCGCGAATCTGATCTAGATCCCGTACCGGCTGGGCGGCGTCTCTGGCATTGCGGTTGTGGACGGCAATTTGAATAACCGCTGCATGCACGGTGTCGCTCAGATGTTGATCGAGGAGGGACGCGGCACGCATAACGATTCGCGAGCGGATCAAGTCGAGCGCGGCTTGGAACGAGTAGGCGCCGACGAGAAGCACCGTGAGCGCGACCAAGGTCGAGACGCTGCGGCTCGACAGCACTCGATCATAGACCTGCAGCATGTAGAGGGGGCCGGCGAGCATCAGCAGGTTCACGCCGCCGGAAAAGATCGCCACGCTCCAGAAGGTGCGCCGGCAATCCTTCAAGCCCGCCGCAACAGCGGGATGAATTGCCGGTCGAGGCATGACGGCTGGCTTCTGCATCGGCAAAGTTTAGGCTGAGCC
>JBKOUI010000279.1:0-3715 GCA_046723315.1 Pseudomonadota bacterium | reverse complement strand
TGCCTACTTTCTGGAACTCTTCAAAACCTTTGAGCATGTTAGCCCTCTCTAAACCGGGTTGCGCGGTGCTTGCGAACGCGAGCGATATATATGCGTTGCACAAAAAACGTCAACAGGAATTTTTGCACTGCACAATAAAATGCAGAACCATTTACTTAACGCTTTGGCAATATACGAATTTTAGCTTTATTGCCCGCCATGTTATAGGAGTGCGCTGGCTTTGCGCATTCGGCGCGAAAAGTGGCGCGCGAGGGAAAAGGGCGTCAAACGGGGGAGGCTAAGCCTTCTTGGGGCCGGTGGGAATCATCAACGCGAGTCGAGCGTGGACATTGCGCCGGGCAGCGCGCGTGCTGCTCATGCTGCTGCTCATGGTTGCGGCGGCCGGAGCCCCGTTGAGCGAGGCTCTCGCCGCGAAGCGCCGGTCGAGTGGGGGCGCGCCTCAGATCGCGTCGGCAATCGTCGTCGATATGAACTCGGGCTCGATCCTCTATTCGCAATCAGCCGATCTGCCCCGCTATCCCGCGTCGCTCACTAAGATGATGACGCTTTACGTGCTGTTCGGCTATTTGCGCGCCGGCAAAGTCACGCCCACGTCGGAGCTTGTCGTGACGCCGCACGCTGCAAGCCAAGCCCCGACCAAATTGGGCCTGAAGCCTGGTGCGACAATTAGCACGACTGATGCGGTGAAGGCGCTCGTGACCCAGTCGGCCAATGACGCCGCCGTCACCATTGCCGAGAACCTCGCCGGCACCGAGGAGAACTTCGCACGGGTGATGACCGATATGGCACGACGCATCGGCATGAACGCCACCACCTTCCGCAACGCCTCAGGCCTTCCAAATGACGACCAGATCACCACGGCGCGCGACATGGCGACGCTCGCAGCCCACCTCATCCATGACTACCCGGAATATTATGAGGTCTTCGAGACGCGTTATTTCAGCTTCAATGGCCGCAAGTATCGCAATCACAATAAGCTCTTGTTCGGCTACAAGGGCTGTGACGGCATCAAGACCGGCTATACCCATGCAAGCGGATTCAATCTGACTGCCTCGGTGCATCGCGGCAATAAGCATCTTGTCGCCGTAGTGCTGGGAGGCAAGACCGGCGCTCAGCGCGACGCCGCCATGCGGTCGCTTCTCGACCGGCATTTCGCCAAAGCCACCAACACAAAGCCCACGCCTGCCCAACTGCTCGCTTCACTCGTGCCGGCGACCTCGCCGCCATCAGTGCAGAAGCCGGCCTATACGCTTGCGCCCCCAATACCCGCACCCCCCGCTCCTGCCCCGGCTCCCGGGGCTGCCACTGATACTCCCGCTGATACAACCACCGACACCGAGGAGGGCGATACCAGCGAACCGGCAGAGCCCATCAAGGCGAGCCTCACCACAACCGAGCCCGCGCCTAAGCCCACGACCAAGCCCAGCAAATATCAGGGTGTTTTCCAGGTGCAAGTCGGGGCCTTCACGTCCGAAGCAGAGGCCGAGAACCGGCTCGGCATGGTGCAGCAGCGCGCATCAGACCTGCTCGACGGCCATATGCCTTTCACGACCTCCTTTATGAAAGACGACGAGGAGTGGTATCAGGCGCGATTTGCCGGCTTCTCCCGAGAAGGCGCTCAGGCGGCATGCTCTGCGCTTAAGAAAATGTCGCTCGATTGCGCGGTGATGAAGGCCGAGTAGCGCCTGCCGGCGTGCCTCATCTCTGGCCGAGCAGGACCTCCTTAGCCTCATTGATGCGCGCTGCGAGGTAAGTCGATCCGCCCTGATCTGGGTGCATCTTCATCATCAACTTGCGGTGCGCCTGCTTGATCTCCTCCTCGCTTGCGGTCTTTTTGACGCCCAGCACGGCGTAAGCTTCTTCCACACTCATGCGATTGGGCCTGGCTCGGCTGCGCCGCGCCTCCGCCTGCTCGCCCTCGGCAAAGCCGCGCGGCTGCCATTCATCCCCTGAGGCTTGTTCGCGCCAACTTGGCAGTCGCCAGTCGAGATAGGCTTCCATCAACGCTGCTTCCCGCGCTCCGACGGAGTGCAATTCAGCGAGCAGCTCCATCGCTTCGCGATCGCTGAGAGAGGATAGGGTCCGTCCGGCAAACTGGCCGGACAGGCTCTTGCCGTCCATATGCCCGCTGTCGTGATCGAGCTCCATTTCGAGCCGATCGGTTCGCACCTGCGACTTCTGCCCAGGAGATTTTCGCGCCGAGCCAAAAGGCCGGCCACTAAATCCGAGCACGTTTCTTCCGCCCACCAGCGCAAGCCCGAACACGGCGAGCGGAATGGCGATGGGCAACGCCCCGCGCATAAGAAGGAAACCGGCAACCGCGAGTGCGGCTACGCCTCCTGTCTTGCGGATGACCGTGGCAAGCTTGCGCGGGTCTGCTCGCACGAGGTAGCGGCCTCCGACGAGGAGAAGCAAAAGAACCGCACAACCGGCAAGAAAGTATGCCATCGCCAGGTGCCGTTTTAGCCGAGCTGCTCGAGCAGACGGAGCGCCGCGCGGCTCCTTGTCTTATCGCTAAAGTTCTGCAGCGCCTTCCGGCCGCCGCTGGCGTAGACGGCGACCGCTGTCAGAAGCTCGCGGAGCTGACGGGCGGAGCCCTCATCGAACGGGACATAGGCGCCGCGCGACAGTCGCGCGATCTCCTTGAAGGCGCGCGCAGCCTTGGCGTCGCGGCCCTCATGGAAAATGAAGACAGGGACCTTCACCAATCCAAGTTCGCCGGCAAGCCGAGCGAGCTGATCGACCTCCTCCTCCATGCAATCGCCGACATAGACAAGTGCGTCGATCTTGGATTTCTCAGCCTCGCGACGCGCGTGGCTCAGCACTTTGGCGATCTGGGTCAGGCCGCCCTCACAAGAGACCTTGCGCATCAGCTTGGCGAGCGCGCCGGGGTCGCCGACCCATTTCGAGGCTTGGCATTCGCTGAAACCACGGAAATAGACGAGCTGGACGTCAAGGCCGCCTACCGTCTTCACTGCGGCGAACATGTCCGACTGGAGCTCCAGCGCGAGGTCCCAAGAGGGCTGCCTGCTCATGGTCGCATCCATAGCGAAGATCAGCCTGCCGCGGCCCTCATCTCGGGGCTTGAGAGTCTTGACCTGTTCGAGAAAGGCATCGACTTCTGACCGCGTCGAGCGGGTTTGCGTGACGTCGGTTTTCTTGGTGGCAGCCGGGGCTTTAGGCTCGGCCATAGCTCGTCTCCGCAGGGCGCCTGGCCCTGCGCGCTATAGATGGACCCTTAAGTCCCACTGGACAATGCCTTAGCGGGCTCAACCCTCGTCGGAGCCGGCAGCGAGAAGGCTCGCATTGCCGCCAGAGGCCGTGAGGTCCGTCGAGCGCACCCGCTCGACGGCGAAGGCTTGCAGATAATGCGGTCCCCCGGCCTTGGGTCCGGTTCCCGACAATCCTTCTCCGCCGAAGGGCTGCACCCCAACGACGGCGCCGATCTGGTTGCGATTCACATACATATTGCCGACCTTGACGCGGGTAGCGACGAAGTCCGCCGTCGCCTTGATGCGGCTGTGTAGGCCGAGAGTCAGTCCGTAACCGATGGTGTTGATCGCCTCGCATACCTCGGGCAAACGATGGCCAGCAAATCGCACCACGTGAAGAATGGGACCGAACACCTCGCGCTTCAGTACACTGATCGAAGGAATTTCGTAGATCGCAGGCGAGACATAGGTGCCGTGCGCATGGATCTCGCTCAATGGTAGGT
>JBKOUI010000129.1:0-2198 GCA_046723315.1 Pseudomonadota bacterium | reverse complement strand
GTTCCCGGCATCGCTGACCAAGCTAATGACAGCTTACGTCACCTTCCAGGCGCTCAAAGCCGGCACCGTTACGCCCGACACCAAAGTCATCTGCTCGCAGACCGCGGCGCGGCAGGCGCCTTCAAAACTCGGCCTTCCGGTGGGTGGCTCGATCACGCTCGACGTGGCGCTCAAAGTCCTGATCGTGAAGTCCGCCAACGACGTCGCCGTCATGATCGCCGAGGCGGTGGCTGGCAATCAGGCCACTTTCATCGCGCGGATGAATGAGGCGGCCCAGCACCTAGGCATGACGCGCACGCGTTTTGCCAATGTCAACGGCCTCCCCGACGAGCGCCAGGTCAGCACGGCCCGTGATCTCGCCAAGCTCGCTCGCGCCATTATCGTCGAGTTTCCTGAGCACGCTGATCTCTTCTCGTTAATCCAAGTGCAAGTGGGCAAGAAGACCATCCGCACCCACAACAGCCTTCTTGTCAGCTTCCCAGGCGCCGATGGGATGAAGACCGGTTTCATCTGTCAATCCGGGTTTAACGTCGTGGCAAGTGCGACTCGTAATGGTCGCAAGCTCGTGGCCGTCGTCCTCGGCGAGCCATCAGTCGCATCGCGCAACGATCGAGCCACCGATCTCCTTGAGAAGGGCTTCAGCCGCTACTTCTGGCAATCGCTGTTCGGGACAAGCCTCGATGGGCTGGCGATCCAAGTTTCGTTGACCAACAGTCCGGCGCATCTGCGCGACGGCGTGTGCGGCGCGGCCAAGGCGAAGCCGAAGGCTAGACGGTCCGTCACATCTAAGCTGCAGGGACTCGATGCCGGCAGTGGCGGCCCGCCAGCGAACGCCAGTAGCGTGAGAGAAGCGAATTGACCTAATCGCCTAGCCGTACGTACTGTTCGCTACAAAGCGGCAACGGCTCCGGCCGCGGCGCCGGATGATCCTCTCTATATTTCGTCAGAGCGGGCTCCAGCGTCTCCTTTGGCCAGAAGTTTGGAAAGCCGATTTCCCTCAAACAAGACGCATTCCAATACAAACCCGCGCTCGCTGGTGACTGGCCCGCCTGCACGGCACGGGCAACGGCAACGATGTCGGTCGATTCGGGATAGATGTAGAGCGTCGTCGGCTTGTTTTCCACCAAGGCCAAAATCCGCTGGGCATCCGCGGGATACCAGGTAGTGCAGCCGTTGCTGCGACCGCCGCCATACTCAACCAACTTTCCGAAAGGCACATAACCATCGTCGTCCGCATAAGGATTGCCCGAAGCTTTCAACCGACAAATCGGCGACAGGATCACACCCGGATGACCCCCAATGGCGCGGGGCCTGGCGTTCGCCGTCTCGCCCATGCCCTCGAACTGCACAAAAGAGCGTATCAGCGGAACAAGCTCTCCTTCCGGGTCGCGATAATAACCTTTGAACGAAGTTCTGATCTCTGCCGTCACATAAGGCCCGCCGGTCGTCAGCTTGGAATCTTTCGCGTCGCTGAAGTTCTTGGCGCAGCGAATGTCGTTTGCAAAATCCGCGATGTGTTCAAGGTTGACGCCACTGCCATGGCCAGACGGGACGGCGCGGAACGTCCGAGTGGCTTCGCATATGACGTAAAACCGAGGTCCCGAGCCACCGGGTCGCGTGCCGTCCATGGCGAAGTAACAGGGATTGTTGACCGCGCCTTCGCTCACTTTCTTCAGGTAAAGCGCGCGCGCCCTCTGCAAGACTACTGGGGCGATTTGACCTTCGCTTTCGCCGACATAGGTCTGCAGCCAATTTGAAACTAACCACGGCAACTCCCCCGCAAACGATTGCTGCCAGCTCAACGTGGCGACGACAACGACAAGGGCGACGAGAGCAAGAGGGAGCGGTCTCAACCGCAATGGATCAATTCTCCGGCGAGAATTGAAGGTCCACATCCTATTCAGATTATGTAGACCTTCTTGCCGTTGTCTTAAAATGTACCCTCACCTTAAAGGCCGTTTTTCGGCGCAAGGGTATCACAACATGGCTTGGCGTTATCGACGTGATGCGTCGAAACCTGTCCAAGCGAGTGCAGCAGCGATGATGCAAGCGATCCAACTTGCCCGCACGGCGGACTGCCAGTATGCCATTGACCATGATCTGCCATCCACCTACGGCACGGATAAATTGCAGCATAGCAATGAGTGCAAACAACAATGCAGCAAGTTTGGCTTGCGCCGTCATGATGCGTGCGGGGC
>JBKOUI010000058.1:0-7479 GCA_046723315.1 Pseudomonadota bacterium | reverse complement strand
CTATTGAGCTGTGTAACTGCCGGATGAGTCTCTGGCACGGCCTCGGCTTGGAACTGGCTCAAGGTGCGTTCGACCATTTGTGACGACATTTTCATCGCAAAACTCCTTTCGCTCGGCCGCCCAATTTAGGCGGGTTCGAAGCCCCGATTTGATTGATCATTGGCCTCTCTTCCCCGTCGCAAATCGGCGAATGTGCACATCGCAGCGACTTCGAGAGAGGGCTGCCCCTCGCTTGGGAAACCACTGGGGCATTGAATGGTTCACGTTTCCGCTTGCTTTTCTGTATTCGAGCGGCAGGCGGGCCATTTGGCCGCAGACGGAAAAATGAAACCTTGCAGTTTCGCCCCATATCGCTCCAACTCTGGCCGCCACCAAAAATCAGCGGGCAAGATGGCTGACCAAGAGACCTTAGCGGTGCTGGAGAAGCGTCTCGGGCGGCGCCAGGCGCGGCAGCGCCTCGGCATCGAGAAAGATCACGAGGCTCAGGTCTTCGGCCATGGCCTGAACTTCTTTCACATCGAGAACCTGCCGCTGTCGCATGCCTTGATCCGCGCGGCGCTGATGATGTCAGGCCTCTATTGGCGCGGCGTTAGCAACGCCGCTTCTGTCGAGCTCAAGCATCACCGTATCGCGCTGCGCCGCCTGCCTGTCGCTTTCGACGGCTTCACCATCCTTCAGCTCAGCGATCTACACATCGATCTAAGCAAGGCGGCGATCGAGCGCGTCATCACGCTGCTCAAAGGCATCGACTATGACCTATGCGTGCTAACCGGCGACTATCGCGGTGACACTTATGGTCCCTATGAGGGGACGCTCGCTGGGATGGCCAAAATCCGCGCTGCGCTCAAGGGCATGCTCTACGGCGTGCTCGGCAATCACGATACGATCTTGATGCTGCCCGGCCTTGAGCAGATGGGGATCAAGATTCTGCTCAACGAGTCAATCACCATCGAGCGCGGCGGTGACCGCATCCATCTCGCCGGCATAGACGATGCGCACTTCTACCGCGTGGATAATATCGAGAAGGCGGCCTCAGGGATTCCGCATGAGGAGTTCTCGATCCTCATCTCGCATACGCCGGAGATCTACCGGCAAGCCGCCCACGCCGATTTCGATCTTCTGCTGAGCGGCCACACGCATGGCGGCCAGATTTGCCTGCCTGGCGGAATCCCGATCACGCTCGATTCAGTGCTGCCACGTGCCTTTGGCTCGGGGCCGTGGAAATATCACGACATGATCGGCTACACCTCGACCGGCGCTGGCACGACAATCGTGCCCACACGATTTAATTGTCCTCCTGAGATCACGTTGCATCATCTACGCGTGGCTGGCACGCCAAGCGCCGGTCAATAGGGCGTGTCGCGCAGGCGCAACCGGAACAGGATGGGCGAGAGAATCAACCCTCCCGCGAAGAAGATCGCCATACCAGCGATTATGTCGAGAACCGTCACCGGAAGCAGAAGGCGGCACGCGGCAAGAGGAAACAGCGACTCCGGAATGTAATCGAGACCAAACGCCATGCTGCTTGGCGAGCGGCCAAGCCTGCGCTTCACGAAACTCGAGAACAGGTCGCCCGCAATCGCGCCAGCGGCAACAACGGCTCCGACCGTCCATGGGAATCCCGTTAGCAGCGCGGCGAGCGGCGTCACCAGGAAGGAAAAAAGGACGCCTCTGACCGTCTTCGAAGGCCCGAACAGAGGCTGGCCGTCGGTTAGGATTAGTCCGCCGTCGAGCGGATGAGCGAGTTGCTCGCCGAGAGCCTTTTTGGCGAAGACCGGCACTCCATTGGCGACCACGACAAGGATCAAAAGCTGAAATAGGAGGAGCGGGTGCATAATTGTTCAGGTGCCCGAAAAACGCCTTGGGCAAGAAGCATAGCTAGTAGCAATAACTCCCACCGCCGCCACCTGACACCAATCGAACATAAAATGAACCGTTGCCCCCGAAGCAGGGTTTAGCGCAATTCTGCCCGCCCGACCGAAGCACCTGGGTTTTTACCGATGACCGTCGAGACAAAAAGAGGTGCGGCCGCATCAGCCGCGCAGGGAACCGTCGTCGCGGTGCTCACCGCCATCAGCGTCTGCCACATGCTGAACGACGTGATCCAGTCGCTGATCATGGCGATCTATCCGATGCTCAAGGAGAACCTCAGTCTCAACTTCCATCAGATTGGGCTCATCACTTTCACGTTTCAGTTCACCGCCTCGGTGTTGCAGCCAGTGGTCGGCTATTTCACCGATCGCTATCCGACGCCTTATTCGCTCGTGCTTGGCATGGGGTCTTCGCTAATCGGGCTGATCCTGATCGCGTTCGCCTCGAGCTACTTGTTCGTGCTTGGCGCCGCCGCGCTGATCGGCATGGGCTCTTCGGTGTTCCACCCCGAATCCTCTCGCGTCGCCCGGCTTGCCTCAGGCGGCCGGCATGGCCTTGCGCAATCCGTGTTCCAAGTCGGCGGCAATTTCGGCACTGCGCTCGGGCCGCTCTTCGCGGCGTTTATCGTGCTGCCTTTCGGCCAGCACACCATCATCTGGTTTTCGCTCGTCGCGCTGATCGGCATGGTGCTGCTTGCCGTGATCGGCTCTTGGTACGGCAAGACGCTCAAACTGAAGCGCGCCTCTAAGGCCATGGAGCGCGAGGCCATGGAGGAGGCGACCCACGGAAAGGTGGGACAGTCGATTGCCATCCTCATGGCGCTGACCTTCTCCAAGCACTTCTATCTCGTCAGCATCACGAGCTTTTACATCTTCTACCTGATCCACACTTTCGGCGTCTCGGTGCAGAGCGCTCAGCTTTACCTGTTTCTGTTCCTGGCGGCGGTCGCGGCCGGGACGGTGATCGGCGGTCCGATCGGCGATCGCATCGGAGCTCGGCGCGTGATCTGGTGGTCGATCCTTGGTGTGCTGCCCTTTACGCTGGCACTGCCTTATGTCGGATTGTTTTGGACCGCCGTGCTCAGCGTGATCATCGGCGTAATCTTAGCGTCCGCCTTTCCGCAGATCGTCGTCTATGCGCAGGGACTGCTTCCAGGTCGGGTCGGCATGGTAGCTGGCTTGTTCTTCGGGCTTGCCTTCGGCATTGCCGGCATCGGCGCGGCGGTTCTCGGCTGGCTTGCCGACGTGACCTCGATCGCCTTCGTTTATCATGTCTGCGCCTTCCTGCCGGCCATCGGTCTACTCGCTGCGCTTTTGCCCGAGACGGCGAAGCCGAAACGCGCGAAAGGCCGAGCAAAAGCCTGATGGGGCCCCGAAGCGGCAAGCCTTCATCAAGATGACGGCACCCCTCTCTCCGATTTGTCTTTCTTTGTTCAAGGCGCGTCTTGGCCCTCGTCTTTGGGGCCGCTGAGACAAGACCTAAAAGGCGACATCTCGCTGCCGCTTTTGTTGGGCATTGCTGGGTCAGACAGTAAAGCCGAGACAGGCGCTTTGCGTTGTGGTTATTATGTTTTTCCTGGTTCCCGGCCTGAGGCCGTGCCGGGATTTCATTACTTGCCGAGTGCGGCGGCCGGCAGACTTAGGGTCGGTCTTGCGTGCAACCTGCTAGCCCGCTCGGGCGTTGAGGCGAAGTCAAGTTAACGAGGGGCGATCACATGCGTGACATAAGAGGGGACTTGCAAGACCGTGCCAGCCTGCTTGAAGAGCAGATCAACGCTCACGAGGCTCAGTTCGAGAAGCTCGTGGAGCAAATCAGAGCCGAGCACGAAAGCCGGCTCGAGGACTTGAAAGCCGAATTTGCCGCCTTGACCAAACTGCTCGAGCTCGAGCAACGTCGTCTCGCTGCTGGCCAAGCACCGAAAACTGCACCCTCACAGCCTGCACCGCAGGCTGCGCATCAACCTTCGCATCATAGCGCTCACCAGGCCACGCATCAGAGCGCCCACCAAACGCACCAACCGGCGCATCAAGCACATCAAGGCGGGGGCCATCCCCACCAGCCAGCGTCCCAACCGCAGCAGCCATTGGCCGATTTCCTGGTCCGCAAGCTAAACGAGGTCGGCGCTATGTCGCGCGATGATCTCCGCCGCTTGGCGATGCAGGAAGGCTATTTCGCGGAGGCCGAGACCGCCGACCGCGGCGTGCATGCAACCCTGCTTAACGTGGTGAAGGCGGGCCTCATCAGGCAGCTGCCGAACGGCAACTTCGCGCCAGCCACGGTGCTCGACACGATCAGACTTAGACGCGCGATGTAGCGTCTTCTTGGCGAGGCCGGCTCGTTTGCACGGGCCGGCCGCGCAAGAGCTCAACCACATCGCTGCGAACCTTGTCCTCGGCATAGCGCGCGAGTGCTTTGCGGTCAGGGAATTGGTCGAGCGGCACTGGCGGCCCGATGCGGATATATGCGTCGAGCGGCCCGAGCCCGAGCAGCCTCCACGCATGGCTCGCCATGTCCATGTCGCCATACCACGCGACCACCGGCCGGCCGCGCCGGCAAAGCGGCAGCCCATAGAGCTTGGTATAGGTGAGCGCGAGAGTCTGGGCCGAGACTTTGGCTCCCATGGCAGGACCACCGACTGGCTTCACCGCGGCGAACAAAGCCGTCTTGAACGGCACCACGCTATTTCCGTCGCTCGACGTGCCTTCGGCGAACAGCACGATATGATCGCCGCTTTGTAGCCGACTGAGGATCTCGCTCGCCTTGTCGCTGGCCTGGTCTCGCCGCGCGCGGTCGACGAACACCGACCGTTGCAGCTTGGCGAGCCAGCTCACGAACGGCCACGACGCCACTTCCCGCTTGGCCACGAACGAGACTGGCGCCACGGCGGAGAGCACTGTGATGTCGAGCCACGAAACGTGATTTGAGATGAGCAGCACGCCTTGCTCCTCTACCACCTCTCCTTCGATGTTAAGGCGGATGCCGACAATCTTGCAGACCTGTCGGTGATACCAATGGGGGAAGGTGCGGGCATAACGCGAGCCGGTGGCAAGGAACAGCAGCTGGAGCGGCATCAGCGGAATGGTGAAGGTGAAGAAGATCGCCAGCACCAGGAACGCGCGCACGCTTCTCATGACGTGGAACTCTGGGAGATGGGACGCATGAAGGACAGGGGGCTTCCGCGCTCTCGCTATTTGCCGTTTTTGAGCGGCATGCCGAACAGCTCGAGCCTGTGGCCGATGAGGCGAAAACCGAGGTCGCGCGCCACGCTCTCCTGCAACTTCTCAATCTGCTCGTTCGAGAACTCGATGACCTCCCCGGTCTTGACGTTGATCAGGTGATCGTGGTGACCAAGCCCGGCCGGCTCATAGCGGGCGCGCCCGTCGCCGAAATCGTGGCGCTCGAGGATACCCGCCCCTTCGAATAGGCGCACGGTCCGATAGACGGTGGACAGCGAGATATGCGGGTCCCTTGAGGAGGCCCTGCGGTAAACTTCCTCCACATCAGGGTGGTCGTCGGCCTCGGATAGCACCTTGGCGATGGTGCGGCGCTGACCCGTCATGCGCATGCCCTTCTCGGAGCAGAGGCGCTCAAGCCTGCTTTCCGCTGTGGCAAATTTGGGCATCGGATCGCTTATGCCTTGCCGCCCGGTCTCGCGCGAGTCGCCGCGCCATCATCGGCGGCGCGCCGTCAAAGGGCAAGGCTGAAGATCGCGGCGTCCGCACCATGCTCGTAATAGCGCGCGCGTCGGCCCACAGCGGTCGCGCCGAGCGAGTGGTAAAGCTCAAGCGCCGCGTGGTTACCGTCCTCGACCTCGAGGAACAGCTTTCTTGCGCCACTCTCGGCGAGGGTTGCCATGGCGGACTTGAGCAGGGCTTTGCCAAGACCTGCGCGCCGCCATTGTGGGTCGACTGCTAAGGTCAGGAGCTCAGCCTCGTCAGCGGCTCCGCGGGCAATCAGGAACCCGGCTGGCGTGCGGCTCTTGTCGTCGCTCATCGTGCCAAGCAGGCAAAGCGTGTCGGGTGCGGCGATGAAGGTCGCCATAGCGGGCTCGTCCCAGGGTCGTGCGAAACAAGCCCTATGGAGAGCAGCCAGGAGTCCGGCGTCGAACGGAGTGGCTTGGTCTATGACGATTTCCATGAGCATCAGCGACGTGCCACCGCTTCCGCCTGAGGGCGCGCATCTGGCGGCCGAAGATAAAGCGGGCGAAGTGTTGGAACAATCTCGCCGCTCTCGAGCGCGATCTCGGCCAGTGTGGCGGCGTTGGGCTGAAGCTCGGGGAAAGCGGCTTGCAGTTCTCGGCCGCGCTTTGTGGCGGCCTCAATGAGGAGTGGACCGCCGCTCCCTACCACGGTTTGGAGGTTTTTTGAGAGCACGCCAACGGCGTCGTCAGGCGTAATGAGCAAAGGGCCGTCGAGCTTGCGGCCCGCGCTATCGTGAAGACCGAGATAGAGCATGCCGCGGCGCGCATCGACCGCGACGGCAAGCGGTCCAGGGCTGATGCCACGCGTCGCACACGCAAGTCTCGCCATGACCGTGAGGCTATCGATGCCGCAAAGCTTGACAGGTATGACGAGGGCAAGTCCGCGCGCGGCAGCAATGGCGATGCGGACGCCGGTAAAGCTTCCAGGGCCTGTCGTTGCCGCGATCAGATCGAGCGCCGCGAAGTCGAGCCCTGCTTCCTCCATCACCTCGGCGATCATTGGCATCAGCGCTTCGGCATGGCCGCGGGCCATTAGCGCTTCGCGCGCGAACAGGCCGCGCCCCGCGCCGCCCTGGCGCAGCACAGCCGCTGAGCAAGCTCCCATGCTCGTATCGAGCGCGAGAATGTTCATGGGAAAGTCTTAGATGATCTTCGCCATCTCGTCGAAGTCGAAGCGCGGCGAGCGTGGGAACAGCTTCTCGCCGTCGCCATAGCCGAGATTGCACAGGAAGTTCGACTTGATATTGGTGCCGGCGAAGAACTCACGGTCGACGCCTGCATTGTCGAAGCCTGACATGGGCCCGGTGTCGAGGCCGAGCGCCCGCGCCGCCAGAATCAGATAGGCGCCTTGCAGCGTGCCGTTGCGGAACGCGGTCTCCTCGATTTTCTTGGACTTGCCTTCGAACCAGCTCTTGGCGTCGGTGTGGGGGAAGAGCTTGGGCAGATATTTGTAGAAATCGAGGTCGTAGCCGATGATGGTGCACACCGGCGCCTTCATCGTCTTTTCGAGATTTCCCTCCGAGAGATGCGGCCTTAGCCGCTCCTTGGCCTCGCGCGACTTGACGAACAGGAAGCGAGCGGGACTGCAATTGGCCGAGGTCGGCCCGAGCTTCAAGAGGTCGACGAGCTCGTGCAACAGGGCGTCGGGCACGTCTCCGACGAGCGAATTATGCGTCCGCGCGTCGCGGAACAGCTGATCTAGGCAGGCGGAGGGGAGCTTGCCGCTCAAACTGGGCGGACCTCTTGCACCTCAGGGATGAAGTGCTTGAGTAGGTTCTCGATGCCGTGGCGGAGCGTTGCGGTCGAACTCGGGCATCCCGAGCAGGCGCCGCGCATATGCAGGAACACGACTCCGTCGCGATAGCCCTGGAAGGTGATATCGCCGCCATCCTGCGCCACAGCCGGGC
>JBKOUI010000214.1:0-5321 GCA_046723315.1 Pseudomonadota bacterium | reverse complement strand
GTTCATGCTGCCACAAGCCCAAAATGGCAAAAAGCACGTACCGATCGGCATTGTGCACGGGTGCTGCTTGAGTACAAAGTCGTGGCAGACCACACCCGATGGACGGATGGGTTGGGACGAGTACTTCGTCCGTCAAGGCTTCGATACTTACATGATGATCAGGTCAGCCGTGCCCGTTCCGGGTTATGCAGAGAATGTGGCTCCCCGTCGAAATGGCGGGGAGCCTTTGGCGAAAGTTCGCTGATTTTCGAGGTAAGCGCTAGGAGCCTTCGCTTGCGCACTACAATTGCGGCCATTGTACTGGTTGGCTTGCAGACGACGTACTACGTGGCCAAAGTCACGAGCTTTGGCTGTAGTTCGGTCGAAGCCGTCCATCAACTTCAACAAGTACGGTCCGACCAAAAAGCCTTTCAGGAGGGCTTGATGGAGAAGCAGATGTCCGGTGAATGCGTAACCATTTTGAAGGGCACGCTGGTGCAGGGGTCGATCGAGCGTAATGATAAGTCCATACTGCGAGTAAACGAGCAGGTCGAACCCCCAGGGTACGAGGCGCCTTTGGACGATTTTGAGATCAAGACAAAACAGTGAAGGCTAACTTGAGAAACACCCCATTTGTTCGCCGCTAATCTGTCATACGTAGTCTCACGATCTATCTTTGTAGCGGCGCCAGCGTCGGCGATGCCCGTGGACGTTCGGCGCAGACGACTTCGGCCACTGCCTTGAACAGAGGATGCGTAGCGAGTTCCTCGATCCTCACCGCGATTTTGCGGCGCCAATTCGGGTGTTCATCGACGGTGCCCGGGAGATTGGCTTGTTCGGTGACACCTAGCGCATCATCGAGCTGAACGGCAAAGAGACGGCAAGGCGTCTGCGCCAGGAATCGGTGAATGGCGATGAGCATATCGTCGGACATTGCGTGACTCGTCGCAAAGTCTTCCTCGGGCAGCAGCTTGGCGTCAGCTAGAGCCTTCAGCAGAAGTTTTCGATCGCGCTGGCGGTCTTTGCGCTGAAGGTCAGCCTCTTCTTCGGTGGCGCGATGGGCCTTGAGCCGCCAGTCGATGTCATTGCCGATCCACCAGCCTTTTAGAGTCGGCAGGTCGTGGGTCGAGGCGCAGACGAGGGCCTCTCGCCGATAGGCCTGTGGCGGCAACATCGCACCGTTCCTGGCGGTGAAGTAGAGAACCTGATAGCTCAACAGCCCGGCCCGCACGATTGTGTCGCTGAAGCCTGGAGGCACCGTGCCGAGGTCTTCGCCGATGATGATGGTGCGAAAGATCCAGGATTCTTTGGCCACGCCTTCGAGAAGCTCGCGGAACGGATAGAGCACATAGGCGCCGTCCTTCGCGGTGCTGCCTTCGGGAATCCAATAGAGCCGTTTCAGGCCCATGGCATGATCGATGCGTAGCGCGCCGGCGTGGCGCATGCTCGCCCGAAGTACGGCCCGAAACGGCTCGAAGCGCTCCTCGGCAAGTCCGACTGGCGAGAACGGCACGAGCCCCCAATCCTGGCCTTGTGCACTAAATGGGTCCGGCGGGCAGCCGATGCGCGCGTGGCGAGCGGTTGCCGGGCCGCCGAGCCAGGCGCTCGAGCCGTCGGGTGAAATGCCGACGGCGAGATCGAGATAAAGCCCGATACGCATGCCGGCCGCCCGGGCCCGCGCCTGGGCCGCGGCGAGTTGCCGGTCGGCGATCCATTGCAGCCAGATGTGAAATTCGACGCGGCTCTTGGCGCCGCGAGCGAACTCGCGCACTACACGACTTCGCGGATTTCGGTAAGCCTCTGGCCAAGTCCCCCACGACGCGCTGTTGCCATTTGCCACGAACGACTCAGCCAGAGCCTCACAAAGGGCGTGAGCCTCGAGTGCCCTGCCTTGCTCGCGGCGGAAGCGGGCGAAGTCCTCATTCAGGCGCTCGGTCTCGCAAAAGCGGTCGAATAGGGCTTCAAGAGCACGAAGCTTTACGCACTGCGCGGCGGGATAGTCGATCAACGGGCGGGCTCTCAAGCCGGGAAGCGCCGCGAGCAGTTCGTCCCGCTCTGGCAGCGCGTCGAAGCCCGGTACGCGGTCGGGCGCAATATAAAGAGCGTTCAGGAATATGCGGCTCGAAGGACTGTAGGGGCTGATGCGCGAAGGATCGGCAAGGAACAAGGCATGAAGCGGGCTCACACCAATGAAGTCGGCGCCGCGTTGCGCCGCTATCTCGGCAAGCTCTGCCAAATCCTCGAAGTCGCCGATGCCCCAGTTGCGGCCGGAGCGCAAGGCATAGACTTGTATGGCGAGGCCCCAAGCCCGCTGATCGACGAGAAAGGGCGGCCAGAACGCGCTCTTTGACAGCGTAACATCATTGTCCGGCCGTATAGACTCGGGCGGCTCCGCCATGGACTTGGCGCCGCCATCGACGGCGACGCCCATGGCGGCGAGCACCTTGGCCTTGGTTTCCGGCGGCGTGGTAATCCATTCGCCTCTCTCGCTGACATAGCCCTCCGCGATGCCGAAACGCTCAGCCAATTGGTCGACCCGACCCGACATGCTTAGCTTTGATTTCCCATCACGGCGATCACCGACCATGCCGGCAGTCTATGTTGTGCAAGCGCGCTCTTTGCCGCCGGGGGATGGGCGAACACAATAGCTCCCGTGGACTCTGCGCAGATGCGAGTCTCGCGACCTCCAAGATTGGCGAAGATCGTGAGTGTGGAGCCGCCGTCAAGCAACCAACTCACAACAAAGGCATCGTTTTTAACGGCTTCAACCTTGCCCGCATGACTGCCGGCCGCGGCGAGCTTCGGTACGATATGCGCGAAGCGAGTTTTGAGCAGGGATTTCACGAATCGTGCCCGCGTCTCCGCGGCTGCTTCATGACTTGTTCGCGTTGCGTCGAGCTTCGAAGCCGCAAACGTGTCGAACGCGTTCGGGTCGGGAACGAGATCCTGCCTGAACGCTTCGGTGAATGCCTTGTTGGTGCGGAATTCCTCGTTCCGCCCTTTGCGAACGGCTTCCGCGAGCTCGCCTTGGAAATCGGTGAAGAAATAAAACTTCGCCCGCTCGCCATATTCCTCGCCCATGAATAGAAGCGGGATGTGCGGCGAGAGCAAGAGCAGAGCGAGGCTGGCCTCGACCGCTTCAGGCGCGACGAGGCTATCGAGCCGCTCTCCGTCGGCACGGTTGCCCACCTGGTCATGATTTTGAAGAAAGTCGATGAAGGCCGTGGGCGGAAGATGGGCCGACGGCTCGCCGCGACGCTTGCCCCCGCGATAGGCCGATGGAGCGCCCTGATAGCCGAAGCCGAACGCCATGGTCTCGGCCACCCGCCGGGCCGGCGCGTCGCCATAATCCTGGTAGTAGCCGTCGCGCTCGCCGGTGAGCAAAGCGTGCATGGCGTGATGCCAATCGTCGTTCCACTCGGCATCGAACAGGCGCGGCCGGTTGTCAGCGTCGAACTTTAGTAGCCGAGTCGAGTTGTCGTCGTCCTCGATGGTGAGATGAACATGACGGTCGGGGAAGCGATTGCGCACCTCCCGCGCCACCTCGGCGAGGATCGGCTCGTCGGTCGCGTCCTCGATCTTGTCGATGGCATCGAGTCGGAGGCCATCGAAACGAAACTCTTCGAGCCAATAGAGTGCGTTGTGCAGGAAGAATTCACGGACGGCCCGCTGTCGGAAATCGATCGCGCTACCCCAGGGCGTTTTGCGCTTGGCGTCGAAGAAGTCAGGTGCGTAGAGCGCAAGATAGTTTCCGTCAGGACCGAAATGATTATAGACGACGTCGAGCAGCATCATCAGTTCGCGCTCGTGGGCGGCATCGACCAATCGCTTCAAGCCCTCCGGTCCGCCATAAGCGATGTGCGGTGCATAAAGCAGAACGCCGTCGTAGCCCCAGCCCCGATTTCCCCCGAACTGGGCGACCGGCAGCAGCTCGATCGCGGTGATGCCGAGATTGCCGAGCCGGTCGAGATCGCGGGCGACCCCGTCGAAAGTTCCGTCTTTTGAGAACGTGCCGGTGTGAAGCTCGTAGATGACCGCCTCCCGCCACGGGCGTCCTTTCCAGGCGGCCGTCTGCCATCGGTAGGCATCCGGATCGACGAGGCGGCTAAAGCCGTGCACATCGCCCATTTGCGCGCGGGCGGCCGGGTCCGGCATAAACCTGCCGCCGCTGAGGTAGAAGCCGTAACCCCGGCCGATTTTGACTGCATCGGTTGCGAGCTCGAACCAGCCGTCGCCAACCTGCCGCATCGGCAGCGTCTGATCGGTGTCGGCGACGACCAGAGCGAGCCCCTCCTGTGCCGGCGCCCAGACCCTGAAGCGCGCGCCGCCATCCACGACTTCGGCTCCCCAAGGCATGCGATGCCCGAAGCGGGCGGGCATCATACCGTCCTCTCGAACAGCAGGAGGCCGCGTCCAGGGATAGTGGTCTTGCCCACGACGACCGGCGCGGGATCGGGCCGCACCAGCCCATTGGCAGAATCGCACAGGAGCCGCCAGTGCAAATGCCGCCTGCCGAAGAATGGGAAAATGAATTCGATCGGCTCTGCGTCGGCGTTGAACAAAAGAAGCAGGATTTGTTTGTCGCCGGCGAGCGAGACGCCGACACATTTGGCGACCGGATCTTCCCAATGTTCCGGGCGCTTCTCCTCGCCGTCGGGTTTGAACCAAGCGATGTTCCTAAGGCGCGGGGCCACCTGCTCGCCATGCAAGAATTTGGCACTGCGCAAGAGCGGCAGCTGCTTCCTCAGGCTGACAACGCCGCGCACGAACTCAAGGAACGCCCTGTCGCGCTCGCTGATTTCGTCCCACTTCATCCAGGAAATGGCGTTGTCCTGACAGAAGGCGTTGTTGTTGCCCTGTTGTGTGCGGCCGAGCTCATCACCCATCAACAGCATGGGCGTGCCATGACTGAATAGAAGACTTGCGATCAAAGCCCGGCGCAGCCGGTCGCGGATGTCGAGAATGGCGGGATCGTCGGTTGGCCCTTCGACACCGCAATTCCAACTGCGGTTGTCGTCATGGCCATCCTTGTTGGCTTCCCCGTTCGCCTCATTGTGCTTCTCGTTATAGGAGACGAGGTCCTTAAGCGTGAATCCGTCATGAGCAGAGACATAATTCACGCTTGCCCAAGGCTTACGGCCGCGGCGGTCATAGAGGTCGGAAGAGCCGGACACGCGGCGGCCAAGGGACGGCAGCATGCCCATGTCGCCCTTCCAATAGGAGCGGAGATCGTCGCGCCAGCGATCGTTCCATTCCGCCCATCCCGGCTGGGTGCCGCCCACCTGATAGCCGTTGTCACCAAGGTCCCACGGCTCGGCGATAAGCTTTACTCTATTCAAGAT
>JBKOUI010000179.1:0-5820 GCA_046723315.1 Pseudomonadota bacterium | reverse complement strand
CCACTACGGCGTCAACTCGTTTGTCAGCGCCGGTCTCGAACAGGAGCGGAATGTCGAGAACCACGACTTTATCACCCCGCGCCTTCGCCTTGGCGATGAGCTTTTCTTCCGACGCCCGCACCAATGGGTGCACAATGGCCTCGAGCCGTGCCAATGCTGAAGCATCGCCAAGAACGCGACCGGTAAGCTTGCCACGGTCTACCTTGCCGCGCGCAGTGGTGCCGGGAAACACGCTTTCGATCGCCGCAACAGCTTCTCCCTCGTAAAGGGCGTGCACCACAGCGTCGGCGTCGTGCACCGGCACGCCTTGCTCCGCAAACAGGCGCGCCGTAGCCGATTTTCCCATACCGACCGAGCCGGTGAGGCCAAGAATAAACATGCCCAGCACTCTTCAGCCCAGCAACAAGTTCCTCTGGCGCAGGAAGTGCAGCAGCGGAAGCAGGGGCAGGCCGAGGATGACGAAGTGGTCTCCCTCGATGCGGTCGAAAATTTGGATGCCGATCTTTTCGACCTGGTAGGCACCCACGGTCCGGGTGACAGCAGCTCCGAGTTGATCCAAATACATTTCGAGAAACTCGTCGCTGAACGCCCGCATGGTCAGGCTCACACTCTGGGCATGCTCAAACAGGACCCGCCCTGACTGCGCCAATGCAATTGCGCAATGCAACTCATGCGTATGCCCGCGCAGGGCCTTGAGCTGGTCGCGCGCGGCGTCCCGGCTCGCCGGCTTGCTGAAGCGGCGATCGCCTAGCGCAAGCGTCTGATCGGCCCCCAGCACCAATGCGCCTTCACCAGGGACGGCGAGCGCCTTTGTGCGCGCCAGCAGCTGTGCGGCGCCCGATGCGGCCTGCCGCGGCGCAGTCTGCTCCACCGCACGCTCATCAATATCGGCAGGGCGCACAATATGGGGTATTCCGGCGTCCCGCAGGATGCCGCTTCTCACCTCGCTTCTCGAGGCGAGGACCAGGGGCTGCTCGCCTTGCCAAAACCGCTTATTCAACGGACTGGCGACGGCGATCGACGAGCAAACTGAGCACTGCCGCCGCGGTTTCCTCGATCGAGCGCCGCGTCACGTCAATGCTCGGCCAATGGTGTCGCGCACAGAGCTTGCGGGAGAAGGCGACCTCCTCCGCCACAGCCTTGCGATCGATGTATTGGTCATCGTCGTGGTGTGCATTGAGCCCGAGCAGCCGGTTTTGTCTTATCTGCACGATGCGCTCCGGGCTGGCATAAAGACCTACGACCAGGGGTTGGGATAGCTCTTCGAGGTGACGTGAGAGCGGAATGCCGGGGACCAGCGGGACATTTCCGGTCTTTATTCCGCGATTTGCCAGATAAATGGAAGTTGGTGTCTTCGACGTGCGCGACACGCCGACCAGAACCACATCGGCCTCGTTCAGTCCTTCCACATGCTGGCCATCGTCATGCAGCATGGTGAAATTGAGCGCGTCGATGCGCTTGAAATACTCGGCGTTGAGCACGTGCTGTGCTCCGACCCGGTGCGAGGTCTCGGTGCCGAGATAGGACTGCAGGAGCCGCAGCACTGGACCAAGGATGGAGAGACACGGCAAGCCAAGCTCGCGACAGTGATTCTCGAGGCGCTGGACAAGATCTTCCTCGAGTAGCGTGTAGAGAACGATACCCGGCGATTCCTCGATTTCGGCCAGCACCCGGTCGAGCTGCTTCTGCGTTCGAACAAGAGGATAGACGTGCTCAACTGGAAAAATCTTCGTGTACTGCGCTGTCGCAGCTCGCGCCACGGTGGTCAACGTTTCGCCAGTCGCATCGGAGACCAGATGAAGATGGAAATAACTGCTGGCACGCTGTGACATAGGAGCAGCCGGGCGGAATGTGAATCAGTGGGGAGCAGCGACGTCCATTTGTATGCTCTCGCCCGCAGCAGTTCCAGAGGCCCAAAACCATCCACAATCCATCATCCGGCCACGAATTTTATTTCCGCCACTGTTTATTCGACGACTTGTGGATCAGCCGTGGATATAGCACGACAACGACAGCCGCGACATGGCTTAAGTCAGCCCTGGGAGGGCTCCTGCCCGTACTCAATTGAATCTTCCACAGTCACACAATCATCGGATCATGCCGGGACAACTGTTGCATGGCCGATTCATGAGTCCATGCAACGTGCAAAAAGAAACAACAGATTCTTTAAAAGGATCTAGCCTCGATTAAGACCTTGCCGATGAGGTCCTCCCTTTGCCCATGGGCAAGAACTTTGCGATCGAGATCGAGGACGGTGATGTAAAGGTCTCGGTCGTGGAAGCGACCACCTTTATTGGTGATTTCTGTGTAGGCCTTGTCCGTGCCCTGCTCATTGATAAAGCCGATGGCTTTCTGCACCATCGCGATTGCTTCTTCCCAGTGCTGGCATTGAGGACGGGAAGCTCGAGCCCGAGAGCGCCGGCCGCTACCCGCAGGCTTTTTTGCTTGCCCCGGTAAGGAGGATCAGATGGATCGACAAGGAGCGCGATCGCTCGCGCCGCTGGGAGAACCTCGTGCAGGAATTCGAGCATCTTCGGCGCCACCTCGGTGCTGAATTGCGTCACACCGGTAACGTTGCCCCCCGGCCGCCTCACGCTCTCAACCAAACCAAGCGCAACCGCGTCCATACCTCCTTCGAACACGATTGGAATGTTCATGGTTGCCGTCTTCGCGGCGACTGCTGCCGGCGTGGTGGGCGCCGCGATTACGGCTACCTGGCGCTGGACCAGATCGGCTGCCATGGCCGGCAAGCGATCGGTCCGGCCCTGCGCCCAGCGGTATTCGATCGCGACGTTACGGCCCTCTACATAACCCAGTTCCTGCAGACCGCGACGGAATGCGGCCAGCATACGGTTGTACCCGTCAGGCGACTGCGCGTGAAGGAAGCCAACGACTGGCATCGACTGTTGCTGAGCGCGGACAACGAACGGACACGCAACCGCCGCGCCGAGGAGCGTGATGAACTCGCGCCGTTGGATGCCGATTTGCATGCGACCCCTCCCTTGGGTCATGCGATGCAAGATACTACGCTTTACTCGCGCGCGGTTTAGAGTTTTCGGGCCTGCAATAATCCCAGGGAACTTTGCAGATCAGTGACATCCTAATGACGGCTTGGGGTCGATGCTGTTGAAAAACGGCCCGTTGAGAGGGGTGAGACTCCTTTGTGGAGCGGTAGGCGCACACTTGGCCTGACCAGGAGGCCACTCCGAGGATGCTGCGCCCTGAGGGTGCGTGGACCCAACAGGACTGACACCTAGACGCTACAGGCAGTTAATCTGTCAGCCGGCGATCGCCACAAGAAATTGGCGAGTGTCCTGAGATTTTGCACAATCGCGGCGAGGTGGAACTCGTCACGAGCACCGGACATACCCCTTAATCGCATGCGCTCGAAACGATGATGCGTTTTCAGGTGAGCAAAGCGCATTTCCACTTTCTTCCGTTCATTGCGAGATTTGTCGAACTCGGGGGTGCCGTAAAGTGCACGAGCATAGTCACGAGCGTCTTCGTTGATGTCGCGCGGAATCTTGCGTTGAGGAGCGTTCGGGCAACACTTTGATTTGAGAGGACATGGCCGGCAGTCATAGGTGCTCGCGAAATAGCGGAACGTGTTATCCGAGAGAATGCGTCCCGTTGTCTTCAGCAGCTTGCCTGCGGGACAGACATAAACATTGCGTTCTTTGTCGAATTTGAAGTCGCTGCGCGAAAAGGTACCCTCTTCCCGCTTGCTCTTGTCCCAAACAGGGATGTGCGGTGTGATCCCAGTACCGATAACCCAATGGAGGAATTTACCGGTTCCATATGCGGTGTCGGCCGCAAGCCGTTCGGGCTTCAAGCCAAGTGTCTTTTTGGTGCGCTCGATCATGATCTTGCTCGCAGCAACTTCGTCAAAGGTGCGGGCGGGCGTGGCCTCCACATCGACAATGACCGCATACTGCATATCGATCAGATAATTGAGCCCATAGCCAAACTGCACGCGCTTGTTGGCCTTCGCGGTCCAGGCCGAGCACGGGTCTACCGGTGAGATCACCTTTGGCAGCTTGCGATTGGCATCAGCGTCTTCGTCATCGAGCGCCGTGAGGAACTCCGCGACGGCGCGCGTCTGGCGCGCGGGCGCCGACCAGTCGATCTCATCGGGAGCCTTGCCGTGATAACGGCTGGCATCGGCTTCGATGACGCTCGCATCAACCGCAAATCCCTCGCCCTTGACCAGACCTGCGTCCATGCATGCACGCACCACTGCCTCGAACACCTGGCGGAAAATGTCGCTATCGCGAAAGCGGCCGTGGCGATTAGCCGAGAAGGTCGAATGGTCAGGAACCTTATCATCGAGTTCGAGGCGGCAAAACCAGCGATAGCCGAGATGAAGCTTGACCTCCTCGCAGAGCTTCCGTTCAAAGCGGATGCCATAGCAGTATCCGACGATGAGCATCCGTATCATCAGCTCAGGATCAATCGACGGCCGCCCGATGTCGCTGTAGAACGGCGCCAGCTTCTCGCGTAGCTGGAGCAATACCCGAGTGGCGATCGGATTGAGACGGCGTAGGAGATGATCCGCTGGAATGCAGTCTTCGAGGTTGAAAAGGTAGAATAGCTGGCTCTGATCAGCCATCTGCCGACCCATCATGATTCACTCCCGTCGTTGAAGGTTTCAGACGACGGAATCATGATTCGTCGATATTCACGACCCTTTTTTCAACAGCATCGACCCGAAGCGGTCCTCAGCGGGGACGAAATTCTGCAGCGCAGCGGACCCTAACTTGATGATGGCGAATGCGTGTTAGCGGCGCGCGCGCAGCCAGCGCATCCAATTCCAAAGATTGGCTGGCTTAACATTCAAGCTCGGCAGCACACAACCGATCAGCTCAAGGCTTTCCGCGAAGGCATGAAAGCGCTTGGGCTGGTCGAGGGACGCGAATTCGTGCTCGGGAGGGCCGGGGTGATGCCTCTATGGCCTCTTGATCGTCTGCCTCGCTTCGTTGATCCGCCCCAATTAGCGCTGCAGCTCGCCATCGATAGGGCATCGGCACCTCAGGTCGAAATCGCTCATTGGAGAATGTGTATAAGGTCACGCTCAACCGCCCACTTCAGTGCGTCGGCTGCAGGCAGCAGCGAGTTATGTCTTATCGCGGCCGCGGCGAGAACTGCCATTCCGTGCTGTACTCGAGCCCGTACTTTTCCTGAAGAGCCTTGTATCTTGTCAGGTATTCGGGATGAGATGGCGGTGTCTCCTTCTGAAGCGCTGCCCGCTCTGCGAAGAATGATTCGAGGCCGCCAGGCGAGATGATTGTCAGATGCCGCGACGGCGTAGTGCCGACGTTCTTGTAGGTGTGCGGAACATTACGGGGCGCTAATAGGAAGTCACCCGGCCCGGCCTTGATAACCTGAGTCCCCACGCGAAACTCGTACTGACCTTCAAGAATATAAAACCCTTCCTCTTCGCGGCTGTGCTGATGCGGCTCGGGCCCAGTGGATGGTTGCACGACGGATTCGAGTACAGAATACGCGCCCCTAGTCTCCTGAGTCTTTACCTTCCAGCCGCCCTGCGGGTTCGCCGGGGAGTACACCGGCTGCAGCGGGCCGCCGTTTGGTTTCGCGTCTTGCGCCTGTGCGTTTGACCACGCCGCCAGGATTGCGCATAGCAAAAGCAGCTGCAAGGATTTCCATGCAATCATGAGAGCCTCCTAATATGTGATAGGCAGCTGACATTCCCAGCCAGCGGCGCGCGACCTTGGTGGTGAAAAGGAGTGATCCGCCGGACGCGCGTCCGCCTGCGCTGGGGAAACTTATTTGGCCCCCTGGGCGCGAAGCAGATTCGTGTAC
>JBKOUI010000030.1:0-4237 GCA_046723315.1 Pseudomonadota bacterium | reverse complement strand
GGGGCGCCTTCACCATCTCGCGCGGCTCAAAGCACGAGGCCGTTGTGGTTGTCGCCACGATCAGCGACGGCGCCTGCCGTGGCCGCGGCGAGTGCGTGCCTTACGCGCGCTATGGCGAGAGCGTGGAGGGCGCGGTGGCAGCGATCAAGGCTTGCGCCGCCCCGCTCGCCGCCGGTGCGAACCGTGCCGAGCTTGCCGCGCTGCTTCCAGCCGGCGCCGCGCGCAATGCCCTCGATTGTGCCCTGTGGGACTTGGAGGCGAAGCGGTCCAGAGTGAGCGCCGCTGTGCTTGCCGGTCTGCCTCCACTCGAGCCCGTGCAAACCGCCTTCACCATCTCGCTCGCGCCGCCGGAGGTCATGGCGGAGAAGGCGCGCGAGGCGGCGACCTATCCTTTGCTGAAGCTCAAGCTCGGCGGCGAAGGCGACGAGGCGCGGCTTGCGGCGGTGCGCGAAGCCGTCCCCGACGCACGCCTCATCGCCGATGCGAACGAAGCCTGGCAAGCGGATGATCTTGAATCGCTTCTTGCCGCCGCGGCGTCAGCCGGCGTCGAGCTGATCGAGCAGCCGCTCCCGGCCGACGCCGATGAGTTCCTTGCGCATATCGAGAGGCCGGTGCCCGTCTGTGCCGATGAGTCGGTGCAGGACTGCGCATCGCTTGACCGGCTCGCCGGCCGTTACGACGCAGTGAACATCAAGCTCGACAAGACCGGCGGATTGACCGAGGCGCTCGTCGTAGCCGAACGCGCTCATACGCTTGCGCTGAAAGTGATGGTGGGAAGTATGGTGGCGACCTCGCTATCCATGGCCCCTGCCCTGCTTGTGGCGCAGGACGCGGAATGGGTCGACCTCGACGGGCCTTTGCTGCTCGCCCGCGACCGCGAGCCTGGGCTTGCTTATGACGGCGGAATGATTGCCCCACCGCCATCAGAGCTGTGGGGCTGATCCCCTGCCACCACGAGGCCACCATGCCAGCGCCGCATCAGCAGAAAGGCACTGCCGGCTCCCAAGAGCGCGAGCAACGCCATCGCAGCGTAGGCTTCGCCGGCGAACATGCGGTAGAGCGGCCCTGAGGCGATGGTGACCACGCCGAGCACGAGGCCTGCGACGAAGGCCGCGTAAAGCCCCTGCGCCGTGGCGGCGCGATCCTTAGGCACAGCATGGGTCAGAAAATGAATGGCCGCGATATGGGCCGCGCCGAAGCTCATGGCGTGCAACGTCTGCAGCAGAGCGGTCGCCAGGAGCGGCGGGTCGATCGCCATGAAACCCCAGCGCAACACCGCGGCCAGGCCTGCGACCATGAGCAGCCTCGCAGCGCCGCAATAGGCAATGATCCGCCCCGACACAGCAAACAGCGCGACTTCGGTGACGACGCCGACGGACCATAGCGCCCCGATCATGCCGTCCGAGATGCCTTGCGCCCGCCAATTGAGGCTGCCGAAGCTGTAGTAAACGGCGTGGCTCGATTGGATCAGGCTCGCGGCGAGCAGGAACAGGAGGAAGAGCGGCGCGCGGAGAAGCTTGAAGGCGTCTGACAGGCTCAAACGGCGCAACGCGGACGGGATGTGAGAGGCGCGCGCCAGTGCGTGCGGCACGAGATGGGCGCCGACCACCATCAGCGCGGCGCCCCCCACGAGCAGCGGAAGCACTGCCTGCGCGCCAAACCTGCCGATGATCAGTCCAGAGCCGAGGCTCGCGACGATGAAGCTCAATGAGCCCCATAGCCTCACTTTGCCGTAGTCGAGCGCGCCGCGCCTGATGCCGGTCACCGCCACGGTCTCGACCAGCGGCAGGATCGTGGTCCAATTCGCGGCAAGCAGCAGGCTCGCGAGCAGCATTTGCCAGAAGCCGTCGGCCGCCCAGAGCAGCAGGAAAGCGGCGAGAGAGCCCCAAGCGAGAGCGATCAGGATCGGCCTGCGACCTCCTGCCCGGTCGGCGGCGAAGCTTATGGCCGGCGTGAACACGATGCGGGCGAAAGGGGGCGTGGCGAGCAGAATGGCGATCTGATCGGCATTGAGCTCGCGCCAATGGAGCCAGACCGGCAGATAAGGGAGGTAGCAGCCGCCGACCAGGAACACGGCGGCGTAAAGGAAACCGAGCCGCCAAGCGGGCGCCCGAGCGGCGGCCCGCACTTCAACCTGCTCGGCCATAAACTGTGACAAGTGCCCTATTCCATCAGCTTGACACTGCCGCGCTTACCCCGAATCGCGGTAAAATTGCACTATGGGGGAACGTGTCCCGGACGACCTAGGGTCGTCGCAATCCAAGGGGCCAGGCAGTTCGGCGCTGGAAGACTATGCCGCGCTGGAAGCGGTGCTGAGCGCGACGCCCCGAGGCCGCTGGTTCTTGTCCGAATATGCGCGCAGCAATCGCAGGGCCGAGACCGGCATGCTGCTCGGCGCCATGAGCAAGCTCGAAGCCGCGGTACTCGGGGAGCAAAGCCGAGCCGCGCTGCGGGACGTTTTCGCAGAGCTTGCCGAGATCAGCGAGGCGATTGCGCAGGCACGAGGCGACATCGCTCAGGGCGACGCTGCGGCTATGGGCAAGCTGACCGAGACGCTGGATTCGATCGCGCAGCGTCTCAATGCATTGATCGAGATCTGGAAGTCCGCCGCGCCGGAGACGGAAGGAAGCGATCCCCGGGCCGCCTAAGGGCCTCAGCCTGCCCTCGCCCTCGCATAAATTTGACCCCGCCGCCTGGCCTGGCTGGGCCAGCCAAAGCACATATCAGTCAGGCAAATCAGCGTGTTAGCTCAAGCTCGTGGAGTTTTTGAATCGGGCCCTTGAAACCTAATAGGCCGCTAACCATTTCTGGGAAGACGCGAGTTCCCCCAAAGCGTCCCCCAAACTGACGCATGAGAGTGAAACGGCCCGGTTCCCCCCCAACCGGGCCGTTTTCTTTTGTCTCCGGCGCGCCTTGCGCGCCTTCATTTGCTCGTTCCGCTTCTGCCGCCAACGGCGAAATCGCGCCTGCCTTTCAGGCAACCCCATGTTGTGGGCGATGAGCACATTCTCGATGAACTGCCGCGCCGAATTCTCCCAGCTATAGAGCAGCGCATGCTCCCGCGCCGCGTCGCGATCGAGCTCGAGCGCGCGCAAGGATGCTTCCCGCAAGTCGAAGCTCAGCACGCCAGCCTGTGGATCGGTCAACACATCCCTTGGCCCGTTAACCGGATAAGCGGCGACCGGCACGCCCGAGGCGAGCGCTTCGAGCAGCACGAGGCCAAACGTATCGGTGAGGCTCGGAAACACGAACACATCGGCAGAGGCATAGGCTTGCGCGAGCTCCTCGCCGTGTTTAGGGCCGGTGAACAGCGCATCGGGGTAAAGGCGCGCAAGCTCTGCGGTTTGCGGTCCGCCGCCGACCAATACCTTACGACCGGGAAGGTTGAGGTCGAGAAAGGCCTTGATGTTCTTCTCCACGGCGATACGGCCGACATAGAGGAAGACCGGCTTTGACCCGTAAAGCCGCACCGGCCGCGGCCTGAACAGCTCGACGTCCACCCCGCGCGACCACGGCATCAGCCGCTCGAAGCCGCGCGCTTTCAGCTCGGCCGTCATCGATTGCGTGGCGACAAAGGTGCCGGCGGCGCCGTTGTGAAAGCGGCGCTGCAACGCGTAGCACCAGTCCTCGGGAACCGGCAGGCGCGCCGAGACATATTCGGGAAATCGGGTGTGATAGCTCGTGGTGAAGGGGTGCTTGGTCTTTCGGCAATAGCGCCTCGTCATGTAGCCGATGGGTCCCTCCGTGGCGATGTGGATGAAGTCAGGACGCATCTCCTCGATGTGGCGCGCGATGGCTTTCGGGCCGGCGAGCGCCAATCTGATCTCTGGATAAGTCGGGCAAGGCAGCGTGCGGAACAGCGGCGGAGCAAGGAAGCTGACGTCGAAGCCAAGCTCGGGTGCCTCCTGAGCGAGCCGCTCATAAGTGCGCACCACCCCATTGACCTGAGGTGCCCAGGCATCGGTCGCGACCAGCACCCGCATCAGGCGGCAGCCTCGAGCTCCTCGACAAGGGTTTCCGGCGAACTCATGCCTTCCGGCGGGTGCGTCCAGCGGATGATCTCGAAGATCCCCTCCTCGGTCTCGGCCACAGCGGTGCAGCTTTCGACCCAGTCGCCGGTATTGATGTAGATGACGTCGCCGACCTGACGCATGGCGGCGTGATGGATGTGGCCGCAGATCACCCCTTGCGCGCCGTGCCGGCGTGCCTCCTGCGACAGCGCCAGCTCGAACTCGCC
>JBKOUI010000056.1:0-1880 GCA_046723315.1 Pseudomonadota bacterium | reverse complement strand
CATTTGAGCCGCTCGGTCTTTCCTTGGCTGAGCTGAATCTGCCCGCTTCCCCGCCAGGTGCCGAGCAGGGTGTCGAAGGGATTGGCGGGATCGGCCTCGGTCGAGTGCGACTGGGCGAGGATGATGGGTGCCGTCAGGGCGACGGCAGCCAAGAGCCGCAGCGCCGTGCGGCGAATCATTGATGTCATGGGAACACACTTATCGGCAAATTGCGTCCGCGAACAAGGCAGGATCGGTATGGCAGAGTAATGACAAATGACGTTGCTCTCTGCCTTGTGAAGTGGGACTTTTTGCCATGGCGCCGAGCCCAAATGTCGCAATCACTTATTGCCGGCTTTGCAACTGGCTGTTGAGGGCTGCGTGGATGGGCCAGGAGCTGCTCTCGACCTTTGCCGAGGAGCTCGGCTCGGTCACGCTCATCCCTGATGACACTGGCGGCGTGTTCGAGGTCAGGATCGAAGGCAAGCTGGTCTGGTCGCGCGCGGAACACGGCCGGTTTCCAGAGATCAAGGAGCTCAAGCAGATCGTGCGCGACGAGGTGGCGCCGGAGCGCGATCTCGGCCATGTCGATCATCACAAGGAACACTGAGGCCCGGGATCAGGCTCAAGCGGCTAGGCTCTGGTAGAGGGCTGTCGGATTACCCACATGACAGACCGTTTGACGCTCTCGTAACCCCAAGAGGCAGCAGCCGAAATGTCCCAGCCGGTCGTCGTCACCATCCCTCATAGACTAGGCAAGCAGGAGGCCGTCAGGCGGCTTAAAGCCGGCTTCGGCAATGCGCGCTCGACTTTTGGCCAGGGTTTTGTGGCGCTGAAGGACGAGTGGGCCGGAGATCATCTCGATTTCAGCGCAAGCCTGCTCGGCCAGACCACGACCGGTACGGTCGACGTCGCAGACGATCACGTACGGCTCGAGGTGCAGCTTCCCTGGATGTTGTCGCTCCTTGCCAACAAGGCCAAGGCGCTCGTGCAAAAGCAGGGCAAGCTCATGCTGGAGAAGCCGACCAAGCCCACGATCACGCGTTAGGCTAGGAAATCTCGATGATCTCGGCCTCGGCTACGCCGGCCTGGACCGTGTCGCCCGCCTGCTTGCCCATCAGCGCCTGGGCGACAGGCGACGCATAAGAGAGCGTGCCGAGGGAAGGATCGGCCTCATCCTCTCCCACGATCCGATAGGTCTGGCGCCGGCCATCGTCGCGCTCGATCGTCACCGTCGAGCCGAAACGCACCTCGGTCGCATCCTTTGGCGGTTCCACCACCTGAGCGGTGGCTCGGCGCGAAGTCCAATAACGCAAATCACGGTTGATCTTGGCGAGTCGGGGCTTGTCGTCGGCGTCCTGAGCCGCCGCATGCTCGCGGTGAAGCCGCGCGAGCTCGGCCTCGATCATCTCGAGCCCCTTGCGGGTCACGAGATTATGCGGAGATACCGGCCGGTCGGGGAGGTCATCGTAAACTTCCCCAGGATCGGCCTCTTTGGTGAAGGCCTTGCTCATTGGCGCACTATACCATGCCTCGCCTTTAGATTGTGGCCGGCGTCCTTCCGCCTGATGTGGGGCAATTGGGTTCGATTTAGGCGACCAAGCAGCCTGAATCGCTCATCGCTGCTGACACCTTAGGCAAAACCATGCGGGGTCGCATCGGGTTCCGAAACCCACTCCGGGCCGACGGCCGGTTCGCCCGGACCGGCCGGGCTCGCTATGTTCTACTCACCGCGACCGTTGCGACTTTGCTATGGTCGGTGGCGCTGAGCTTCGTCATCGCCAAGGTCGTCCATGCGGTCACAGGATTGCGCGTTGGCGCTGAAGCCGAGGAACAAGGCCTCGACCTCAGAATTCACGGCGAACGCGGCTACAACATGTGATCGAGGACGAGAAGCATGA
>JBKOUI010000172.1:0-3979 GCA_046723315.1 Pseudomonadota bacterium | reverse complement strand
CGAGCGATTGAGCCAGCATGAAGCCGACCTGCGCAAGCTCGAGGCTGACCATACAGTGCCTTTACCAACGCAAGCTGAGGGGCAGCTCAATCTGGCGCGCGCGGAGCTATGGGCCGCCGAGGCGACGGTCGACAAGCTCACGGTGCGGGCGCCCATTGCGGCTACCGTCCTGCAGGTCAATGCCAAGGTCGGAGAGCTCGCCAGTCCTTCGGCATCGCAGCCCCTGCTGCTCCTGGGCGACATCTCTACCCTGCGCGTGCGGGCGGAAGTCGACGAGCGGGACTTCGGCGAGATCAAGATCGGCCAACCAGTGCTGGTGCGGCCGTCCGCATTCCGCGGGCGCGAAGTGGGCGGGAAAGTCTCCTTCATCGCCCCGCTGGTCGAGCCCGCGCGCAACAATCCCCGTTTGCAGCGCAATCAGACCGACGTCGATATCGTGGAAGTGCTCGTCGAACTGGCCGAGCCCGGCCCGCTTGCGGTGGGCATGAAGGCAGACGTGTATTTCCGGCCTGAGGCTGCCCAGCGCTGAATCGCACTCGGTCCCCCCTTTCGGGGGACGAGCGGATTCTGAAGCTCGCCTTAACTCCTGTGGCGGGCTGGCGGTCACGTTGGCTTAACCGCATCGGCTGCTAAGAGGGAACGAACCGCGGCCACCATCTGCTTTCATGCCCAGTGTGGCTTTCGAGCACTAGTTCAAGCCCCACGATTCGTGTTGCAATCAGACCATCGGTTTCAACCACAGAGGCACCAAACAGAGGGGATCCCGATGAAAAAGCTTCTGATCGCACTCGTCGCCACGCTCGTGGCGGTCAGCGTTTCCGGCTGCGCCGGCATTGGCAAGGGCAAGGGCAAGGCTCCGCCCCCCGTCGTCACGAAAGGCTAATCCGACTTGTGCTGCAGGGCCGGCGGAACCCGGCCCTGCACGCCAGGTTAGAGCGCGGCCTCAGACGAGGCTCGTGTAGCTTCACGCTCGTCTGATGCATACCACGCGCGGACTGCTCCGCGCGCGCCGGCTTTTTGTTTGCGCTTCCTTTCTTCTGAGCCCGCATGAGCACAGCGACATGCGGTATGTCCCGGATATTGCTGCGCTCATCCGGGCCATGCGTTTGCATTACAAACAACTATCCACAACGCACCACATGCTCGTGCGGCAATTGCGCCACACAGAAAACTAATGCGCCTCAATCTCCGGCTGCTGCATCGACGTGCGGCAGTCGCAATCGTAATTTGCTGCGGGCGATTCGAAGTTGCACCAATGCCGGGGGCTTCTGTCATGCTTTCGCGTTTTCTGGCCGGCGCGATGATTTCGGCGGCCTTGCTCTTTTCTCCGGCTGCGAGCGCAGATCCCGGCTATTACCCGTGGTCGAATTTCATGGCGATGTTCACGGCGGAGCCGCGCACGGTTGTGCCGTACCAGGGCAGTCACGAGCCGGGAACCATCATCGTGAGCACGCGCGAGCGGCGGCTCTATCTCGTCCTCGGCAGGGGCCAGGCGCTTCGCTACGGGATTGGCGTGGGCCGCGACGGATTCACCTGGAGCGGTACCTCCACGATCACCGCAAAGCGCGAGTGGCCCGATTGGACACCGCCCGAGCAAATGCTCAGGCGCAAGCCCACCCTGCCGCGGCACATGGCGGGCGGGCCCGCGAACCCGCTTGGGGCGCGCGCGCTCTATCTCGGAGAGACCATGTATCGCATCCATGGCTCGAACGAGCCGCACACGATCGGGACCGCGGCTACTTCCGGATGTATCCGTCTGACCAACGACGACGTGATTGACCTCTATAATCGGGTCAAGATCGGCGCGACGGTCATCGTCCGCTAAGGCTTTCCAGGCGGCCAAGGGAAGAGGCGGCTTCGTCCATCAGTTCGTCGAAAATCGCTTCGACCGGCTTGATCTCGCGCGCGAAGACTCCCGCCGGGCCAAGGTCGAGCATTCCGCGGGACAAATCCCCCGTCTCATAGGCCTGGCGAGTCATGCGTCCCGCCACCAGCGGCCGATAGGACTCAAAATCCACCACCCCGCGGGTCTCCAACTCTTCAACCGCCCGTGCGGCTTCGTTGTCGAGGACGCGGTGATGGCGCTTGAAAACTTTCATCACCACACGATTATCGAATTCGCCTGCGGCCAGGATGCGTTCCTTGTAATGCGGGTGTGCCCAGATCTCCGTTGCCGTGAGCATGCGCGAGCCGAGCAGGATGGCGTCGGCGCCCATGGCCAGTGCGGTCACGAGGTGACGACCCGTTGCCATGCCGCCACCGATGGCGAGCGGCAATTTCACCGCATCGGCCGCAAGCGGCGCCTGTATCATGTTGCCGAGCATGTACATCCCAGGATGTCCGCCGGCTTCCCCGCCAATAACCGTGATGGCATGCACGCCCATGTTCTCGGCGCTGAGCGCGTAGCGGACCGCCGGTACTTTGTGAATGACAATGCAGCCCGCCTCTTTCAGGAGCGGCAGAAAAGGGGCCGGATTGCCTCCAGACGTCTCCAGGAATGGGATCTTCTCCTCACGGATGATGTCGATGTAGGGAAGGAGTCGATCATTGACGTGGGGCCGCGACGAGAACGCAAGGCTCACGCCGAAAGGCTTGCCGCAGGTGAGAGCCCGGCATTTGCGCACCTCGTCGCGAAAGCGCTCGGCATCGCCGGGGAAGGAAAGCGCGGTGATGAAGCCCATTCCTCCGGCATTTACCGCAGCTGCCGCATAGGCCGCATCCGCCAGCCAGATCAAACCGCCGCAGAGGATTGGGTGGCGAATTCCGAACAGCTCGGTGATGCGCGTGCGAAAGAGCTGCGGCCGCACCCTCTGCTGCCTAGCGCACGCTCATCCAGACGTTCTTCTCCTGCGTCACCTCGCGCATGACCGAAAAACCCATCTCGCGTCCGTAGCCGCTGCTCTTGTAGCCGCCATAAGCCGCCATCGAGCTCACCGCCCCCCAGGTGTTGACCCAGACATTGCCTGCTTCGATTGACTGTGCGGAGCGCAGGGCGCGGCCGACGTCGCGAGTGATGATGGACGCGGCAAGTCCATAGGGATTGTCATTGGCGAGCGCCAATGCTTCACCTTCCTCCTTGAAGGTGATCACGGAGAGCACTGGGCCAAAGATTTCCTCGCGCGCGATCTTCATCGAGTTCTGCACCTGATCGAAGATCGCCGGGCCAACGAAATGTCCCTTCTCCAGGTCCTTTGGCTCTCCGCCCCCATAGACGAGTTTTGCATCGGCCTTGCCGGATGCGATGTAGCCCAACACTCTTTCCTTCTGCTTGGCGGAAACCAGCGGTCCCATCGTGGTGTTCGGATCCATCTGATAGCCGACACGAACCTTCTTGGCCGCTTCGATCACCTTTTCCAGGACCTTGTCGTGGACCTTTTCGTGCAGTAAGAGCCTTGAACCCGCAGTGCACACCTGCCCCTGGTTGGTGAAGATCGCAAGCGAGGCGACCTGTGCCGCCTGATCGATCGGCGCGTCTTCGAACACGATCACGGCGGACTTTCCGCCAAGCTCGAGACCGACGGGCTTCAGAGTGTTCGCGGCTTCGGCAGCCACACGCTTCCCAGTCACCGTGCTGCCGGTGAACATGATCTTCGCCACCAGATGATGCGCGACCAATGCGGCGCCTGCGGTCGCGCCGAACCCTGGAACGATATTCACGACTCCCGGCGGGATGCCCGCCTCCGCAACCAGGCGCGCGAGGTACATCACCGAAAGGCATGCCTGCTCGGCCGGTTTGACCACAACAGTGTTGCCGGCCGCGATTACAGGAGCGATCTTCCAGATCGCCTGCAGCAGTGGATAGTTCCACGGAATGATACCGCCGATCACACCCAGCGGCTCGCGCAAGGTCATATTGATGTAGGGGCCAGGCACCGGCGTCGTGCTGCCTTCAATCTTCGTCGCCATGCCGGCGAAATATTCGAGCGCATCGATAGCGGTGACCGCGTCGATCGCGCGCGAGTCGCGGATGGGCTTGCCG
>JBKOUI010000188.1:0-5437 GCA_046723315.1 Pseudomonadota bacterium | reverse complement strand
TTGTCGAACTCCTCTGTGGACACGCGGCCGGTAAGCACGATCTCGACCGCCTGGGCGTTGTCATATTCCTTGTAGGAAAGCATGGGTCGGCGAGGCGCTCCGATCCTTCACCCTAAATTAAGATTAACAGTTCCATAAAATCCGGGCCTAGGACACGCTGTTGCCGCCTTTTCCCTTGCAAATAAAGGCCCGGGATTGACGGGGAGAGCTGCAATTAAGAAGCTTCTCATTACGCTTACAGCCATCGCCGGCATCGCCTGCGCCGCGGTCTATGTTGTGCTGAATCCGCCGCGGCCGGTGATCCCGCGCGTGGAAAGCAAGGCAGCCCACGTCCTGCCATACGAGCAGGAAATCGCACGGACGCGCGAGGCTCCCTCGGCGGCGCAGGACGGCGCTCCGCAGGATCAGGCTGCTGCTCCAGTCGCGACGAGCCCGCAGCCCGCAGAGGCTGCCCCGAAGGCTGCGTCTGATCAGGCGGACACGTCTAAGCCAAACGCCCAAGCCACCGCTCCAGCGAATCCGGCCCCTGATGCCGGCGCTCAAGAGCACGCTGCAAATCCCGAGGCGGGTGGGATGCCACCGAGCGAGGATGCCGACGCCAATGATGCGGCGGGGCCACCGCCTGACGATGCGGGCGCGCCCGACCAAGCCGGGATCCCGCCCGACGAGGGTCAGGACGATGGCTCCGGACCGTATGACGTGACCGCGGTGCCGCCTGGCGCCGCGTCTCCGGGATCTCCCTACGGCAATCCGCAAGACGCGTATGGGCCTCCACCTAACGGGCCTTACGGTCCTCCTCCCGGGGCATATGGGCCTCCACAAAAAGATCCGCCGTTGCCCCAGACTTACGAGCAGGAACCGCCAGGAGGGCCTTACGGACAAGGCGGGCCCTACGGTCAACCACCGCAAGACGGGCCATATGGAGAAGCGAACCAAGGTGGCTCCGGCGGGCAGATGCCTCAGGCCGGTCCTTACGGGCAATCTCCCGACGGCGCCCCACAAGGCGCACCGGGCGGTCCGCAAGAGGAATGGGTGCAGGTTCTCGTCTCTGGCGCAGGGATGTACGGCACCGCCTCTGAGGAGGCGCCCATGTTGTTCGCCTTCCCATACGGCCGGCGTTTGAAGGTGGTGTCGCATTACCAAGGCTGGGTCGAGGTCACCGACCCGCAGAGTGCCACGACCGGCTGGATGAAGGCCGGGCATGTTGCGCCGGCTGCCTCTCCCAATGCAGCGCCGCAGGAAGTCGACGCGGGCTATCCGCAAGAGCGCCCGGGCTGGTTCCGCCGTCGCAGCGGTGGGCTTGGCGACATCATCAGCCGCGCGCTGGGCGGCTTCTGACACCACAAAGACGTATTCGCAAATTCGGAACGACTGAGCGCCGCTCTGGTTCTCCTACCAAGAAGGGGGCCGACCGGAGGTTCGGCATGAATAGACTGCTGCTTGCATTGTGGCTATTGGGCGCTGCCCTCTACGCCGGCAACACGTTTCTCTACACCACGCCATCTTCGGCTGGCCAAAAGAGAAGGCCGAGGCCGACGCTCATAAGGAAACGGTGAAACCGGCGCCCGTGGCAAAGTTGCAGGACAGGCAACCTGCGGAGATTGCCGAAAGTCAGAGCACAGCCCCATCGTCGCCGCCCGCACCTCAGTCCAATCCGGCGACCGCTGCGCAGCCGCAAAGTAAGCACGCGCCGGGAATCGGCGCGGGCGCGCCCGGAGCCGGCAGCGTTGCGAGCGCTCCGGCCCAGCCGGTGCCGCAAGGTCAGCTCGCGCCTGGCATCTCGGCGCAACAACAGGTTCAGTCAGCACCGCCGCCCCAACAAGGTGCCGATGCGTCCTCGTCGCAGGCGGCTGCTAATACCACGCCGCCGGCGCAGCAAGCCCCATCGACGCCGCAGCCGCAACCTGGGCAGGTCGCGGCAGCAGCTGAGCCGCAGGCCACGCAGCCGGAGCATCCACAACAAAGCGAAGGCGAATGGCTCAAGTCGCGCGGGGCCACCGTACGGTCGGGTCCGTCCTCCTCGGCGTCCGCTCTCACCAATCTTGACTCCGGCGTGGAGGTAAGAGTGGTCGCGCGTCAATCAGGCTGGGTGCAAATCGCAAATTCAGACGGTTCCAAGACCGGCTGGGTTTACGAGAAGCTGCTTGAGCCAGCTGCCAGCCTGGGTGAGAGCGCCGCGGCGGGACCAAGCGAGCAGATGCAGGATCAAAGCGGGTGGGTCAAGGTATTGGGATCGCCCGCGGGCATGCGCTCAAGTCCCTCCCAATCCTCGCCCATTCTATTCGCCTTCCCCGAGGGGAGAGAGCTTCGCGTCGTGTCGCGTGAGCCGGGCTGGGTGCAGGTCAAAGATCCCGGCAGCAAGCAGACTGGCTGGGTCGCCGACACGTCGCTGGTTGCCTCAGATGGAAAGGCGAAGCCACTGGACGCAACAGCTTCGACGGAACGGCAGCAGGCGCCGAGCGCTTACACGCCGCGGCGGCAAGCAGCCAGCGCTTCGTCGCGCCGCGGCAGAGTGCTCCGCAACGCCGGAGCCGCGATGCTGGACCGGAGAGTTACGAGAATGCCGAGGGGCCGCCACCGGGAGGCCGCAACTTCGTACCTTGGGAAGCGGAGATGAACGCGCCGGGCTATGTCGAGGAGCGGGAAGATCGGCCGCGGCGTTGGTGGCGGAGGCGCAGCGGCTTTGCCTTCTTCGGCCGTGATGGCGGAGAGGACTGACGTCGCCTCACGTGAGGGGCGGGATGAAATGTAATTCGGTGTCGTGACGGCCGTGGTCGCCAGAAGCGTGGCCGTTACCGCTCTGCCCGTTGGTCTGATGTCCGTTGGCCTGGTGGCCATTGCCTCGATGTGACGCGATGGCATGGCCTGCGACCCTGTGCTCGCGCTCGACGGCGGCGCGCGCAGCATCATTCTGGGTGTAAAGCTCCATATGCGCGGCGTCCTCCTCGGCGACTGGCGTCAGCGCTCCGTCGGTGTAGAGCTTGGCGAGAGGGTCGGCCTCGATCTTGCGTACCATGCGCTTCAGCTTGCGATACTGCTTCGTTAGCACGATGACCTTGCGCGCAATGTCGGCAGCATAGCGGGCGTAGAACACAAACGGCGATTCGAGAGGCAGACCGGAACGGCGATCGCCGCGGTGCCTGATGCGGAAGATACCCCATTGCAAAGGATGGACATTTTCGACCTGCACTGAGGTTGAAAACATGAATAGCACCGGCATGAACGAATGGATGTTAGTTCCGCAGGCATAGGCGCGCCGCAACACCGTCTCCAGGTGCTCATCGGTGTAGAAGATGTTCCAGGCAATGCGATAGGCGTTCTGCCATTCCTGTTTTGTCATCTTGGGATGGGCCGTGACGACGTGCTCTAGCTCGTATTTGTTCATGTCGGGATCCATCCACACGCCCTTCTCGTGCAGCACCTTGTGATCTTCCGAGCCCGGCAGCGGCGTCAGAATAAAGAACTCGAGCATGTCGAGCGGCAACTCGCGCTTGATGATCTCAAGGTCCTGGCGGATCGAGTCCGGCGTGTCATTGGGAAAGCCGAGGATGTAACCGGCAAAAGTCATGATGCCGAATCGTTTCCACTCGAGGAGCATCTTGCGGTACTCGGTAATCTTGTTCTGGCGCTTCTTGGCGGCGATCAGGTTCGCCGGGTTGATGTTCTCGAGCCCGATAAACACGCGCGTCACGCCGGCGCGCTTCGATTTCTCGATGAAATGCGGGATGCGGTGGCAGAGCGTGTCGACCTTGAAACGCACGTCCATGCCGTCCACTTCGCGCAAGCTAATGATGCGGTCGTAGATCGCCTCCCAGTCCTTGTTGCGCGCGAAATTATCGTCGGTGATGAAGAAGCGATTGACCCCTTGGTCGTAATTCATGCGCACGATCTGCTCGATCGAGTCGGGAGAGCGGTAGCGGCGCGACTTGCGGCCCTGCACGTTGATGATGGTGCAGAACGAGCATTGGAAGGGGCAGCCCCGGCCGGCATCGAAGCTCGTCACATTACCGATCGTTCGCCTGACGAAGTCGACCGGCAAGAACGGTGGCGAGGCGATCTCACCAATGTCCGGCAAGTGCTTCGTATGGTCGTAGAGCGGACGAAGCTCGCCGCGCGCGGCGTCGAGGATCACCTCATCGAGGCCGTCTTCGGCCTCGCCCGCGTAGATGGAAATACCGAGCTCTTGTGCGGCTCTGATGTCGGGCGGCGTTTCTTTCAGCATCGCAAGGCAGCCGGAAACGTGAAAGCCGCCGATCACGACTTGCACGCCGGCCTCGCGTAAGGAGCAGGCGATGTCGACGGCGCGGGGAAATTCATTCGACTGGACGCCAACGATGCCCACCAGGCCGAGACCGCCATTCGCGCCGATGCGGCGTGCGAGCCTCCGCGGGCGTACCCGAGTATTGTCTCGTCCATTGCGGTGACATCGATGGGAAGGTGGCCGCCAAGCAGCTTTCGTTCCGCGGCCCCCTTGGCGAGGCTGTAGATCGCCGCAAGCGAGTTCGACGGCATGGTCGAGCGCACCCACTGCACGACGTAACCGTCGTCATCGTAATGGGACGGCTTGATCAGGATCAGTTGAAACCGGCGTTTGCTCGCGCTCGTGCCGCTGCTCATCCCTCAATCCCAGCAGAGGCGATTTTTTCGCGCGAATGGGCAGGACGTTTAGTCCGCGCTAGCGTTTCACCCCAGAATGGAACGCTGACCGGCTCTCGGCGTCCCCAATCCCGAAATTGGCCGGATGGCCTACAGGCGCCCCATTTCCCCCGGCGCCTAGGCGACCACGAATGCTTGACCAGTCAAACACATTACCGGGCAGGGGTCCAATTAATAGGGGGCAATAAAATCCTAAAGCCTTCTCTAGCTACTAGGCGGAGGGCGGGTTTCGGCCAGATCGCTCGATAGGCTCGAACTCGGCGATGTCCTTCGCCAGAAAATAATTGAGCATCGTGCGAATGGTGGCGATCACCGCGAGCTTGGTGATGTCGTCCCAAGTAGGCGCCACGGCGGTGCGCACGAGATCGGCGGCAAGGGCGAACTCAAGCGCGAGCAGGATCCAGGTGGCGAACCTGATCCAGATCTGCCGCCCTTCCAACTCATCGGCGGATCGTCTGAAGACCGCCGCTATGACGCTCATGAGCGCCTGGGCGGCGCCGAACGCAACGACGAGGACCGCGCCCGCCTCGATGACGAGTGCGATATAGCTCGCGATCTCGCTGAACTGCTCTTCGAGCGGAATGGCTGTCTCCCCCAACTGCCGCTTCTAGATTGCCGCGAAGGCTCGCCCGCGCGCAAGCCCCGTGCGTGCAACTTGTGCGCACGGCGCAGCCTATTCCGGTCACGTGTGAGTGAAGGACGGAACTTCCGAAGCATCCCACCCGTTGCGGCGCCAGCTTTGTCAACAAGCCGAAGCGCACCTCGGTCTGCTGAGCCGTCG
>JBKOUI010000275.1:0-3884 GCA_046723315.1 Pseudomonadota bacterium | reverse complement strand
CCATCCGCAATCGCCAGCGTGGTTACTGGCGGGTGATCAGACTCGGGGCAGGCTTTGCGTTCTAGGTTCGAGGAAGTGGCTTGACCGCATGCTGCTTTCACGGGCTAACTGCCGATCAGAGGGGCAACAATGGGGCTCAGGGTCATCCTGGCGCAGCCGCGCGGGTTTTGTGCCGGTGTGGTGCGGGCGATCGAAATCGTAGAGCGCGCGCTCGACCGATTCGGACCGCCCGTCTATGTCCGCCACGAAATCGTTCATAACCGTCACGTCGTCGAAAGCCTCAAGGCCAAGGGCGCGCGTTTCGTCGAGGACTTGTCCGAGGTGCCAGCGGGCGCCGTCACGATCTTCAGCGCGCATGGCGTATCGCGCACCGTCGAAGAGGATGCCGAGACGCGCGATCTGGCGGTGCTTGATGCCGTCTGTCCGCTCGTCGCCAAGGTTCATCACGAGGGCCAGCGCTATATCGATCAAGGACGCGCCGTTATTCTGATCGGCCACGCCGGCCATCCCGAGATTGAGGGCACGATGGGACAGCTCAAGGGGGAGGTCCATCTCATCCAACGCAAAGAGGAGGTCGAGCAGCTCGACATCCCCGTCGATGCGCCGGTTGCCTACATCACCCAGACTACGCTCAGTGTCGATGACACGCGCGCGACGATCGAGGCCGTCAAGAAGCGGTTCAAAGACGTCGTCGGCCCAGAGACGCGCGATATTTGCTACGCGACGCAAAATCGGCAGATCGCCGTGCGCGAGCTCGCGAGGTTGGTCGACGTGATCCTCGTCGTCGGTGCAAGTAACAGCTCAAATTCGAATCGCTTGCGCGAAATCGGGTCGGAGTCTGGCGTGCCGAGCTATCTCGTCGCCGACGGCAGCGCGCTGCAGCCCGAGTGGTTCAACGGCAAGACCACGGTCGGTCTCACCGCGGGAGCCTCGGCTCCGGAAGTTCTGGTCGACGACGTCATCGCGGCTCTGCGACGCTTTGGCCCGGTGGAAGTGTCGACACTATCGGGCAAGGAAGAGAAGATTCAGTTCAGGCTCCCCCGCGAGCTTTCGGAGCCGCACCTCACGGCGCGGAGATTGGCATAGCGCCTCATGGGAATACCTCTCGGCCAAGCGGTAGCAGTCGGCAGCTACATTCTCAGTCAGCACTTGCGGGGCAGACAACGTTACCCGCTAGTGCTGATGCTCGAGCCGCTGTTCCGCTGCAATCTCGCCTGCGCTGGCTGCGGCAAGATCGATTATCCCGACCAGATTCTCGACCAGCGACTGTCGGTTGCCGACTGCATGCAGGCGATCGACGAATGCGGCGCACCGGTCGTGGTGCTTGCCGGCGGCGAGCCGCTTCTACATCGGGAGCTTCCCGAGATTGTGGCCGGTGCGCTTGCCAAGAAGAAATACGTCACGGTCTGCACCAACGCACTGCTGTTGGAGAAGAGACTCGACCAATACAAGCCGCATCGCCGCTTCAATTGGTCGGTTCACCTCGACGGCGACAAAGAGATGCACGACAAGTCGGTGTGCCGCGCCGGCGTGTACGACAAGGCAGTCGCCGCGCTTCAGGCGGCCAAGGCCAAAGGCTTCCGGGTCAATATCAATTGCACGCTGTTCAGCGACGCGGTGCCGGAGCGCGTGGCAAGGTTCTTCGATCGCGCGGTTGAGCTTGGCGTTGATGGCATCACTGTGTCTCCCGGCTACGCCTACGAGCGAGCGCCAGACCAGCAGCATTTCCTCAACCGCACGCGTACGAAGCAGCTTTTCCGCGACGTCTTCCGTGCACGGGGAAAGGGCAAATGGCCCATCTTCCAGTCAGGCCTGTTCCTCGATTTCCTCGCCGGCAATCAGACCTATCACTGCACGCCTTGGGGCAACCCGACACGGACCGTGTTCGGCTGGCAGCGCCCCTGCTATCTGCTCGGCGAGGGCTATGCCAAGACCTTTGCCGAACTGATGGAAGAGACGGATTGGGACGGATACGGCACGGGCAATTACGAGAAATGCGCCGACTGCATGGTGCATAGCGGCTTCGAGGCCTCTGCCGTCACCGACGCGGTCAAGCGGCCGTGGAAAGCCGCGAAGGTTGCGCTTGCCGGAATTAAGACCGAAGGGCCGATGGCGCCCGAGATCCCGCTCAGCGGCCAACGCCCTGCCGAGTACGTATTCGCGCGGCACGTCCAGCAGAAACTAGCCGAGATCGAAGAAGCCGAGGCCAGGACCGAGAAGCCGGTGGCAGCGGAATAGCTCCGCCATCGCGCGCCGTGTCTCCGCTGCAAGGGCTATCATCGCCGGGAGCTGGCCAGGTGTTCGCGCGAGCGAAGCGAGGACAGCCCACACATCCACGCGCCCATCCTTGCCGAGGCCTGCGAGCGCTGCAGGCGGAACTGCCCGCGTGGCAGGATCGGCGATCACTCTGAGCGCGGCGAAGGGCAGGCTGTGCTCAGCCGCGAGACGCGCCGCGATGTGGCTTTCCATGTCTGCCGCAACCGCGCCGGTGGCCGCGTAAAGCGCTTGCTTCTCTGTCGGATTCTGCAGCGGACGATCCACGGCGCCAACAATGGCAAGCTCGGCTTTGGGAATCACCGCTCGCAATCGGCTGGCCCATGCCTGGTCGGCCGGATAGCGGATATCGCCATGCGCGATCTCGCGCGCGACTATGCACGTCCCGGACCCCTCGCCCGGCGACAACCCAGCGGCAATGCCAAAACTGATGACGCCTTTGGCTCCGTCGCCAATTTCTTCGTGGATCAGCCGCTCGAGCCTGCCGCCGTCCCCACCACCAGCGACGGCTTTGACCTGCGGGACCCGCGCGGCGATGCGCGCTTCTGCGCGAAGACCAGTCGCGGCGAGAACGAAGTCCGAGCCTTGCGCTTGCCGGTTCACATCCCGACCAGAACCGACGAAGTGTTGGAGGCTTTCAAATTGCGGTAGCGGGCGAGCGCCCATAGCGGGAAGAATTTCGCATAGCCGTGGTAGCGCAGATAGAACACGCGCGGGAAGCCGGTCGCGGTGAAGCGCTCCTCGTCCCAGAATCCGTCGGCGCCTTGCTCGCACAGAAGATAGTCGATGCCGCGCCTAACCGAAGGATGGTCGATCCCGCGGGCGGCCATCAGTCCGAGCAACGCCCAGGCTGTCTGCGACGCGGTGCTCGGGGCTGGCTCATAGCCGCGATAGTCGAGCCTGTAGCTCGTGCCGTCTTCGCCCCACCCGCCATCGGAATTCTGGATCGAGACAAGCCAGTCCACCGCCTTCCGAACAGGTGGCGACGATGCGTCGAGCTGCGCGGCGTTTAGGGCACAGAGCACAGACCAAGTGCCGTAGATGTAGTTCATGCCCCAGCGGCCATACCAGCTTCCGTCAACTTCCTGGGTGCGCAGCAGGTAGGCCATCGCTTTGTCAAGCGGCTCGCTCTCGCCTCGGCGCGCGCCGAGCTGCGTAAGCATCGACACGCAGCGCGCGGTGACGTCGGCCGTAGGAGGATCGAGCAGCGCACCGTGATCGGCAAATGGGATCTGATTCAGGTAGTAATATTCGTTCTCGGCATCGAAGGCGGCAAAGCCGCCATTTGCGCTTTGCATGCCCAGGATCCATTCCTGCGCCCGGTCGATGGCTTCGGTGAATTTGCCGCGAGCTTGCTCCGGCATGCCGGCCGACGCACGATCCATGGCCATGGCGACAACGGCGGTGTCGTCGAGATCGGGGTAATGAGGATTGGCATATTGAAAGGCCCAGCCGCCGGGACGAATGTCGGGCCGCTGCGCGGCCCAGTCTCCCATAACATCGAGCACCTGCAACGGCGAGAGCCATTCCAGGCTTGCCAACGCACGCTGCTCGCAGTCCGCTCCATCCACCTCGAGCAGAGCGTGGGCCGCAAGCGCCGTGTCCCATAC
>JBKOUI010000112.1:0-2139 GCA_046723315.1 Pseudomonadota bacterium | reverse complement strand
GTGCCAAACTCGATCCAATTGCTCGCCGACGAGCTAATTGAATGAAAAGGCGCGCGTTCATCACGCTGCTCGGCGGCGCTGCTGCTGTGTGGCCGCTGGCGGCGCGTGGGCAGCAGCCGGCGATGCCGGTGATCGGGTTCCTCCACCCCCAATCGCCTGAAACCATCGTGGAACGGAGCCTGCGCGCATTCCGCCAAGGACTGAAGGAAGCCGGCTTCGTCGAGGGTGAGAACGTGGCGATCGAGTACCGCTGGGCGGAGGGCCGATACGATCGGCTGCCGGCGCTGGCGGCCGAGTTGGTTCGGCGGCAGGTCGCCGTCATCGCCGCGACCGGAGGCGCCCCTTCAGCTTTGGCGGCCAAGGCGGCAACCAGGACGATCCCCATCGTCTTCGCAGTTGCCGACGATCCGGTCCGGCTCGGTCTTGTCGCCAACCTTGCCCGGCCAGGCGGCAACGCGACCGGTGTCAATTTTTTCGTAGGTGAGTTGGTAGCAAAGCGGCTCGAACTCCTGCGCGAGCTGGTGCCCGCAGCCACTCGTGTTGCTGTGTTCGTCAACCCGGCCAATGCTCCGAATACAGAGATCACGTTGAGAGACGTGGAGGCGGCTGCTCGCGCCATGGGACTGCAAATCCAGGTTCTCAACGCCAGCACCACCCGCGATATCGATTCTGCCTTCGCAAGTTTTATGCGCGAGCGACCCGATGCTCTTTTCGTCGGCAACGACGCCTTCTTCACCAGCCGCCGCGTGCAATTTGTCACTTTGACGGCACGCGATAGGATTCCCGCGGCTTATGCCAATCGCGACTATGTCGAAGCCGGCGGGCTGATGACCTATGGAACCAAAATTGCGGAGGCGTACCGTCAGGTTAGGACCTATACCGGTCGCATCCTCAAGGGTGCGAAGCCTGCGGATTTGCCCGTCGTGCAGTCGAGCAAGTTCGAGCTGGTCATCAATGCTCAGACGGCCCGGGTGCTCGGCATTGAAATTCCGCCGACGCTGCTCGCCCGCGCCGACGAGGTGATCGAATGAAGGCGGGAAAGGGATTGGCGACAGTGAAACTTCCCCGTCGAAATTTTCTGCATCTGGCCGCGGGCGCTGCCGCGCTCCCGGCCGTGTCGCGCATCGCATGCGCGCAAGCATATCCGACGCGGCCGGTGCGCATTGTCGCCCCCACTGCTCCTGGCGGCGGGCCCGACATTCTTGCGCGGCTCATCGGACCGTGGCTCTCGGGGCGGCTCGGCCAGCAATTCTTCGTAGAAAACCGCCCGGGTGGCGGCTTCAACATCGGCACCGAAGCGGTGGTGCGTGCCGCACCGGACGGCTACACGCTGCTCATGGTCGCTACGGTAAACGCGATCAACGCGACGCTTTACGACAGGCTCAACTTCGATTTCCTCCGCGACATCGCTCCGGTCGCCGGCATCATTCGCCAGCCCCTTGTGATGGTGGTGCATCCGTCGTTTCCGGCGAAGACGGTCCCTGAGTTCATCGCCCATGCCAAGGCCAATCCGGGCAAGATCAATTTGGGATCGCCCGGCAGCGGGTCATCGCCGCATGCTGCCGGCGAGTTGTTCAAGATGATGGCCGGGGTCGATATGGTTCACGTGCCGTATCGTGGCGGGGGACCCGTGATGACCGACCTGCTTGGCGGACAGGTGCAGGTTCTGTTCGGCTCCACGTCTCTGACGATAGAGCAGATCAGGGCCGGCAGGCTACGTCCATTGGCGGTGACGACAGCGACGCGCTGGGCGGAGCTGCCCGATATCCCCACCGTAAGCGATTTTGTCTCAGGCTACGAAGCGAGCGCCTTTGTTGGCATCGGCGCACCCAGGAATACGCCCGCCGAGATCATCGGCATACTCAACAAGGAGGTCAACGCGGCGCTCGCCGACCCCAAGATGAGGGCGCGGCTCGCTGACCTCGGCGGCACTCCGCTGCCGGGATCGCCGGCCGACTTCGGCAAGCTGATCGTCGACGAAACCGAGAAGTGGGGCACGGTGATCAAGTCCGCCGGCATCAAGGCAGACTGAGCCGAAGCGCGGACATTCCATAACGTCCCGTTCCGCGAATGGTGAGAATCCGGCTGCGCTTACGAGGCGATCGAATGAGGCGGTTAACGGCGCTCTGTCTTCTAGCC
>JBKOUI010000236.1:0-11463 GCA_046723315.1 Pseudomonadota bacterium | reverse complement strand
ACCGTGGACAGTCGCCACCTACATGGTCGAGGGGGCCGGTAGTAAGGACCAGGCCGAAGCAAGGCTCTGGGCATATCGGGACCGTGCGACGTTTCGGCGCCTGATTGATGTCTTGGTCGAGGTCTCGGCCGACTATCTGGTCGCTCAGGCAGGAGCGGGGGCCGATGTGCTGCAGATCTTCGACAGCTGGGCTGGAAGCTTGTCGGAGGATGAGTTCACCCGCTGGTGCATCGCGCCGACAAAGCGTCTAGTCGAGCAGGTGAAGACAAAGCTTAGCGCAGAGATTCCCGTCATCGGCTTCCCGCGTGGCGTCGGCCTCCTCGCCGAACGTTACGCAAGGGAGACGAGCGTCGACGCGATCGGCTGCGATGCTAGCATGCCGGTTGGCTGGATGCGGCGATTACAGGAGCGTCTTCCGGTGCAAGGCAACCTCGATCCGCTCTTGCTGGTCGCCGGAGGACAAGAGCTCGATGCCCGCGTCGATGCGATCCTGGACACGCTAGGATCGAAGCCCTTCATCTTCAATCTAGGCCACGGCATCCGACCGGAGACACCGATCGAGAACGTCGAGCGGCTCGTGAGCCTCGTGAAAAACCGCGCTGCCTAGTCATCACTGGCATTTGAGATGCTGCTCGCCTATATCAAAGCCTTCCACGTCATCGCCATAATCGCCTGGATGGCGGGGCTGCTCTATCTCCCTCGACTGTTTGTCTATCACGCCGCGAGCAAGAAAGGCTCCGAACAATCGGAGACCTTCAAGGAGATGGAACGGCGGTTGCTGAGGCTAATCACCACCCCGGCGATGCTGGCGGCCTGGGCCTTCGGGCTGGTCCTCGCCTTTTCCGGCGTTATCGATTGGTCGCGCGACGGCTGGTTTCACGCCAAGCTTGTCCTCGTGGTGTTGCTGTCCGCCTATCATGGGTGCCTCGCCATGTGGACAAAGGACTTTGCCTTGGATCGGAACACGCACTCGCCGCGTTTCTACCGCATCGCCAACGAAATCCCGACCCTCCTCATGATTGGGACCGTGATTCTCGCGGTTGTTCGGCCCTTCTAAGGGCCGCAGCCAAACCTGTTCCGCCCGCCTTCGGGGTCTGCTATAAGATGAGTCGCATCCTATCCGGGACGCTGTCGCGGCCCGCTTTTCTCCCCCAAAAGAACGGGTCGCCCGGAACGGAGCAGGCGTCGAACTCTGCCTTTCCCGCCAAGGCGAATCCTATCCCCTTCCCTGACGTCGCGCGAAACGGCGCGGCATTCGAAAATCCTAGGTTCACTCATTCTCATTTGGAGTAGCAGCGCATGCAGGAAATGAAGCTGCAAGATTTGAAAACTAAGTCCCCGACGGAGCTTCTGAGCTTCGCCGAGGAGGTCTCTGTCGAGAACGCGAGCGCCATGCGCAAGCAGGAGCTCATGTTCGCGATATTGAAACAACTGGCGGCCCGCGACGTGGAGATCACCGGCACGGGTGTGGTCGAGGTGTTGCAGGATGGCTTCGGCTTCCTACGCTCGCCCGACTCGAATTATCTCGCCGGCCCCGACGACATCTACGTCTCGCCGTCGCAGATTAGGCGCTTCGGCTTGCGCACCGGTGATACGGTCGAAGGTCAGATCAGGAGCCCGAAAGAAGGGGAACGCTATTTCGCCCTGCTCAAGGTCAACACCATCAATTTCGAGGATCCCGACAAGCAGCGTCACAAGATCCATTTCGACAATCTGACGCCGCTCTATCCCGACGAGTGGCTACAGATGGAGATCGAGAAACCGACCAACAAAGATCTCACCGGCCGCGTCATCGACATCGTCGCTCCGCTCGGCAAGGGTCAGCGCGGGCTGATCGTGGCGCAGCCGCGCACCGGCAAGACGATCATCCTCCAGAACATTGCCCACTCGGTCACCGCCAATCACCCCGAGTGCTATCTCATCGTGCTGCTCATCGACGAGCGCCCCGAAGAGGTGACCGACATGCAGCGCTCGGTGAAGGGCGAGGTGATCTCCTCGACCTTCGATGAGCCGGCCTCGCGTCACGTCCAGGTTGCCGAGATGGTCATCGAGAAGGCCAAGCGCCTCGTCGAGCACAAGCGCGACGTGGTGATCCTGCTCGACTCGATCACGCGTCTTGGCCGCGCCTACAACACCGTGGTGCCGTCGTCGGGCAAGGTGCTGACCGGCGGCGTTGACGCGAATGCGCTCCAGCGCCCGAAGCGCTTCTTCGGCGCCGCGCGCAACATCGAGGAGGGCGGATCGCTCACCATCATCGCCACCGCGCTGATCGACACCGGCAGCCGCATGGACGAGGTGATCTTTGAGGAGTTCAAAGGCACCGGTAACTCGGAAATCGTGCTCGACCGCAAGGTGGCCGACAAGCGCACCTTCCCCGCCATCGACATCGCCCGCTCCGGCACGCGCAAGGAGGAGCTCCTGGTTCCGTCCGATCAGCTCAAGAAGATGTACGTGCTCCGCCGCATCCTGAACCCGATGGGCACGCAGGACGCGATCGAGTTCCTGCTCGACAAGCTGAAGCAGACCAAGGGCAACAGCGATTTCTTCGAGTCGATGAATACTTAACCGGTAGCCAGCCGCTTCCGTCACAAAGCGTTAAACCCAATCCAAGCTCCTCGCGTTAATCTGTCAGCCAATTAACAGGAGCCAAATTGGCCAGAAGGACCAAGGAGAATGTCATGAAGCGACTGATTTCTGTGATGGTTGCCCTCGGTCTTGCGGCTGCTTTCACGGCACCCGCATTTGCCGCGGGCGCCAATCAACCGCTGACCAAGTCTGATTGCAAGAAGGCTGGGCTGAAATGGGATAGCCAGGCCAATATCTGCCAGGCAAAAGGGAAGTAACGAACGCGTCTCTGAACGCACAAGTTCGTTCTGTTGATTAGGAGGGCCCGGCTCATGTGCCGGGCTCTTCGTCTAAACGGACACGCTCCGCGCAGTCTTCACCGTGTCGGCCAGGGCAGCAGGTTCTGTGACGGGCAGGGAGCATTGTGGCCCGATGCAGACATAGGCAGTCGGTTTGTCGTCGAGCGCCGTCTTGCCGAAAGCCGGCAAGGATGCCGGCAACGCTTCCCCTGCCCTCACCTCCTGGATCACGGCACCGGGAAGCGACACCCCATGCAGCGCGCGCCGTAACGCAAGCGCATCTCTGCCTTCGGGCACCATCAGCACGATATGCGTGGGCGCTAGAAGGTCGAGCTCAGATGCGAGCAATCCGGTATGGGCGAGCACGTTGCCGGCGATCGGGCCGGCAAAAGCGCGCAGGATCGCCTCGGCGCGCTGCCTATAGCGTTGTTCCCCGGTCCAGAGATAGAGCGCGGCGAGATTCGACACCATCACGGCATTGGCGTTCGGTGTTGCCTCGTCCTGCCCACTCAACGGCCTCACGATGAGATCTTCGGTGTCGTCGGCGACGAAATAATAGCCGCCGAGATCTTCAGCCCAGTAATGGCGGTCGAGCACATAGACCCACTCGCGTGCACAATCGACATAGTCGGGCTTACCGGTGACGTTGCCGAGAGCGAGCGCGGCTTTGATCATATTGGCATAGTCATTGGCCGTCGCCGGCGCCTTGGCTTCGCCGGCGCGATAGGCGTGAAATAGGCGTCCACCCCTATTCATCCGAGTACTGACGAAACTAAAAGCGCGCTCTGCCGCCTCGAGCCAGTCTGCGCGAGCGAAGACATCTGCGGCCTCCGCAAGCGCGGCAATCATCAGTCCGTTCCAATCGGCGAGCACCTTGTCGTCTAACCCCGGGCGCAGGCGCGACGCGCGGCGCTCAAACAACTTCTCGCGCAGCTCGGCCAAGCGCCGCTCGGTTTCGGCATCGCGCAACTCAATCGAGTTGAGCCGATTGAGAATGTTGTGACCTTCGAAATTCCCTGCTGCCGTCACGCCATAGATCTCGGCGAAGAGGCGCGCGTCTTCGAGCCCAAGCACCTCCTCGACGTCGGCGAGACTCCACACATAGAACTTGCCTTCCTCGCCTTCGCTATCGGCATCGAGCGATGCTGCGAAGCCCCCGCCTTCAACCAACATCTCACGCAACAGCCAGCCGATCGTCTCGGCAATGCGCACGGCGCAGAGCGGCGACTTCTTCTCGCGCCAAACCTCGGTCATCAGCTCGACGAGCAGCGCATTATCGTAGAGCATCTTCTCGAAATGCGGCACGAGCCAGCGCTCGTCGACGTTGTAGCGCGAGAAGCCGCCGCCGATATGATCATAGATGCCGCCTTGGGCGATGTGGGTCAGCGTGAGTTCGACGGCTTCGAGCGGATTGGGCAGTCCGTAGCGGAGTCCCGCGCGCCAAAGGAACCCGAAGAACTGAGCTTGCGGAAATTTCGGTGCGCCTCTGATTCCGCCATTGACGGGATCGACCGCCTGCAAGAGACGGCGCGCGAGATCGGCGAGCATCGGGTCGCTCGGCGGCCCTGGCGCAGGCTGAGCCCGCGCGGGCTTGAGCCGCTCTTTGAGCACAACCGCGTTCTGCCTAACCTTGTCTGGCTCCTCGCGATAAACGCGTGCGACTTCGTTCAGTACACGGACGAATGACGGCCTTCCGTATCGCGGATCTTTTGGGAAATAGGTTCCACCCCAGAAGGGCTCGGCATCCGACGTGAGGAACATTGTGAGCGGCCATCCGCCCTGCTCGCCGAGCTCGTGCAGCGCCCCCATATAGATCGCATCGACGTCGGGCCGCTCCTCGCGGTCGACTTTGATGTTGACGAACAGGTCGTTCATCACCGCGGCGGTCCCCTCGTCCTCGAAGCTCTCATGCGCCATGACGTGGCACCAATGGCAAGCGGCGTAGCCGACCGAGAGCAGGATGGGCTTGCCGGTGGCGCGGGCTTCCGCCAAGGCTTCCTCGCCCCAGGGGCGCCAATGCACTGGATTGTCCTTGTGCTGGAGCAGATACGGGCTTGTTTCCCGCCCGAGCCGATTTCCTTCGACGCGCTCCTGCATGGCCCTTCCTTTCGTTGCTCCGTAAGATAACGCAATGGACCAGGAGATCGATCAGACCGGAATAAAAAGCAAAGCGCCGTCGGTATCGCCCGACACCATCGTGGCGCTTGCAAGCGGCGTCGTGCCAGCCGCCATCGCCGTCATCCGCGTCTCAGGGCCTAAGACACGCAAGGTACTCGAGGCGTTTTGCGGCGGCGTGCCAGAGCCGCGCCACGCGGCCTTGCGCGACATAGGGCCCCCTCGCCTTTCCGTGATCGACCGCGGGCTTCTGCTCTGGTTTCCCGGACCGGCAAGCTTCACCGGCGAGGACATGGCTGAGCTGCATACCCATGGCAGCCGCGCCGTGGTGAATGTAGTGATCGAGGCTGTGCGGTCGCTTGGCGGCACGCGGCTCGCCGAGCCCGGCGAATTCGCGCGGCGCGCCTTCGAGAATGGCAAGCTCGATCTAACCCAGGTCGAAGGCCTTGCCGACTTGATCAGCGCCGAGACCGAGGCTCAGCGCCGCCAAGCCTTGGCGCAGGCCGAAGGGTCGTTGCGGACGCTTTATGAAGGCTGGCGCGCCGAGCTGCTGCACGCCCAGGCACTAACCGAGGCAGGCCTCGATTTCGCCGACGAAGGCGATGTTGCCGCCGATGTTGCGGTCAAGGCCGAAGCCATTATCACCCCCCTGGTCGCATCGATCTCGCATCACCTCGCAGACCGGCGCGGCGAGCGACTGCGCGACGGCGTACGCATCGTCATTGCCGGGCCGCCGAACGCCGGCAAATCGAGCCTGTTGAACGCGCTCGCCAAACGCGAGGTGGCGATCGTGTCGGAAGAGGCCGGTACGACGCGCGACGTGATCGAGGTCCATCTCGATCTGGGCGGTCTGCCCGTGATCCTCAGCGATACCGCGGGCCTGCGCGAAACCGAGAGCAAGGTCGAAACCGAAGGCGTGCGCCGTGCGCTGTCGCGCACCGAGCAGGCCGATCTCGTCCTTTGGCTGGTCGATGCCACGGCGCCGATATGGGATCTGCCAGCGGCGCTCCAGACCAAGACGGTGATCTGCGTGCTCAACAAAACCGATCTCGCAGCAGGCGCGACGCACCACCGGGACTGCATCCAGATCTCCGCCAAAACCGGGCAGGGGCTCGATCGCCTGATCGAGGCGCTGGAGGAGGAGGCAGCCGATGTCGCCGAGATGGGTGCCGGCGCGCCGCTGATGAGTCGTGCACGTCACCGCGCAGAGCTCGAAGGCACAGCGCGTGCGCTGCAGCGCTTCAGCGATCCAACTCTCAGCCCCGAGCTTAAGGCCGAGGAGCTTCGCATCTCGGCCCGCCATCTCGGCCGGCTCACCGGCCGCATCGATGTCGAGGAGGTTCTTGGCACGATCTTCGGCGAATTCTGCATCGGCAAGTGATTCACGTGAAACAATCCGCAGCCGCTTTGACGCCCGGCCGCGAACAGATTAGCTACGGCGCATGAGCAAGTTCGACGTCATCGTCATCGGGGGAGGGCACGCGGGCTGCGAGGCAGCCGCGGCGGCCGCGCGCATGGGCGCGCGCACGGCACTCGTCACGCATAGCTTCGCCACCGTCGGCGAGATGTCCTGCAATCCGGCCATCGGCGGCCTCGGCAAGGGCCATCTCGTGCGCGAGATCGATGCGCTTGACGGGCTGATGGGGCGGGTCGCCGACGAGGCCGGCATCCAGTTCCGTGTTCTGAACCGCAGCAAGGGCCCGGCAGTACAGGGACCCCGCGCCCAGGCCGACCGCAAGCTCTACCGCCGCGCCATGCAGGCCGCGATCAAAGCCACGCCCGGGCTCGAGGTGATCGAGGCCGCGGTTGAGGACCTCATCGTGGAAGACGGTAACCTTAACGGCGTGCTGACGGCCGACGGCCGCAGCATCGCGGCCGGCGCCGTGGTTCTTACCACAGGCACGTTCCTGCGCGGGCTGATCCATATCGGCGAGCGCAAGATTCCGGCAGGACGTATCAACGAAGCCCCTGCCCTTGGACTCTCCAAGCGGCTCTATGGGCTCGGGCTTCGCATGGGGCGACTAAAGACAGGAACACCACCGCGGCTCGACGGCCGCACCATCGACTGGGATGGTCTTCAGGTGCAGCATGGCGATGACCCGCCGCAGCCCTTCTCGTTCTTGACCGAGATTATCACTACGCCGCAGGTCGTCTGCCACATCACCCATACGACCGAGGCGACCCACACCATCATTGAAGCGAACCTTGCGCGCGCGCCGATGTACTCAGGCGCGATCGAGAGCGTGGGCCCGCGCTACTGTCCGTCGATCGAAGACAAGGTGATTCGCTTCAAGGAGCGTGGAAGCCACCAGATCTTCCTCGAGCCTGAGGGCCTCGACGACGATACGGTCTATCCCAACGGCATTTCGACCTCGCTGCCGGAGGATGTGCAGCACGCCTTCCTCAAGACCATTCCGGGACTGGAACAGGCGCGGGTGGTCAGGCCTGGCTACGCCATCGAGTATGACTATGTCGATCCGCGCGAGTTGCATCCGAGCCTCGAGGCCAAGGCGGTTCCGCGGTTGTTCCTGGCGGGACAGATCAACGGCACGACCGGCTACGAGGAGGCGGCCGGGCAGGGGCTCGTCGCCGGCATCAATGCCGCGCTCGCGGCTGCCGGTGGAGCGGGGCGCTTCAACGTGACCAGGGCCGACGGCTATCTCGGGGTGATGATCGATGACCTGGTGACCCGCGGCGTCACCGAGCCGTACCGCATGTTCACGTCCAGAGCCGAGTATCGGTTGACGCTGCGGGCCGACAATGCCGACCAGCGGTTGACGCCTCTCGGCATCGCCGTGGGCTGCGTGAAATCCGAGCGAAGTCAATCCTTTGCGGCCAAGGTGAAGCTTCTGGCGGAGGGCGAAAGGCTGTTGCGTTCCCTGACCTTGACGCCGGATCAGGCGGCGAAGCACGGGCTCAGCATCAATCGCGACGGGCGCCGTCGGAGCGCCTTCGAGCTGCTCGCTTACCCCGAAATTCAATTATCGCGAATTACAGAAATCTGGCCGGAGATACGTGCGATTGACTTGCGAATTGCTGATCAATTATCGGCGAATGCGCGTTACGCGGTTTACGTGAAACGGCAGGAGCTCGACATCGCATCCTTCCGCAAAGACGAGGGCATCGCTATCCCCCCCGACTTCGTGTTCGCTGCCCTCGGCCTCTCCACCGAACTCAGGCAGAAGCTCGAGCGGCACCGGCCGGCGTGCCTCGGCCAGGCGGCGCGGCTCGACGGCATGACCCCTGCCGCGCTCATGCTGCTGCTGGCTCACCTGAAGAAGGGCGCGGCGGCCAAGCGCGCCTGATCCCGAGGAGAAGCACGGGGATATGGCGAACTCGACCGCGCCCCTTTCCATCAGTGGGCCGACCGATTTCGCCGAAGCCTTTAACGTTCCACGTGAAACAATCCACAGGCTGACGCGCTTCGCCGAGCTGCTCGCGCATTGGCAGAAGCGCACCAATCTCGTCGCGCCGTCCACCCTGCCCGCGCTGTGGTCGCGCCACTTTGCCGACTCGGCGCAACTCGCGACTCTTGCGCGAACTCCGCGACTCTGGCTGGATCTCGGATCAGGGGCAGGCTTTCCCGGGCTCGTTATCGCGATATTAAAAACCGGGACGCCAGACTTCCGCATGCATCTCGTCGAGAGCAACCGCAAGAAATGCGCCTTCCTCGCCGAGGTCGCGCGCGCCACCAAAGCGCCTGTGGACATTCACGCCATGCGCATTGAAGACTTCGCGCAAAGCGCTAACAGGCTTGCACCTAACGTTGTCAGCGCGCGAGCGCTCGCGCCGCTGCCGCGTCTTTTCGAATTGGCGGCGCCGTTCTTCGCGAGCGGAACACGGGGGCTCTTCCTGAAAGGTCGCGAGGCAGAAGCGGAGGTCGAAGAGGCGAAGCGCGAGTGGGACTTCACCGCCCACCTCGTCCCTAGCCTCACCGCGGCGAACTCGCACATCGTCGAGGTCAGCAACCTTCGGCCGCGCGAAGGCGCCGAGGCGCGATCGCCATGAGCCTGTTCGGCACCCGTCAGCGCACCCGCGTGCTCGCGCTCGCCAATCAGAAAGGCGGCGTCGGCAAGACCACGACCGCCATCAATCTCGGCACGGCGCTCGCAGCCGTCGGCGAGCGCGTGCTCATCATCGACCTCGACCCGCAGGGCAACGCGAGCACCGGGCTCGGTGTCGACCAGCGCCCGATCTCGACCTTCGATGTGTTGAGCGGCCACGCCACCATCATGGAGGCGATGGTCCCGACCCCCAACGTCCCGCGGCTCTCGATCGTGCCGGCCACCATCGATCTCATGTCGTTCGAGCGCGAAGCGGGGACCGGAGGCGGACGCCACTATCGGCTGCGCGACTGCCTCACCGCCATGACCGCCGCGGAACTCGCCGACCAGCCCACGAGCTACGTGCTGATCGACTGCCCGCCCTCGCTCAATTTACTCACCGTTAACGCTCTCGCCGCGGCCGACGCCGTGCTCGTTCCGCTGCAATGCGAGTTCTTCGCGCTCGAAGGCCTGGCCCAGCTCCTGAACACGGTCGACGAGATCAAGGTCAGGCTGAACCCGAAGCTCCAGATCCATGGCGTCGTGCTCACCATGTACGACACGCGCACCAGCCTGTCCGACCAGGTGGTCGACGATGTGCGCCGCGTGCTCGGCGAGAAGGTCTACGCCACGGTGATCCCGCGCAATGTGCGCGTGGCCGAATCGCCGTCGCACGGCAAGCCCGTGCTGCTCTACGACTATCGCTGCCTGGGAAGCCAGGCTTACATCCAGCTCGCATCCGAGGTGATCGAGCGCGAGCGGCGGATGCGTGCGGCATGATCATCTATCGGCGAATCAAAGGGGAGGAATCTGCCATGTCGGCTGGCGCACAACGGAACAGGCTGGGGCGGGGCTTGGCCTCGCTCATCAGCGGGACGGCAGAGGACCAGCGCAGCCTGCCGCTCGCGGCGATCAAGCCCGGGCGATTCAATCCGCGGCGGAACTTCTCGCAAGACCAGCTCGAGGAGCTTGCCGCATCGATCCGCGAGCGCGGGCTGGTGCAACCGCTCGTGGTGCGGCCGTCGCTGTCGGATGCAGAGAGCTACGAGATCGTCGCCGGCGAGCGGCGCTGGCGTGCGGCGCAGCTCGCCAATCTGCATCAGGTGCCGGTGGTGGTGCGCGAACTCACCGATCAGGAAGCGGTCGAGCTTGCCATCATCGAGAACGTGCAGCGCGAGGACCTGAACGCGATCGAGGAGGGCGAGGGCTACAAGCTGCTGATGGACGGCCACGGCTACACGCAGGAGGACCTCGCCAAGGTCATCGGCAAGAGCCGCAGCCATCTCGCCAACACGCTTCGCCTGCTCAAGCTGCCGCACCGCGTGCAGGAGATGCTGCGGTCCGGACAGCTGAGCGCGGGCCACGCGCGCGCTTTGATCGGCCGCCCCGACGCCGAGGCGCTCGCGCTCCGCATCGTTAACGAAGGCTTAACGGTGCGCGATATCGAGGCTTTGACACAGGAAAAAAGTCCTAAGCCCAAACGCAGCAGGAGCAAGGATGCCGATACGCGCGCGGCTGAGGCAGAGCTTGCCGAAGCACTCGGGCTCGGCGTCGAGATCAAGAAGGGGAAGGGTGAGAAGGGCGAGCTCAGGATCCGCTACACCACGCTCGACCAGCTCGAGGATTTGCGCCAGCGCCTGCTGCGGCGCTTGAGATAGTTTGTACGCGGTGCATCGGACGTGGCCTGCAAGCAAGTAATGGCGAAAAAGGAAACACTTCTGCGTCGATGGTGGCACACAATATCGACCATCGAGGGTGTTTACAGCTTCTTCGCTTCCGAATTCGTGCGTCCCTGGCTGTGGCCAGCGGTGACTACTGCCGTGACGTTTCTCAGCGGACTAATAACACCCATTCCGTTGCCGTATCTGTTTGGAGCATCGGCGCTGACCTTCGCTGCAGTTTCAACGGGGATCATCAGAATTGCCGAACGCAAAGAGAGGAGTTCACCAGGAGGAAAGCTCGTAATCGAGGGACCGGTGTTCTACCCAGGCATGAGTGAGAGCGATGGTATAATAACCTTCGCGCAGGCCATCTTGGGTATAAGAATCAAGAACTTTGCAGGTTTTCCGATCCATGTTTACATAGAAAAGCTCGACACGGCTTTTGCCAACAAAGTAAACATGAATAAGAAATATACCACAAGACAATTACGGCTTGAGCCATATTCGGCGGATACCGTTGCAGACGATAATAATACCATTAAACGAGAAACTCGCGCAAAAAAGGATGGAAAGCTATCCTGTCTATTAAAGTACGGCCGAGATCCTGATAAATTGAAGTACACTGAAAAAGCCGAGTACGAGGTGATATAAATATCGCAGATAAAGAACTCAGCGAGTGATATTTCGGCGTCTAGATTCCGAGGATGGAGCACCCGCCCCGCTGGCGACGTAGCGGAATGAAATGTTACAAAAAGGGAATTGATTTGCAGAGTGCTGAAG
>JBKOUI010000346.1:0-4871 GCA_046723315.1 Pseudomonadota bacterium | reverse complement strand
GTGAAGGGGCTGTTGCGGCCCTCGCCATCGAGCGCGACGTTTCCCGGCTGGGTTGAGAAGGCAATCATCATGCCGACCGCCTTTTCGATACGCGCAAGGCCGCGGCCAATCTCAAGCGAGCGGCTGCTCGCAGCAAGAATGGAGGCGAGTGGGTTGTCGCGACAAGCATCGAGGAATACCACCGAGATCCTACTGTTGCGTTCGAGCTGCTTGAGCACGAGGTTGAGCTCGACCGCCTCGAAATCGAGATCGGTATCGGATTGGAGCTTGGCGTCGACGGGGGCGAGGAAGTTCTTGCCGTCGACCTGGAGACCGTGGCCCGCATAGAAGAAAAGCCCGACATCGGCGCCGACGAGCTTTGCCGCGAACGCCCTGATGCGTTGTTCCATCTCGTCCTTGGCGAGGTCAGTGCCGTCAACCACATCGAAGTCGAGTGCGCGGAGCGCAGCCGCCATATCGCTCGCGTCGTTGCTGGGATTCTTGAGCGCCGCGGTGTGCTGGTAGGCAGAATTGCCGATGACGAGAGCCACGCGCTTCTCAGCCGCTGCAGGGCCGGGCGCGGCTAGCAGGAGGATAACGGCAGTTAGACACGCGGCGAGGTACTTGAGCATGGAGGCTCCTCCATCGACTCGGGACCTTGGCGCTCACTAGCGAGAGCGGGATGAACCCCGGCTGAATGGGCCACATCAAGAACCGAAGGCTCAAACCGTCATTTCATGCAAAAAGCGCCGAATGAGCCGCAAACCGCCTCACTTGGGCAGCTGTTGAGGCGACCCGAAATCTATCCTGCGATGGCGCCGGCAACAACAGGCTCAGGCGTCGACGGATACCCGCTCGCTGCGGCGGAAGGGCGCCGCCACTAGGCGCCCCGATTTAAGCGTTGCCGTGGCCATAGGGCCGAACCGCCGCAAGTGCCGCTTAAGCTTGCGTCGGTAGGCGTAGTAATTGGCCTCGAGCCGGTGCCGGTCGCTTTGAACGTAAGAGCCTTCGACCATGCTCGCATGTCCTTGACGCTTAAGCTCCTTGAACCAGTCTCCCCGCTCATGCCGCTCGGCCATGGCGATCAGATAGCTCGCCACGAGCTTTGATTGATCGTCGGCGAGACGCCAGATCGAGCCGTTGGCCTGGATCAGGCCGACAGCGAAGAGATCGTCGAGCTCGGGATGAAAGATATTGAGATAGAAAAGCGGCTGCTTGTCGGGCCCGAACAGGAGACTGTTGTCGAGGAACGGAATTGCGATCTCATAGCCCGTTGCGCATATGACGAGATCGGCCTCGACCTCGCTGCCATCGCTAAATCGGACCTTATCGCCGGCAAATTCGATAATGTCAGGCTTGACGCCGATACGGCCATGGCCCGCGAGCTGCGGCAACACTGTGCTCATGGTCGGATGGGTGTCCATAATGCGATGCTCCGGCTCGGGCAAACCGTAGCGCTCATTCTTGCCGACCATCAACCTCTGCCAATGGGTGTAGAGGCGATTGCGCAAACCGCGCGGCATTGGGAATTTCTCGCAGAAATTGATGATGCCATCCATTGGCCGGCCGAACATGAATTTCGGCACGAAGTACGTGCCGCGGCGCATGCTGAGATAGATCTTCCGCGCCACGCTCGTGGCATCGACCACAATATCGCAGCCGGAATTGCCTGAGCCCACGACCACAACACGCTTATCGGCGAGCTGCTTCACGCTGCGATAGTCGCGCGAATGCATGATCTCGCCGGTGAATGTACCCGGGATTTTCGGCATGCGCGGCACGTGATGGTGGCCGTTGGCGATGACGAGCGCGCGATAGAAGCGTGGACGTGCTTCGCCTGCCACCTTCACGCGCCAGCCGTCCTTGACGCGCTCGGCACGCTCGACGGTTGCGTTCAGTTCGATCTTGTCGAGGATGCCGAAATTCATCGCGTAGGCGCGGAGATAGGCGAGCGTCTCGCGATGCGACGGATAGGTCGGATATTCGTCGGGCATGGGATAATCGTCGAAGCCCGTATATTTACGCGACGAGACGAGATAGGTCGTGTCGTAGACCACGCCGGTGTTGGTTGCCTCGTTCCACAGGCCGCCGATATCCCCCTCGCGCTCGAGGCAGTCGAAGGGAATGCCCCGCTCGCTGAAGGTCTTGGCGGCCGCGAGCCCGGACGAGCCAGCGCCGATGATACAGACCTTATCGGTGTTGCTCTTCACATCCATGCGTCTCGCATCCTTTTACCCGGACTCCCCCTAGCTTGGCCAAGCTAAGCTATCGGTCAGTTCACTACAGTGTTAATCCCCGCCGGGGAACGCCGTGAGATAATATGGCGTTCATGGTTCAGACACACAAACAGCTTTGGCCCCGACCGCGATGAGCATAGTCTTTCCAAGGAAGGCGACTCATGGCGGACCGTCGATCATGCATCTTCGGGTCCTAGCAGTGGCAGCTATCGGAGGTCTCGGGCTGTTTTGCGGCGGCGCGCAAGCAACCCGATTAACCTACCCGACAGCTAACAATCCCTATTGCGACGTTACGACCTACGCGCTTCGCGAGGTGCCGGAGCAGGGAATGTCGACCCTCGATTCGAACGGCAAGCCAGTGATCGTCGTGAGCAGTGTGGCGCTCCGCGACAAGCCCGCCTATGGCCGATTCCTCATGGCACATGAGTGCTGCCATCATTCGCTCGGTCATGTGCGGCTCTATCATGAGGAATTCGGCCATCTCGGGCCACAGCCATTCTTCTATATCGCACCGCAGCTCAAGCAGATGGAGCTCGACGCCGATTGTTGCGCGGTGAAGATGCTGAAGGCCAAGAACGAGACCGATGCGATCGACGCCGCACATCAGACCATGGCGGATTTCGGCACTCAGCCAACCGGCGCCTATTATCCGACCGGGGTCGAGCGGGCCGCGAACATCGATAAATGCGCGCAAGAGTGACGCGTCCATAGCAGTGATGCGGGCTGGCGGCTGCGGCCGCTGATCTCCATATCCTCGTCGCCGACCCGCGCCACGTGGCGTTGCGCGCCGTGCTATGGTGAGACCTTGATGAAGCTGGAGGCTGCCGGTGAGCAGCAGGACAATCGGAATCGAAGCTAAGCGTGCAATGTGGCGCCTTGCGTCGATCGTTGTCTGCGCCATTCTGGTCGCCGCGCTCAGTGTTGCCGAGGTGGACAGCGCCCGATCGGCAGGCTCGCTGCGCGTCTGCTCCGACCCGGACAACATGCCCTTCTCCAATGACAAGGGCGACGGCTTCGAGAATAAGCTCGCCGAGCTTATCGCCGAGAAGCTTGGGGCTGAGCTTACCTATAGCTGGTTCTCGGAATCGACGGGCTATGTCCCCAACACCATGGGACATGACGCTTGCGACCTCGTCATGGGCTATGCCCAGGGCACCGGTCTGATCGACGACACCAATCCCTATTACTACACGTCCTACGTTCTGATTTATCGCCAAGACGATCAGTCGCTCGCAGGCGTGGACCGCTTGTCGGACTCGCGCCTCAAAGGCAAGCGGATCGGCCTTTTCGCTCGAACGCCGCCGGCGAGCATCCTCCCCATGTACAGTCTGGGAGCTAACGCCAAGCAGTTCGAGGTCAATGCCGACGAGAGCGCTTCGAAAGCGGCACAGAAAATGATCGCGGAAATCGCCTCGGGCGAGCTCGACGTCGGTATACTGTGGGGGCCGGTCGGCGGTTATTATGCCGAGCAATCCTCCGTGCCGCTCAAGCTCGTCCCCCTCGTCAAAGAAAAAGCCGGCCCAAGCACGATCTACGGGATCACCATGGGCGTGCGCCCTAACGAGCCGCAATGGAAGCACACGATTAACAAGCTGCTTGCGGAGAACCGGCCCGGTATCTACGCGATCCTTGAGGGCTATAACGTCCCCGTGCTGGACGAGAACGGCAATTTGATCACAGCGGCTGCGGCCGAGCGCTGAGCCACCTTACATCTTGCACTTGCTCTCGGGCTGATCGATGCCGATCGTGTCCATCTCGACCTCCGGGTGGCTCGCATGCGGGAAGCCTCGCTGCGGCGACATGGAGACCGGGACCTTGTCGGTGGCAATCAGGATTGGTTGCCTGAACTGTCCGTCCCAGGCGCGGTATTGCTGCTTGACGCCCTTGAAGGGAGCAAGCTGAAGCTCGGGTCCGTGGATGAAGGCCGCGACCGTGGCAAAATCCGAGCCGCTGTTGCGGGTCACCGCCTCGCCGATGGTACGCGTTGCCACATAAGCCTGATAGTCGATGGGCAGCATCAGGCGCTTGTAGTCCTTCTGGAAATGATTGTTGGCCTGGGTTGCGCCCCATTTCTCATGGCCGGGGCTCCAGGTCGTGGCCGTGAGCCCCGTGGTGCCGGCAACGGGACGCGGATCGGCCCCGCCGCGATACGGCATATAGGGCCCGAACAATTGATCCTCATCGGCCACGACGATGACCTGATAGTCGGGATTGGCGGCGAATGCCTCATCGGCGCTCGCTTGCTTGCCGGGCGGGATGGTGCCGACGTCGTCGCGCCTGCCGCCTGACATGTCCTTATATTCTCGGTCATCGACGATGGTGGCGCCGAAGCGACTCGCGGCGCGTCTGATGGCATCGGCATAAGCAAGATCGCCGGGCGTCGAGCCGTGCACCAAGAGCCACTTCGTCCATTTCTGCACCACGAGATATTGGGCTAGCGCATCGGCCAGCATGTAGCGGTCAGGCACCACATGCATGATGTTGGCGCGGCAATCTTCCTGCCTGAGCGTCACATCTTGGGCTCGGATGTTGAAGAGCAGGATATCCTTGTCTTTGGCGAAGTCCGACAACTTGAGCAACGTATCGGCGGAGCCGTCGACAATGATGAAGTGGTGGCCGCTAGCATAAAGCTTTTGTAGCGCCTCGACGGCCTTG